>NZ_JAFCTF010000011.1:0-138722 GCF_049895885.1 Acinetobacter sp. TSRC1-2
AGATCATCATTGCCACCGGTGAAGGTGCCAAGGCATCCCTATCTGCTTTCGATTACATCATTCGTTCAGGGCAATAATTGCATCATCCAGCCAATTAAATTTGAATAAATAAATATAGGCTTATATCCATCCGTAAATATAAGCCTTTTTTTTCACTTGATTTTTTTCACCGAACATTACATTTAATCAACAATTTTTGAGCGATATTTAAGAGACTTTTCGATTATATTCGCTTTATCCCACTTATATGGGTAAAACAATTAGAAGGACATATGAAAATGAATAAATTACTTGTTGCTTTAGGTCTGGCTGCTACAGTTGCTTTAGTTGGTTGTAATAAAGACAAAGCGCCTGAGACTGGTGCGACAACTGGAGAACATATGCAAAATGCTGCAGATCAGGCAGGTCATGATATTTCTGATGCGACTGCTGAAGCAGCTGCAAAAACCGAAGCTGCGACTGATGAAGCTATAGCTAAAATTGATGCTGCAGGAGAGGAAGCTGCTGCAAAAACTGAAGCTGCTGCACAAGACGTGAAAGAAGCAACCAAAGAGGCGACTGCAGTAACTGCCGGTGCTGTAGAAAATGGTGCTGCTCACGTTAAAGAAAAAGCCCAACAATAATTTAATTGATTGAATAGAAAAGCTCCTTTTTAGGAGCTTTTCTATTTTTTAGCAATCTTGATTTTACCCTTCCACTTCTTATATGGTTGAAGTGCCAATATTTTTTAAGAGCATGTTTACATGTCATATTCTTTTCATCATGAAAAACATTATATTCAAAGAACCGGTTGGCTTCGCGCAGCAGTACTGGGTGCAAATGATGGGATTATTTCAGTCACCAGCCTCATTATAGGTATGGCTGCAAGTGGAGCTTCATCGCAAACCCTACTGATCACATGTATTGCAGGTTTAATTTCAGGCGCAAGCTCTATGGCCGCAGGTGAATATATTTCTGTGAAGTCACAAGTAGACATTGAAAAAGCAGATTTACATATGGAGGCTCGCGAACTTAAACGTAATCCTGAACATGAGCTTAAAGAATTGGCCCAAATCTATATTATGCGCGGTTTAAAGCCTGAACTTGCACATGAGGTTGCGCTACAACTCACGGCACATGATGCTTTGCAAGCACATGCCAGAGATGAAATTGGGATTCACGCAAATACAGCAGCCAATCCCTTACAGGCCGCTGGTTCCTCTGCCCTGGCTTTTTCACTGGGTGCATTATTTCCGATGTTCTCGATTTTGGTCAGTCCAGAACGTTATGTGGCAATGACTGTCATGATTGTTGGTATTTTATCTTTAGCTACACTGGGCGGATTATCCAGCTATTTTGCCGGCACATCCCTGCTTAAAGGCAGTTTGCGTGTTACGCTCTGGGGCATTATTGCCATGACCTTCTCTGCATGGATTGGTTCACTTTTTAATATTCAAACCATTTAGTTAATTTGTTTTACTGATATATAAAATAAGTTATTCTCAATTAAAAATCATATAATCTATCAGTTTTGATAATATTAAAGGTGAATAATCAATTAAAATATCGATATTCATTTATTTAATTTTATACTCCCATGTCTGTGATTGCTGCAAAATCCAATCGATCTAATCTATCGATCTGGGTTGCTCTTTTTCTATTGCTTATTGGTACGCTAGGTGCCTATCAAGTTGTTGGGCTGAATCAAGCCTTATTATTCCTCGTTGGCGGCGCCTTGGGCATGACGCTTTATCATGCCTCATTTGGTTTTACTTCCAGCTGGCGTGTCTTTATTAAAGAACGTCGTGGTCGTGGCTTACGTGCGCAAATGATCATGCTGGGTCTTGCTGTATTGCTATTCTTCCCGGCTTTAGGCGCAGGTGAATTATTTGGCAATCCTGTCAAGGGTAATCTCAGCCCTGTCTCCATGTCGGTGATGATTGGGGCTTTTATCTTTGGTATAGGCATGCAATTGGGTGGCGGCTGTGCTTCCGGTACACTCTACACAGTAGGTGGCGGCAGCGCGCGTATGATTGTGACCCTGATCTTCTTTTGCTTAGGCTCTTTAACTGCAACGACACATTTGGATTGGTGGTTTAATCTGCCACACCTTGCACCCATTTCCATAGTTTCAAGCCTGGGTGTTATCCCTGCGCTAATCGTCAGTTTTATCCTGTTTGCTGCTATTGCATTTGCAACCATTTATTTTGAGAAAAAACGTCATGGTTCACTTGAAGTCGAACCTGTTGCTGAAACTCAGGGATTAAAACGCTTTTTACGTGGTCCTTGGCCCTTGATCTGGGGCGGGATTATTTTGACCTTGCTCAACTTTGCCACTTTAGCTTTAGCCGGTCGCCCCTGGGGTGTCACTTCTGCCCTTGCAGTTTGGGCGGCTAAATCTGCGAGTTTAATCGGTGTAGATGTCGCTTCTTGGGCTTATTGGCAACAACCAGGTAATGCCAAAGCTTTGTCAGAATCATTATGGTTCGATATTACCTCTATGATGAACTTCGGCATTATGCTGGGAGCATTATTGGCTGCCAGTCTGGCCGGTAAATTCGCGCCTAACTTGAACATTCCAAAACGTTCACTGATTGCTGCTGTTGTTGGTGGTTTACTATTAGGCTATGGGGCACGTTTGGCGTATGGCTGTAACATTGGGGCTTACTTCAGTGGTATTGCATCCGGCAGTTTACATGGCTGGTTATGGCTGATCTGTGCTTTTATTGGTAACAGTATTGGTGTAAAGCTTCGCCCAATTTTCTTTCCCGGTGAACGGCCACAACCTGAAAAACTAACTGGTTGTTAATTCTAAAATCCTGAAATTAAAAAGCCCATCTTTTGATGGGCTTTTTAATACATTCTATTTTTTAGTATTTAGTTTAAAGCGGCTTTCAAATTACAGCCAAAGCCCATTATTTCCTGAGCCTGACGGTAGGTAGTATATCGATTTAAAATAAAATCATAAAACTGGTCGGCATCTGCAAAACTTTTTTCCAAGTCTTCAGCTTGCATATTGGGTAACTGGACTTGCCCAATTAAATTCAGGTTTTGATTGCCCAAATGATACATCTCTGCAAAATATCCATTCATCATTTCACAATAGGCCTGCTTCACCGGCTTTAATGAGGTCCGGCTCACTGCATTCTGATCTAATGTCTTGAGTTGATTAGCATCC
This sequence comes from Acinetobacter sp. TSRC1-2, assembly GCF_049895885.1. Lineage (NCBI taxonomy): Bacteria > Pseudomonadati > Pseudomonadota > Gammaproteobacteria > Moraxellales > Moraxellaceae > Acinetobacter > Acinetobacter sp. TSRC1-2. The sequence continues at coordinate 3,158 of NZ_JAFCTF010000011.1, forward strand.
AGTACTGACTGATCTGAAAAGGCAATATTATTGGTTTTTTTAAATGCCTGATAATTCTTAGATAACTGTTGATTTAAAGTCTCAAAGCGCTGTTGCAAACTTGCCGCATCTTGCACTTTGTATTGTTGAGGATCAATCTGTGTTTTATGCTGTTCAGAGCTTGAACAAGCTGAAAGTAATATACTTGAAATCAAAATCGTAAAAATTAACGGCTTCATCATCACTTGCCCAGTAGTCGCATTATACAACACAACATTATGCCTGAAATATCCAGTTAAATTGACTTTTCATTCATATAGCGCCAATACCGTTTCGGTACATATTGAATATGCAATTTCATATTTTGTCGTGCTTGGATATTTACACTATGAAAATAGTCTTTCCATAGCTGATCATAAAGCCATTCTTGCTCATCCAGTTCTACAGTAAAGGATTGACTAAAACCAGTAGCGAGCTTGGCATCGATCTCCTTGGCATTCATTTCAATTTGATGCACCTGCTGCAAATCGTAATAAATACCATACTTACGCTTTTCATCATAAATTAGCCAGCTCTGATCCTGATAACGCGCTTTAAAATGTCGTTCAATCAATGGCAGAACGTTAAAATCTGGTCGAACCAGACTTAAAAACAAACCATCCTGACATTTCTTAAAACGCACAAAGGCTTCCATACGATGCTTTTCACGCCCCACCTGTTTGGTCCACTGTGCTAAGGCCAAAACATCGGGATGTCCATAATTTTCATCGACCTTATATTTATGCTGAAAAATATACAGGCAATAATTAAATAAGTGCTGATAAGCAGTTTGATTTTCGGATAGAAAAGTATAGTAGAAATTGCGCTGACTCTGACTCGATGTTTTTTGCTTTAGTCCTTGCCAGACACGCTGTGCCTGCTCATCATTTGAAGCGACCTGAATAAAATTATCAAATAGTTCATTTTGGGCATGCCCATCACTGGTGACATTGACCTGAAACTCTTTAAATTGAAATGCGCGAAATACACAACTGAGTAAGCCGGTCATACTGCCATCGAAGCCATAGGTCGCCATCAGAAGCCAAAGCCTAATTGCGGGGAAAGTTGCTGAGTATATTTTGACTGTCCCGACTGTAAAATCTGATGACGAATCTGGCTGGGTAATTGTTCTTTAACAAATTTAGGCGTATCTGCACAACGAATAAAATATTGCGCCCGGTTATACGCCACCCCAATACGTTTGAGTTGATCAATATGAATTTTACCAAAGCGACGTGCTTGGACAATTTTTTTAGCAGAACGCACTCCAATACCCGGTACACGTAAAATCATTCGATACTCCGCGTGGTTCAAATCGACCGGGAATTGCTCCGGATGACGCAAGGCCCAACTCAGCTTGGGATCAACATCCAAATCCAGATTCGGATGTTTTTCATCAACCAGTTCTGTCGCATCAAAACCATAAAAACGCATTAACCAGTCACTTTGGTATAAACGGTTTTCTCTGAGTAAAGGCGGTGCGGAACCAATCGCCGGTAAGGATTTTTCCTGCTCATTAATCGGGATATAACCGGAGTAATACACACGTTTCAGATTAAATTCCTTGTAATGACGATCTGCCATTAAAATAATATCCTGATCGGTTTCACTATATGCCCCCACGACCATTTGTGTAGTTTGCCCTGCCGGTACAAACTTGGGAACGGAGCGTATGAGCTTGCGTTCATCTTTAAATTGAATTAACCGGTCGCGCACAAGAGCTAAATCTTTTTGCACTTCTGCATGGTTTTTTTCGGGCGCAAATTTTTGTAAACCTGCTTCAGTTGGCATTTCTAAATTAATACTCATCCGGTCTACATATAAACCGGCTTCGGTAATAATATCCTGTGATGCACCGGGGATAGTTTTTAGATGAATATAGCCATTAAAATTTTCTTCCAGGCGTAATTTTTTCACCACCTGCAGCATACGTTCCATAGTGTAATCTGCCGATTTAAAAATACCGGAACTTAAAAACAAGCCTTCAATATAATTACGGCGATAAAAATTCATGGTCAAATCAACCACTTCCTGTACAGTAAATGCGGCTCGTTTTACATCATTGGAGCGTCGCGATACACAATAAGAGCAGTCAAAAATACAGACATTGGAAAACAAAATTTTTAGTAAGGATACACAACGACCATCTTCGGTATAGCTGTGACAAATTCCGGAACCGGTATTGCCCAGACCTTTATCTTTGTTTTTACGATTACTGCCACTTGAAGAACACGACACATCATACTTGGCAGCATCGGCTAAAATTTGCAGTTTTTCACGGATCCGTTCAGACATGAGCAGGCAACATTTGACGATAAAAACACATTATAAATTTTAATTTTATAACGCGGTGTGTACTGATCTTGGACGCGACAAAGGATGACGTTTTGTTTTTTAATTCAGGAACTAAAAATCCTTTTTTTATTTCGCCAGGAAATAACGAATATTATTTGCTTAATTTTCAGGGCTTGGGCAAAGTAATACGGATGAGGAGGAACTAAATATGACTTTATTACAACAACTCGAGATTAAACATCCTATTTTCCTTGCCCCAATGGCGGGTGTTTCTACCCCAAAACTGGCTGCTGAAGTATCTAATCAAGGAGGTTTGGGTTCACTCGGCTTAGGAGCCAGCACAGTTGAAGCTGCACGTCACCAAGTTCTAGAGACTCAGGTACTGACCCATCAACCTTTCCAGGTGAATTTCTTTTGCCATCAAAGTTTAGAATTAGACCACGAGATTGCACAGCAATGGATTCAATATTTAGCGCCTCAATTTGAGAAGTATCATGCTGTTCCCTCAACAGAATTAAAATGTATTTATCCCAGCTTTTTAGATAATGACGACTATTTAAACTTAGTTTTGGAAACTAAGCCTAAAGCGGTCAGTTTTCATTTTGGTATTCCACACCCTCATCAAATTCAGGCTTTGAAAGCTGCTGGTATTATCACTATGGTTTCTGCCACCAATCTGGCTGAAGCCCTAGAAATTGAAGCTGCAGGTATTGATGTCATTATTGCGCAAGGGATTGAGGCAGGTGGACATCGCGGTATCTTCAACAACACATTTGACAGCGCTGTTAAAACATCTGATTTAGTTCAATTACTTAAACAATACTGTAGCCTGCCTATTGTTGCAGCAGGTGGTATTATGAATGGACAACAAGCCCAGTTATTAATGAAACTAGGTGCAGCAGCCGTTCAGCTAGGAACAGCCTTCGTACAATGTAAAAGTTCCAATGCAAATGCTGCATATCGAAAAGCCCTGTTTAGCAAACCGATTACTCAAATTAGCGCAAGTATTTCGGGCCGTCCTGCACGTGGTTTAATTAATCACTGGCATACTCAAATCGATCGTCCCGAACGACCTGCTGTAGCGACCTATCCGTACTGCTATGATCTGGGTAAACAACTGAATGCCGCAGCAACAGCACAAGGCGATCATGGTTTTGGTGCATTTTGGGCAGGGACCAATGTGGCTCAAATTCGAGAAATGGAAGCTGCTGATTTAATTAACCAACTGGTCTTAGAGATGATCCAACACTAATTCTCTGCCCTAAACCAATTAAAAAGTCATAAAAAACCTCTCAAAAAGAGAGGTTTTTTTAATTTAATAATGTATGAGCAAAAGATTAGCGATGAGCACGTAGCCACGCATCTTTAGCCGCATATTTTGCCTGCTCCCAATTCAGACGGGATTGTCCTTTGCTACCTTCCCATTGACTTTGTAGCTCCGGCTCTACCTGTTCAAAATGGGTATCGCTGTCAAAAAGAGGACGATTTTTATATCCGACCTCATATGCGCCACGATAATCCCGATCATAATCTAAATCGTGATGTGTGGTACGTGTTTCATGAAAGTAGGGTCTGGCTTGATGTTGCTCGCGCCAGTAAGTATCTTCCTCTTCAGGATTAGCCTTTTGTGCGATGTCATTACCAGCAATTCCGCCAACAATGCCACCGATAAGGCCGCCAACTACCGCGCCCGGGGGCCCACCGACCATACCTAGTGCAGCCCCTACAGCTGCGCCACCTAAAGTACCGGCACTGGTCGCAGCCAGATGATCTCCAGCTTCGGTCATATCGGGTACACGATGACTTTCAGTCGCGGGCGAATTCAGGTCAGAACGCGCACTACTATCATCCGTGGGTGGACTAGATTTTAGGGAATTGCTATTAAGTGCATCACCCCGTTCTGGAGACAGTTCTGTTGGAGCTGCAGGATTAATATCTGAAACTGGCCGATTGGTATTTACCATTTTCTTTCTCCTTATGTCTTTCTATAGATCTATAGACCAATAGCTTTATAAGTTGATAAAATATTTTAAAAGTCGGCTTATTGAGCTGATCAAAATTAGCATAGATCAAATATGAGTAAGCTATGTTTCATAACTGTCCCGATTAAGTGATGAGATGTTGTGTTCTGTAATTCTTGGATTATTATTATAAAAGTATTGTTCTAAAATAATTAGAATACTATAAAAGTCCACTACTCTCCCTGAGAAAAACTATTTTTAATAAAAAAAGTAGTGAGATATTTTCAATGATGAATCAAAACAAAAATAAAGAACTTATTTGGTTTCCAGCAAATTAACCTGCTCGACTTGCACATCACTCATAATTTCACCTTGAGCAAGAAGCTGATTAAAATAGTCTTCCACCACATTGAACTGTTCAGCCGTACTTTCAACCTTATACATATTTTGGCGAAATTCATTGCTTGAACGTAATCCCCTGGTATACCAGGCAATATGTTTACGTGAAATACGACAACCCGAATATTCCCCATAGAAGTCATACAGTTCAGATAAATGTCCTAATAGTACATCTTTCACTTCCTGAATATTCGGTGCAGCTAAATGCTTTCCAGTGGCTAAATAGTGGGAAATTTCACGGAAAATCCACGGTCGGCCTTGTGCAGCACGTCCAATCATCAAGGCATCTGCACCCGTGTAATCGAGTACATATTTGGCTTTTTCAGGACTGTCGATATCGCCATTGGCAATCACAGGAATATTCAACATCTGTTTGACTTCTTTAATCAAACTATAGCGTGCAGTATTTAAATACATATCTTCACGGGTCCGACCATGCAATGCCAATGCAGCGATACCCGCCTCTTCCGCACGTTTTGCCACCCGCATAATATTTTCATGACCATTTAAATAACCCAAACGGGTTTTTAAAGTCACCGGCACATCCACAGCAGCCACGACCGTATCTAAAATACGTGCAACCAGATCTTCATCTTTTAATAATGCAGAACCTGCCAGTTTATTACAGACTTTTTTGGCGGGACAGCCCATGTTGATATCAACAATTTGTGCGCCATTTGCGACTTGATAACGTGCTGCTTCGGCAAGATCGAATGGATCGGAACCTGCAATTTGTGCAGATATCGGCGCAAGTTCACCATCAAAATTGGCACGGTACAAACTTTTCTTACTCATGCGTAAGGTCTGGTCTGAGGTCATCATTTCACTAACGGCATGTCCTGCGCCAAAATACTTACATAACGTCCGAAATGGACGATCCGTAACACCTGCCATCGGAGCAACAATTAAATTATTTGACAGCTGATATGGACCAATATACATATAAATTCATCACTTTTTCGACCGGCATAGTATACTGCATCTGCTGTATTGGCTCATCCTTTTGGAATATGTTTTCATCATTATGAAAAAAACTCATTTTCTTTCCTCTCATGTTAAATCCTTGAGTATCCTAGCTTTGTCTCTTAGTTTAGTGGCATGTGGAGATAATTCCTGGTGGTCAAAAAATAACGAACCAACTTTAGAAGAAGATCAAATCAAGCGTCTTATTCCGACACGTGTCAATAATCGTAGTTCATGGGCCAAAGATATTTACAGTATTACAGACCAGCTCGACATTCCCCAAACCAAGGAAAATATTTGTAGTATTGTGGCTGTCGTCGATCAAGAGTCTAACTTTGTTGCCGATCCGCAAGTTCCCGGTTTAGGTCAAAAAGCGGTTAAAGAAGTTCAAGACCGTTTAGCTGAAAAATTTAAAGATAAATTAGGTGATGCGATTGGCGGAACAGTTGCAGGCTATTTCCAGGAAGTCTTAAAAAATCAGCCAAGCCCTGAAGATAACTATTTAAGTCAAATGCGTCGGGTAAAAACTGAACGGGAATTAGATGAGTTATATCGTGAAATTTTTGCCTATATGTCAAAGCATTATCATGTCAGCGCATTAACAGGCGCTGCTAAACTGGTTGGACAGGATATTGGTGAAAAATTAAATCCAATTACTACATTGGGTTCAATGCAAGTTCATATTGGTTATGCCAAAGAACATAAACGTCAAGGCGGCAATATTGCCGAATTACGTACCGACTTATATAGTCAATACGGTGGTTTGTATTACGGGATTCATCGTTTAATGATGTACCCTGCCGATTACGCTAAAGCCATTTATCGATTTGCAGATTATAACTCTGGCATGTATTCAAGTCGCAACGCCGCTTTTCAAAGCATGCTGAATGATTTAACGGCAGCTGAATTAGACTTGGATGGCGACTTATTGCTTTACACTAAAGAAGGTTCAATCCGTTCTGCTGGCAGCCAGTCTGAACGCGAACTGATTAGTGTTTTTGCAGCCAACAATATATTGGTCACACCACGACAAATTCGTTCTGACTTGAAAAAAGAGAAAGATAAAGGTTTTGAAGATACTGCTACCTATCGTGCTGTAACCAAGCTCTACCATGAAAAAACAGGCAAAGATCCTATGTATGCGATTATGCCTGAAGTGGTCATTTCTGGTCCTAAACTAAGCCGTGAATATAATACCAACTGGTTTGCCACACGCGTAAATGGAAGATATCAATCATGTATGCAACGAGCAAAAAGAATAAAAATTTAGCGCTCTTCGATTTTGATGGAACCCTGTGTAAAAAAGACAGTTTCACGGGGTTTATCTTTTATGCTTTGTCCAAACGTCATATCATTAAACAGGGCATTAAAATTCTGCCCTGGATTCAAGCCTATTATTTAAATGCTTACCCTGCGCATGCCATGCGTTCTAAATTATTTCGTGCCATGTTCAGCAATGCAGATGCTTTAGAATTACAGCAAATTGCTCAGGGCTATGCGAACAATTTAGTATCTCAGTTAAATCCGTCCTTGCTGAAACAACTTAAACAGCATCAAGCTTTAGGCGATGAAGTTGTCTTGGTTTCAGCATCAGTTGATGTCTATCTGCAACCTGTCTGTAGCTTATTGAATATTAATTTAATTTGTACCCAGACTGAACAAATAAATAATACTTATACTGGACAATACACGACTCCAGACTGTAGTTCGGAACAAAAAAGGCAGCGCATTTTAGAAAAATATTCTTTAGCTCATTATTCCGTGATTTATGCTTATGGCAACAGTCGTGAAGATAAAGAAATGCTGGCTCTTGCACATCATGCCTATATGATTGGTGTCAATAAAACACTTCCGCCATTACCAAACAATATTCAAATTGCAATTTAAAAACTATAAACTTTCCAACTCATATAGCTTATCTCGCCAGTCAATAAAATGAAGAAAATTTAATAAAAAATAAAACTAAATCAATGTTTTTGCAATATAAAAAATAGTTTAACAAAATAACAACTCTGATTTTTTTAAGGTAATTTATTCTTATAAACACATGATAATTAATAAATCAGGGTATTTATTTCATGAATTTATTTAATCCACCAAAATTATTAAATGGCCTACAGATACGCTTTGGCGAAAATCCAATGGCCTTGTTAGCCTTGTTAGCCTTGTTTACTGGACATGCCAGCAAACAGCAGTAGAGTGAGCAGGAAATTGAAAGCGTGCTAAGAACTGCAAAACAAGGCAATTACATGAATTTAATTAAAACCTTACGCGCGCATATCCATTATAAAAAAACCACTTCAATCGAAGTGGTTTTTTTATATCTGCTTTTATTTATTTCTTGAATGGAAAAGCGTATTTAGCAATACGTTTAATTACGCTGCCATACTGTTTGATGAGACTTGCATTATTGTAGTTCAAACCATACTTTTCACATACAGCTTGTACTTTTGGCGCCATTTTACGATAGCGACGTGCTGGAACATCTGGATATAAATGATGTTCAATTTGATGACTCAAATGGCCGGTTAAAATATGAAAAGCTTCTGAACCGGTTAAATTAGATGAACCACGGATCTGACGCATATACCAATGTCCGCGACTTTCATTTTGAAGTACAGATTTCGGGAAGACTTCGACATCTTTAGTGAAGTGACCACAGAAAATAATACTAAAAGTCCAAATATTACGCATACCATTCGCCACGAGGTTACCAGCTAAAACAGGTAAAGCTGCCGGACCGGCAATAAGTGGAAAGAACACATAATCTTTAAACAATTGTTTAGTGATTTTGCGCTGCATCGGACGCCATTCTTGTTTCAATTGTTCTTTTGTTTTGCGCCCTTTCAAGACTTTACCAATTTCAAGATTTTGAATCGCTACGCCCCATTGAAACAATAAGCAAAATGGAATTGCATAAATCGGTTGTAAAAGATAGCCGGATTTCCAACGTTGTTCCGGGAAAAGTCGAAGCAATCCATAACCGATATCATCATCCATCCCCTTAATATTGGTATAGGTATGATGTTTATAGTTATGGGTTTGACGCCAGTTATCCGCTGTGCCAACAATATCCCACTCATAACTTGGACCATGGAATTTTGGATCATTCATCCAGTCATATTGACCATGCATGACATTATGACCGAGTTCCATGTTTTCCATAATTTTAGAAAAACCAAGTAAAGCTGTACCTAAAAGCCAAGCTGGCGGAAACCAACCTGCAAACAAACAGGCACGACCCGCGATTGATGAATAACGAATGGTTGAATAAACACGGCGAATATATTTCGCGTCCTTTTCACCAATATCATTTAACACTTCTTGTTTAATGGCATCTAACTCACGTGCCAATCCATCTAACTGAGATTGAGTAAGTTCACCATTTTTAGGATTTTTAAAATATTCTATTTTTACGGGCATATTCATTATATTTGACTCACTTATAAATCAATAACAAGATCAGACTGTGCTGAATTGATACAAATTTTTAATACATTACCAGGTTCTGAATTTTGTCCGCCATTCACCAAGTTTTTGGTTGAACCTTCAACTTTATTGCAGACACATTTATTACAGATCCCCATTCGGCAACCATGGACGGGTTTTATATTCTGCTGTTCAAGGCTGGCTAAAATTGACTGGCCCTTTGGAATAGCAAGCACCTTTTTCGATTTCAATAAAGTCACATTCACAAAGCCGGTTTCAGAACTCTCGACAGGTGTCATGCTGAAAGCTTCACTTTTAAAACTTTGCGCATGTGCAAATAACTGTTCAGCTTGTGTTACAAATCCAGATGGACCACACGCATACACCACGCTATTTTCAATATTTTCCACTAATGCAGCATGAGCCTGATTTAGGCGCTCACCGGCATCGGCTTCTTGGGTATAAAAAACCTGAAATGCAAAGTTTGGATATTGTTCAGCAAGCTGCTCTAAACGTATTATAAAAGCAACATCTGCATATTCTCTCACCCAATACAACAACTGAATTGGTGCTTGAGTCATTCGATCTGTTTTAGAGAGTGCTTCGAGCAAACTTAACATCGGGGTAATACCGCTACCCGCAGCAAGCAATAGCATCGCTTGCGCCTGTTCAGGCAACAGCATATCGCCATAAGGCTGTCCAAATTCAAGGACATCGCCGACTTTCGACTGTTCAACCAACCAAGAGCTGACTTTACCTTGATCGACTTTTTTAACCGTCAACAAAACACGTTGTGAATCAAGTTGAGTCAAACTATAGCTGCGTTCATAGCGAATGCCATCCACCTCTACAAAGATCGGATGATGCTGCCCGGCTTGTCCAACCTCAAAATGACGATTGAACTGAATGGTTAAGCTCACCATATTTTGAGCAGAACTTTCTTTTTGAACAATTTTCCCCAGTGCCTGGTTAAATGACCAAAGCGAGTTAAATTTTTGCAGCCAAAAGTTTGCTGCATGCTGATCAATAACAGTTTCAGCAAGAGAAACCAAGGGAGATTTGGTTTTTTCTAACACATGCATAGTAAGCACCACGCGATTGAATTTTAATTATTATACACATGTATATATATTTGTATATATATTCGTATTGTTTCTATTCATTTCCCAAGCGGGCAAGCAACCGCTATAATGCCTTGGTGTCTCTAATCCTTTGAAAAATATGAATCAGTCTTCAATCAAAAAAAATATTGATGTCACAACTGCTACACAAAGTCTTGCTCATGAGCTTGTTATAGTCCGTACGGTTGGTCGAAAAGCAACAATTACCAAAGAAGAACTGTTTCAAGCTGCCCTCAATTTAATTGGTCCTCAAAAAAGTATTTCATCCTTAAGCCTGCGTGAAGTTGCCCGTGAAGCTGGAATTGCACCTAACAGTTTTTACAGACATTTCAAAGATATAGATGAACTTGCAATTGAACTGATTGATCGTTCAGGGAACGTACTACGTCAAATTTTGCATCAGGCACGCTTAAAAGCGTCCAAACAAAGCAGTATTATTCGCAGTTCAGTGGAAGTCTTCATTGAACAGTTAGATGCAGATGAAGGAAATTTAAGCTTATTACTTCGTGAAGCTTATACCGGTTCTACTTCCTATAAATTAGCGGTTGAGCGCCAGTTAAACTATTTTCAACAAGAATTACAAGATGATCTGATTCGCTTGGAACGCCTTAATCACAGCAAACTGTTTCATCCTGACATTGTGGCAAAAGCCATTACCCAATTGGTGTTCAATATGGGTGCGACTGTGATTGATATGCCAATGACTGAACGCAAAGAAATTGCAGAACAAACCATGATTATGATTCGCATGATTTTAGAAGGTGCACGTCATCTGGATGTAGCACAAATTCGCTAATGCTCAAATATTTAAGGGCTCAATTCTGATGCATTGAATCCTTAAATATTGTTTAAATACCTTTCTGCTGAGCAATAATATATTTAACCAGTTCAGCTGTTTTTTCGGGCTGTTCCAATGGGAACATATGTCCGCCTTGCATTAAACTATAATTAATCCGATAAATCTTTTGCATCGCTTGCGGAAAACCTTGCTTGTAAAAGGGGCTATTCTGCGCACTCATTAAATGTACAGGCACAGCTGGGGCTTTTCTTGGGGTACGCCACCACCATGCAGGCACCGTTCTAAAAATTTCCGCTTCAACTATTTTAGGTACAGCCAACGTCACTCCCCCACGTTTAACATCCTGTTGCAAACCACAGGCTAAAAAATCCTGAAAACACCTTTCATCAAAATGTTTAAATAATGAGTTATGCCGCATTGAAGCATAGGCTTGCTCACGATTTTCCCAGTGATCTGTACGTTTCAAGGTGATACCTGCCGGTGTAAACCGGTCGATTGACTTAAGTTTTAATTTTTTTGCAATCTCAAACATGGGTGACTTTGAACCAATCACAAAAGGTGGATCCATAATCACCAACTGTGAAAATAAATCAGGGCGCTTATAGGCACTCATAAGGGTGAGTAATGAACCAAAAGAATGCCCAAGACCTATAACCTTTTTTCCATGAAATTTCTGTTCAATATCATTAATAATTTGGTCAACCAAATAACGCCAATCATGGGTAATCGGATATTGAGGATCCATTCCGATCATTGCAATGGACTTCAAATCAAACTCATCTTCAAAGCAAGCGAAAAACTTTTGATAACTTGGCGCAGGAATTCCATTGGCATGCGTAAAATGAATCGCTGTCTTTTTGAATGCTGAATTCCTCATATAGCTATGCTCTTCCTTAATTAAACGTATGAACGTCGTCTAGCTTAAGGAAAAGTCTGCTTGATTCAAATCACTAAATCGTAGATAAGCTGACTTCAAAGTCAGTCTTTCTATCAAAAATATTTTCTAAAGCGATTAGGATTATTTCTGTGAAACAACTAGACTTTGATTGCCTAAAAAAGTTGCACCACAAGTCGTTTTATCTCCAGCAACAACAACTCCCCGTCCTTTTACAACTGTAGATTGATCGGCTGCAATTGCCGACACTACAGCTTGGCATTGAGGACAATAATGTTTCATACCATGCAAATGTAGCGCAATTCCATTGATAACAAATGTATCTTCACATTCTGAGGCAATACCGCCATGTGTGGTCGAAGACCCCAGGGTCACTAAAGATTTAGCCATAATTTTTCTAATTTTATTTGTAAAATTTATGCGCCATTTTAGCATGAGATGAGGGTCTGACGACAATTCGTCTTGGTTTGCGACTATGAGTATTTTTTAGGTGATACCAGGCTTGAAATACGAAATTTAGTCATTCTAAATGAGGAGTTAATAACGACGTAGCGTCAAAAAATACTTTAGTCACTAGCTGCGGCTTGCGCCGCAAACTAAGCAATGCTTTGTTCCTACTCAGGTTGCGGCTAAAACTATCTCAAACTTCTTCATGAAATTTAAAAATGGAATTACCATTCCTTGAATTTCATTCCTTGTCTGCTCAGTTTCAGCCTACAACGCAAGCCATTTATGAAATATCAACAGACTCTACTTCCAAGCTCTAATCTTCTATTGTTCACACAAATAAGACCGAGAGAATTTTGAGCCATAAAAAAGCACCCGAAGGTGCTTTTTAAAACAGGTTTCGAAATTACGGTTTAACCACAACCAATACTTGAATTGCTTCTGGTGTTACCGATAAACCATCAAGCAAGCTAATGCCTTCTGATTGAAATTTTTGTAGACGTGCAATTTCATCTTCACGGATACTTGGATTAAATTGCTTCAAATAAGTTAAACGGTCAATTTCATATTGCCATTTATTGCCATACACTTCTCTGGCTTGTTGTTTGAAGTTCGGCAATGCTGTTTTAGCAATATCAAGCGCCTGTGCATAACGTTGCTCAATCACATCACGGCGAGCTTTCACCACCTGACGGCAGCTATTGCTGTCTAAATGGTGTAAATACGGTTTCAAGATACTTGGATCAATCTTGGCAGATAAGTCCTGCCCCGTTTCACTGAGTAATACACGAATTAACTGTTGGGGCAAGCTTGAAGGCAGGTTCAATGCTTTCGGTGCAATCACATCCACTTTAAACCACACTTCTAACAGCAGAGAACCCTGTTTAAGTGCATTCGATTTTAAAAGTGCAACATTGGTACTACCAAAAGATTGGGTATTAATCATTTCCATCACACTTTCAGTGAATGGATGTTCAAGCGTTAAATACTGCGCATCTTCACGAACTTGTGCCTGATCACGATAGAAAGTTGCAGTCATGCCTTCTTCATCAAGAGATAAACCTTGAACCTGCATTTGATCTGTCGGCTTGATGATCACGGTACCGTTACTTTGCTCATCAAAATCGATGTTTGTCGATGCCATGAAGCGCTTCATAAACATTGGCAACGTAGTGTTGTCATCATAGTCTTCAAGTGCTTGAACAATTTCTTGCGCTACAATTGGACGACATGAATTGTATTCAAGCAAACGGTCACGACCTTCCTGCAATTCAGCTTCCAAGGCTTCACGTTGAACACTCACCTCTTCAAGCAAATCTTCAAACTGTTGCCCTAAATCCGACAATAAACAGTCTTTTAATTTAGCAATGAAGTTTTCTTGCAGGGTTTGTGCAGTGGGTGAAATATTGCTAAAGATATTTAAACCTTCGTTATACCAACGGAACATACGCTCTTGCGCTGTGCCAGCTAAATAAGGCACATGAATTTGAATGCGGTTTTCCTGACCAATACGGTCTAAACGACCAATACGTTGTTCTAAAATATCTGGGTTTGCTGGTAAATCAAACAGGATTAAGTCAGAGGCAAACTGGAAGTTACGTCCTTCTGAACCAATTTCAGAACACAGTAAAATTTGCGCACCGTAAGAATCTTCAGCGAAATAAGCCGCAGCCTGGTCACGCTCTAAAAGACTCATGCCTTCATGGAACATCGCAGTACGAATACCGGCATGTAGACGAAGTACATTTTCCAAAGCTTCGACCACTGGACCACTACGCGCGATGAGCAACACTTTTTTGTGTTTAAGCTCAGTACGCAGCATTTCCATCAGCCACATCACACGTGGATCATGCTCCATCCACGCGCCATCCAGCTGTGCTTCTTCAGGCCACATTTGTTCACGTAACTTGCCGTCTTTCGACCAGTTTGCAGGTGCAGGCAAAGCAGCAGGCTGACAGTCACGTCCCGGGAAACCTTGAATCGCTTCACGGGTATTACGGAATAAAATACGACCAGTACCATGACGGTCCAGCAATTCATGAATGGCACGGAAACGCTGTTCTGGCTCATCCTGAATGCTATGACCTAATAAACCTTCGATGGCGGTCAAATGCGCTGCTTCTAAAGGCAAATCTGACATCAACACTTCAGCAATTTTTGCGGTGTGATGATATTGCTCTTCTTCATCCAGGAAACGCTCTAGTGAGCTAAAACGCTGCGGATCAAGTAAACGTAAACGGGCAAAATGGCTTTCTACACCCAACTGTTCAGGTGTTGCTGTAAGCAATAAAACACCCGGGGTTTTTTCAGCAAGTTCTTCAACCAGATCATAACGGTCATTACCACCTTCTTCTTCACTCCACATCAAGTGATGCGCCTCATCGACGACAAGAAGATCGAAACCGGCTTCTAATGCCTGTTCACGCAAGTCATCGTGGTCGACCATCAAATCGACACTGGCAATAATACATTGCTCAGTCAAGAATGGATTTAAATCTGGATCATGTTCTTTAATCGAGGCTGTACGGGTTAAATCAAATAATGAGAACTGAAGATTGAAACGGCGGCGCATCTCAATCATCCACTGATATTGCAGTGAATCTGGAACCAAAATCAGGATACGTTCTGAACGACCAGTTTTAAGCTGCTGATGAATGATCAGGCCGGCTTCAATAGTTTTACCCAAGCCGACTTCATCGGCAAGTAAAACACGCGGTGCAAAACGCTGACCGACTTCATGGGCAATATAAAGCTGATGGGGAATCAGACCCACACGCGCTCCAATCATGCCACGTAATGGACTTGATTTCATATTGGCTTGCATCATCAAAGCTTCAATACGAAGGTCATACCATTCTTTATAGTCCACTTGACTGGCAAGCAAGCGGTCCAGCGGTTTAGACAGCTGAATTTGTGCACCAACACGGGTTTCGTTTAAAGCTTTACGTTCTTCAGTGCCATCTTCAAGGGTACGGATTACGTTATAACGCACCACGCCATGACGGTCTTCAAAAGACTCAACCAGCCACTTTGTACCTTCCTGATCCTGTAATTCATCTTTAATGTTAAAAACAATACGTGATAAAGGGGCATTGTTACGTGCGTAAACACGTGTTTCATCACTCTTCGGGAATAAGATGCTAACCGATCGTTCATCTACATCAATGAGAACCCCTAATCCAAGCTCTGTTTCTGTATCTGATAACCAACGCTGACCAATAGCAAACTGATGCAATTTTTCCACCTTTATCTAAAAATGAGGAGACTTATTTTCAAGATCAAAACCTGTTTAGTATTTGAGCAAAAAAATAGGTCTTTAAGCAATATATTTTGACATAAAGCCCACTAAAAAGTGCGCAAAATCGATGAGGATTAAAAAGTTTTTACCTTAAAAAGGAACAGGATAATAAAACTCCATCCGTTCCTCTGTTTGAGGATGGTAAAAACTCAAGTGTTCAGCATGCAAGCACAGTCGAGGAATCAACTGTTGCTGCTCTGGTGTGGCATATAACGTGTCACCCACAATCGGATAACCGAGATACTGCATATGTACACGAAGCTGATGTGAACGACCTGTAATGGGAGTAAGTTTGACACGCGTCACCACCTGCCCTTTAATTTCAAAATGTTCGATGGCTTGCCAATGTGTAAGTGCAGGCTTGTTATGATTTGGATCAGCAATATGTAAAGGCGGATGTTCAGGATCGTAAATGACCGGTACATCAACCGTACCTTCGCCTTCAAGATGTCCGGCAACCACGGCCTGATAGGTTTTTTCGGTTTGGCGTTCCTGAAACTGACGGGAAATGGTTTTTTGCCCCCATTTAGTCAGACCAAAAACCAGAATACCTGAAGTATCACGATCCAGACGATGAATCAGTAAAGTTTTCGGTTCTATTTTTAATAATCGGTTGATCACGCAATCTTGTAAATCTTCAGTTTTACCGGGAACGGTGAGTACACCTGCAGGTTTATGAATCACCATAAAATCTTCGTCACGATGTATCAGGTGTTCGGTTAGAAAATTACTCAATGTTCAATCCCAGGCTGATCGCGAAAACAAGCCGGCAATGATAGAAAGCTTGGCGCAGAATTACAATGCACAATACTGGAATTGGCGACGGATTTTCCGATTTTGCTCAAAAATTATTTCAATCTCGTGTTATGAACGCACTGATTGCAATATAAAACCCACCAAATCATGCAAAGAAGCATGCTCTACAACATCTTCATAACCTACATTTGCACCATGCGCGCGCCAAATACCGACCAAAGTGACAATAGCGATAGAATCCAGACCGTATTGTTTCAAATCGACATAAGGATCAATTTCAAGCGCATCTATGTTCAGCTGCTCTGCAACGGCAAGCATGATCCCCTTGGTTGAAAGCACATAATTTGACGGCGCACTTAAATCCCATAGCCGAGCCAAACTATAGCTATTCATGTGATGTAAACTTTGTGCAGAAATGTTATCAATCCATTGAATATGCTGCTCTTGATTCGGTAATAAAATAGCATCATCCACTACACAGATTTGCTCGGTGACACTTTGCAAATGCGGCAAAATCTGTTTCAGCATGGGTGTGATCTGCCCGGCAAAAATAAGTTGAGAATGAGTCGAGGCATATTCACCGAGTTGTTGCATCCCCTGCATCAAATCGTCACCATATAAATCAACAATTGGAATATCTAAGGCTTTGGCTTTATTGCTGATCTGAATGAGATTGGTCATCAGGTCGCTGTGTTGTATGCCTTGAAGCATCCGCAAATTTTGTAATCCAATAAGTACCAAGACAGATTGAGTTGAAGAAAGCTGCCATTTGGCTTGGGAGGGTACTAGTTGGATTTTTTTTGGCATGGGGTACAGCATGGGAGAGGATTTTTCTGAACTATGCAAATTTAAGACTATGCTAACTTAGATCGAGTTAAATGATAAGTTTTATCCGCTACACCTGCTCTCTCAAATTAATTAGGAATAATTTTTTATTACAACCATTATATTAAATAGACGCTATATTTCACCGAATATTTGAAGTGAAGAAGTACTCTCAAGAGCTAGTTTTTCCCGAAATTAAAGTAAAATGAAGTTATAAAACTTCAGAGTTAATTGCATTAAGGTTTTTATGTCGAAAAAATATTCAAGATCTGATTTTATGAAATTAGCAATAGAAGAACATCTTAAGTCCGAACAGTTTCCTCGGGTTGGGGTAGTAATAGTAAAAGAAAGTGATTTATTAGCTACAGGTTATCGAGGGGAAACTAGTAATGTTCATGCCGAGAGAGTTGCTTTAAGAAAATTACATCCAGATCAAGTACAAGGTTCAACTGTTTATACCACCTTAGAACCCTGTGTTGCATTACATGATGAACAAGAAATAGAATCATGTGCTGATTTATTAATAAATTCAGGTGTAAAAGAAGTTGTTATTGGCGTATTAGACCCAAATGCTACAATTTACTTACAAGGTTTTAGAAAGTTATTAGAAAATAATATTAGTGTTAGTTTCTTCAATAGAAGATTAAGACAAGCTGTAGAAGAAGAAACTTTTGAGTTTGGAAACATCAGTAAAATTGTTGGATGTGGTAAAAGAAGAATACCTGTTATACATAGCGGGATTGAGCTTCAAGTCCAATTTAGCGAGCAAGATAATAGAACAATAAATATTCGATGGAATACTTTACAGCCAAAGAGCGGATGTGTAGATCTGTTAAGTGATAATGGTGCTGTGAGAGTTGCTTCTGGTGCTAGAACATTTAGTGATATTACTGACCCGATGGTTTTTCGGTTCGAAAGTCATTATGCAAGAATGAGAAAAGGCATGATTGCTATTATTAAGCCTTCTACTTCTATATTTTATGTTCTTATACAACTAATCGATCTTTTTGAAAATGATATTCTTTTTAAATGGGAAGTTCGTAATGATAGATAAACTTAATATAGATTTTAATTAAACAAAGAGTACATATCTTTTAATTGTTGAATAGCCACCGATTTTATAGAGATCTTATGTTTCTTCTAAAATTAACGTAATACACGTTATAAGAAATACAATTTTTCGTATAAATCATATTTTTATAATACATGTAAAAGCCCAAATCCAACGATCTAGGCTTTTTTGATGATTTTTCATGTTCCACGCTTATTTTTTATCTAACAGCTTAGGCTATTATTAATCTCAGCTTAGGAATACCTATCGACTCCTAAGTTATCAGTCATTAATCACTTGCGCCAAAAATTTTTCAATCGCCTGCTGAGCAATCTCCGCATCTTCAAAAGACTTCACCCCCGACACACCCAATGCTCCAACCAGTTGCCCTTCATACATAATCGGCTCACCACCTTCCAACATGCCAGAAAAACTGTCCATAGTCAGAAAGCCCATTTGACCGGCTTTGATAATATCTTCAAATAACTTAGATGGAAGGCGACTCATTGCTGAGCATTTGGCTTTTTCGATTGCCAAATTTGCAGTCATTGGCGCTGCACCATCCATACGTTTCATCGCCAGCAGATTTCCAGTTTCATCTACGACAGCAATACTGACATTGAAACTGTTTTGAATAGCGTATTGATGAGCTTCATTTAATAAAAATTCAGCATCGCTTAAAGTCAAATAATGTTTAGTTTGCATTCGTCTTTTTCCATTTTCAAAATCCATATAAAAAAGCCCGAACGAATTCGGGCCTGATCTAATGTAAACTCTAAATATTAAGCTTTCATTTCTGCAAAGGTTTCTTTTGCAGCTTGAATCGTGTAAGCAATATCTTCATCACTATGCGCTGCTGAAATAAAGCCAGCTTCAAAAGCAGATGGTGCAAGGTTCACGCCACGACTTAACATACCATGAAAGAATTTACGGAACGCAGCAACATCACATTTCAACATTGAATCAAAGCTGGTAATGTCTTCTTGATCTGTGAAGTACAAACCAAACATACCGCCAACTTGTTGAGTCTTAAACAGAATACCTGCTTCATCTGCCGCAGCTTGTAAACCATTTAGAAGTTTTTCAAGTTGTGCAGTTAAATTCTCATAGAAGCCTTCAGCACGTAAATGTTTGAACATTTCAATACCAGCCCGCATCGCCAACGGATTACCAGACAATGTCCCCGCTTGGTAAACTTTACCCAATGGCGCGATGCATTCCATCACTTCGCGTTTACCACCAAAAGCACCAACCGGCAAACCTGCACCGATGATTTTACCTAACGTGGTTAAATCAGGTGTGACGCCATAGTGAGCCTGTGCGCCACCAAGAGCGACACGGAAGCCAGTCATCACTTCATCAATAATAAACACTGAACCATGTTCATCACACACATCACGAATGGCTTGCAGGAAACCATCAATCGGTTTCACCAGGTTCATGTTGCCTGCAACAGGCTCAACAATCACGCCTGCAATTTCAGAACCGAATTTTGCGAAGCATTCTTTTAAGGTCGCAATATCATTGTATGGAAGCGTGAGCGTATGCTTGGCAAAATCTGCAGGCACACCCGCAGAAGTTGCCTCACCTTCACCACTGGTCAACATACCTGAACCTGCTTTAACCAAAAGTGAGTCTGAATGACCGTGGTAGCAGCCTTCAAATTTTACAATCTTGTCACGACCGGTATAACCGCGTGCCAGACGAATCGCGGTCATGGTCGCTTCCGTACCTGAGTTGGTCATACGAACCAATTCAATTGACGGCATAATTTCACAAATAATATCTGCCAATGTGGTTTCATGTACGGTTGGTGCACCAAAGCTTAAACCATCAACCGCAGCATCTTGAACGGCCTTAATAATTGCCGGATGCGCATGTCCCAAGATCATCGGTCCCCATGAACCCACGTAATCGACATAGCGTTTACCATCAACATCGAACAAATACGCGCCTTTGGCTTTTTCAATAAATACAGGCGTACCGCCCACCCCATTAAACGCACGTACTGGTGAATTCACCCCACCTGGAATATGTTTGCTGGCTTGTTTGAACAATTGTTCTTGCTTTGGAGATAAGCTCATGAAGGCACTCGACTAAAAATTAAATCAATCAAAAATATTTTATGCTGTAGCTTGAAAAAGCGCAGACCATTCATCTAAACGTTCAGGAATGGCATGCATAGGCAGTCCCAAGATGTCGCTAATTACTGCGCAATAATCCGCCCCGGATTCAATGACTTCGCTGGAATTCTCAACCGTTAAACCGCCGATCGCACAGAGGGGTACGTTCAGTTTTTCTTTGGCAAGTTTTAAGGTTTCTAAACCAACGTTTCCTGCTTCAGGTTTAGTGTGAGTGGCATAGATCGCACCAAATGCCACATAATTTGCACCCTCTGCAATTGCCTGTTCAGCCAACTCAAGTGAGTTATTACAGCTGCGACCGATTAACACGCCTTGAGGCAAACGAGCAACTGCATCGACAATAGAACCATCATCCTGACCTAAATGCACACCCACACCGTATTTGACGGCCATTTCAAGATCATCATTAATCACGAAAGGCACACCGTATTCAGCACACATGGCTTTCATATACTCGATTTCATAAAGTTGATCTTCTTTAGCGATTTTTTTACGACGGTATTGCAAGACCGCAATGCCACCATTCGCCATTGCACCTTCTAACTTCGCCAATAAAATCTCTACAGGGTCATCATTGGTAATCAGATATAAACCGCGCATAACAAACTGCCAAAACTAAAACTGCCCTATTATAGGCATATCAAGAGCAAGATTCAGCGCATCCGGCTTATTTCGATGAAGATAAAATCAATAAATTCGCAAAAATCTAAAGATATATAACCAGCGCAATTTTTTTTCGAAATAAGTAAAAAAAATACCTATTTCAGTGATAAATCAGGTGTGCATTGAACGATTTAATCAATCTGCAGAATAACCATAAACAACAACTACAATATAAAAATAAAAACTTGGAGTGATCATCTGACTTTATCATTCTTGGTGAGAAAAACACGCTTAAGGACGCAAACAAAGGATTAGAGAGTCACTTTCTTTTTCCATTCACAATCAACTTCAATTTAAATAAATCAATAAAAAAAGCCTAGAGAAAGGTCGCTCTAGGCTTGGAAAACTTAAGATTACATATTTATTCAATCCGAGAAATTAATTGAATAACTACAGAACCATTAATAGAATATTCATTATATTTTTGCAAGCATTAGTCGGTCAAATTCTGTATTATTTTATCATAAGGTAAAATTTGGTTTTTTGATACAGCAACTTTTGTCCAAAAAAATGTTTCATTCATTAACTTGAAATTTTATCCAGTGAACGATCCCTTAGACTCAAATTTCCCCGTACCACATCAGATAACATGCGCCAGTCTGAAATAAAACTAGATAGGGGTTGTTTAAAACTGGCTGGTTTATTCTTTTCGAACATGAAATGTCCTACCCATGCACAGGCATAGCCGGACAATAAACCATAAGCCAAATACTTTGGTTTTCTTTGACGAATTGCCTGAGTAAAGAAATACACCCCGACGCTGCTTCCAAATACATGCAAACGGCGACTCGTGATATTGCGGTGCTCAGTCAAATAAAAACGATAAAATTCATGATAGTTCTGAATCGGAAGCTGAAATTCCGGTTCTAGATGATGTTCGAAGTTTAACTTTACAAGTCCATTCATTGTCATAATCCAGAGTATTTTTATTTAAGTTAGCGCAGATTTCATACAAATAAAAGCTTAGGTTGCTATTAGTTTTATGTTCATTTCAAAAGCAATTGCTTAAGAATTGCTTCGTCAAGTCTTACATGAAAAATCATTTTCGTTACAATCGGGGACTTAAAATTAAGAATACAAGTTTAGCGCTATAAAAGAATAGATTTCATAACGCATTTGTACCGTAAAGCTGACCTATTTCATTGCTGAAATAGCGTCAAAAATTAGGATGAAAGATCATGGTCGAAGTTGAATTAAAATTTCAAATTCCTGAAGCAAGACGTAATGCTTTACTAAAAGCATTAGATCCTAAAAAATCGAAAATTATTCAACTTAAAGCAAAATATTATGACACCGAAGAACGCTTACTTTCACAACATGGCGTAGCCTTAAGACAACGACTTGAAGGAACCCGCTGGATTCAAACCTTAAAAGCTGCTGGGAAAAGTCACTTACACCGCTTTGAGCATAATTATGATTTGGGTGAACTTGAACAGGCGCCACAGCTTGATTTAAGTATTTATGAACATGATGCTGAAGCGCAGCAAATCTTAAAAAATGCTCTGCAGGACTCACAAGAGCCACTTAAATTACAATTTGAGACGGATATTCAACGCACCTTTCGCGTGATTCAGTTCCAAGAGACCGACATTGAAGTGAGTCTAGATGTGGGTGAAGTCCGCACCGGAACTGCACAGCGTGAAATGCATGAAGTTGAATTTGAACTTAAATCAGGTTCTGTACAATCACTGTTGGCATTCAGCTTTGAATGGGTTAAAAAATACCAGCTCTGGCTCGATGTTCGTAGTAAAGCCGAAATCGGTAATCTTTTGGCGATGACTCAAAAAGTTAGTCCGGCAAAATTAGCCAAAGAATTTACTTTAAGCAAAAAAGATCCAGCCAATAAAAACTTACGCCTTCTTATTGCTCAACAATTACAACATTTACTGCCTAATATTGCCGCTATTTCAGCGGTGGTTTCTGAAAAAGAACATATTCAGCAAGCGCAAATTGCCTTAGATCATTTGAATTTAACGTTATCGTTATTTAAAGACTGGAATGAGTCAGTTTCAGATAAATGGGCTATGCAGATTGGAGCATTTAAACAGCAGTTTGATCATTTACAGCATTTAGAACATATGCAGACGACTTTGGGCGCTTTTTTACAGAATCCCAATACTGCATCAAATTTAACTAAAGATATTCTGTATGCCAAAGAAAAGTTGGCTAATTTAGTTCGCTCAACACAAAACGTGCATCACTATCTAGAATTATTGATGTTTAGTTTAGACACTGAGGAAAAGGCTCAATCTCACGACTTGAAATGGTTTGCGCAAAATACACTGCAAAATCAATATAAGCAATTGCAGGACAGTTTAACCAGTGCAGAGATTACTGATTTTGAGAGTCTGGATAAATTAGCCACCAAAATTCATGAATTGAAATTTAGCTTCCCTATTTTGACCTCTATTTATGATGTCAAAAATTTGCAAAAATACAGTAAAGCGTTAAATGATGCGCAACTTGCTGCAAGTGAATATCAGATTTTGGCATCTTCTGCGGATTATATTCAGCAAACTGAGCTTGAAGCCAGTGACTGGTTCGTGTTGGGCTGGTTGACTGCCAAACAAGAAGTTTATGCACAGAATCTACTTGAAGCGACAGAACAATTTTTAGTGAGTCGTAAATTCATTAAATAACAGACCAAATTAAAAAATTAAAGCGTACGACAGGATATTTCAACAATCGTTATGAAATATCTTGCAATATGCTTTATGAATTTTTAAGCAAAACTCTCCTACTCTTTTATTGAGTCTGGCTTACAATCAAATGTCATAACAACTTTGATTGTAAAGCGTCAGGAGTTTTAACATGCTCGAAGTAGAATTAAAATTTCAGATCCCGCTATCGTATCAAAAACAAATTTATCGATTATTTTTGTCCAAAAACGCCCATCCGATTTCTTTATATGCACAATACTACGACACGCCAGACCGGCACCTAGCCGAGCAAAAAATCTCATTGCGTCAGCGTCTTGAAGAAACGCACTGGATACAAACTTTAAAAGCTCCGAGTGAGCATCATTTAGAACGTTTTGAGTTAGAAACTGATTTAGGGGAGTTAGATCATCCCGCTTTAGATCTTGAGATTTATCAATCCAACCCTCAAGCAAAAAAATTACTGCAACACGTATTAGGCAAACAGGTCAAAAACTTAAGCCAGCAATTTGAAACAGAGGTAAAACGTCTGGTCTATGTGGTGCATTATAATCATGCCGAAATTGAAGTCAGTTTAGATCGCGGTGAGATCCGTCATGACAATCAAACACAAGTAATTTACGAGATTGAATTTGAGCTTAAACAAGGCCCTATACAAGACTTAATTAAATTTATTCAACCTTGGGTTAAACAATATCATTTATGGCTGGATGTAAGAAGCAAAGCGCAACGTGGAGATTTACTCGCACAAAATTTAGAGATTTTTCCTGCTCAATTTGCGATTCCCTTACAACTGAATCAACAAGGCTCAACAGATAGTGCATTAAAACAGATCGTCAATAATGCCTTGCAACATCTATTGCCGAATGCAACAGCTATTGCGGCTGAACAGTACAATAGCGAGCATGTACATCAAACACGTGTCGCAATTCGCCGTTTAAGAAGTGCCTTACGCATTTTTGCTGACTGGTCAACGGATGTCGATCCTGAATGGCAAGAACAGCTGACAACCTTGTTTCGCCAACTTGGTTCAACCCGAGACCGTGATGCTTTAAGCGAAGGGCTTTTACCTCAGCTTGAAGCAGCTGGAGCACCTTTCGTGCAACTTCCCAATGTCGCGAAAGAAAACACTGTTCCGATTGATGAGTCTTTACGTTCTTTAGACTTCGTCAACTTGATCTTAGCTTTACTGCAATTCGTGCATCAACCTTGCGCAAAGAAGCAAAAAACCAAATTAAAAAAAGATATAGCAAAAAAACTTCAGAAATTGCATCAACAAATCTGCAAGGATGCCGATCAGTTTTTAGAACTGGATATTGAATCACAACATCGTACCCGCAAACGGGTCAAACGCTTACGTTATTGCATCGAGTTTGTTGCTTCGCTTTATCCAAACAAAGATGTAAAACGTTATCTGAAAGATTTAAAACCGGCACAAGAAAGCTTGGGACAATATAATGATTTAATTGTGGCTGAAGACATGTTTCAAAATATAGTCAAACAAAAGCAAAAAGTGTGGTTTGCCTTAGGCTGGATTGCGAGTGAAAAAAAATACACCCTGCAACAAGCTCAACAGCATTTAGATACTTATTCGAAAACCCACACTTTTTGGTAAGAGAAAATAACTCTGGTGAATATCACCCACGCTTAGCGATATTTGCCAAAAATTTTCCAGGTATTGTTATCCGCCAATGGATCACTGTAACTGTCATTGCGCTGTTTACGCGGCTTGTCTCGTGCGTCCACCAGTTCAAAATGCGGTTCTGTACTTAACACAATGCCATTCACATAAAATCGGGTGCGTGTGTATTCACTTTGCCCATGCTGAAACACATAGGTACGCAAATCAATAAATTCACGGTGTGCAACCAAGGCAGCGGTGTCATCACTGTCTAACCAAAGTCTCATGGCCTGAATTTGCTCTGGCTCATATTGCCCACATTTGTCGATCAGACTTGCGATGCCACGAAAAGTTTTCGACTCTTTGGCACGGGTTTTATTAATCCGGATTCGATCCACATGAAAATAAAACAACGGTAAATTTAAATGACTGGGTAAATGAACCGCATCCAGTGTTTCATCTTCCATAAAGGGTTGAAACAGATCTTGCGCCCTTTCAATCAAGCCCGTCCATTGACGGTAATATTGTTCAACTTCTGACTGGGAGCCATAATAAATGGGCAGGCCTTCAACATTGGCTAAATTTACAGGTGGCCAAATATTCTGACGCAATAAGGCGATGTCACTTTTTAGACTTTGTACCGCAATGGCATCTTGCATTGGATTATCCTTTTTTATACTTAGGCTATTTTTAGGTTAATCCAAAGGTTTAGTTTCTGCAAGGCTTTGCCTATAATATGCCATTAGATCGTTTTTGCAGGAAAAGTTCATGGTTCAAAAGATTGAAGCAACAGATGTAACCGAAGAAGAAGCGTTAAATGCTGTTTTTTTTGAACGTGCTGATGAATTTATCAAACAAGCAAATGAATTTTGTCGTGTTGAAAAAGGTTCACAAGTGAAACCCGCTGAAATGCGCGGCCAAGTCAGTGCTGCAATGTTGTTTGGTACTGCCCGCTTTAATACCTGGGTGGCAGCCAACAACTTTAAAGATGGCAATGAAATGCGTGATGCCAAAGACCAAGTCATGTCTTATATTATGCAGCAGTTCCAGATGATGCTTGAAGACAACTATGACGAATATTGCGAACAGTTTGAAAACTATCTGCGCTTCCGTCATAACGAAGAATTTCATGCCAATAAGCATGATCATGATCATAAACACTGATCATGTGATTAAAAGCCCGAAAGGGCTTTTTTTACGCCCCTACTTTTTGGATAAAAGGTGATTCAAAGCCATACCACTTTGCAGTATGGTTATAACAAAGATCTGCTGAATTGAGGATACAAATGCAACAACTGGACTTTGCAATTATTGACTCGCACATTCACCAATGGGATCCTTATAACACGCCCCATGCATCCGCTTTGGCAGTTAAATTATTAGGCAAGCATCCTTACTTGCTCGATAAATTCATTCGTCTGGTTAATTCAGATGAGCTCATTGAAACAGTGGGACTCACCAATCACATTACAGCGCCTTATTTACCTGAAAATTATATGCAAGATATTGGGCATTATCAGGTCGACCAAGTGGTGCATGTGGAAGCCAGTTGGCATAAAAATAAAGGCAAAGGCGTTATAGGGGAAACAAAGTTTATTGAATCTCTCCCCTTCAACCTAGGAACAGTGAAACTGGGCGGTATTGTTGCAACAGCAGATCCACGAGACAGTAATTTTAAGAAAATTTTACAGCTGCACCAAAAAGCCTCACCGCGTTTTAAAGGCATTCGTAAAATGGCCGCGATACATGAAGATAAAGATATTCATGCCTGGGCCGATGAGCCGCATTTATATTGCAATAAAAAGTTTCTTAAAGGTTTCGAAGCTTTAGCGCAATACAAGTTAACTTTTGATGCCTGGGTTTATTCGACTCAACTCAGTGACGTGATTGCCCTAGCCAAACAGTTCCCTGAAACCTCGATTGTGCTGGATCATTTTGGAACGCCTGCCGGCTTATTCGGTCAAGTCGGGACACTAACAGGACTGACAAAAATCGCCCGTGAAAATATTCTTATTCGCTGGCAAGAAGATATTGCCGAACTTGCCTTATATCCAAATGTTTATACCAAAATGTCAGGCTTGTTGATGCCTGTTTTAGGTCATCAATTCCACAAGCAAGACCGGCTAGCCAGTAAACAAGAAGTATATGATTTAGCCATGCCACTGATTAGCCATGTCCTCAACTGTTTTGGAACATATCGTGTGATGTTTGCTTCCAACTTCCCGATGGATCGTGTCAGCTCGTCATTGGTGAATATTATTGATGCCTTTAGTGATGCAGTTGTAGCCTATGACCCAAATGCATTAGAGCAAGTCTTTCATCATAATGCGAAGCAGTTTTATCGGCTTTAAAAGACCTCGCCTTTACTTAAGCTGAATTCAATATAAATTTTACCTGAAATTTGATACTTGGAAGTGTCCTTCACAACTGTTCGATTCAGGATTCCATTTGCAATATACTGTTTCTGCGATGATTTTAATAACTCGGTATTTCACGAATTTTGTGAAGGACAATGGTTTTGCCCACTTTTGCCGAAACAACAGTGGACCGAACCGAAGGTTAATGCTGATCTATGAGTAAAACTCTAAGATTCCGTAGTAAGGTGTTCTTAATGAACTAAAATTTATATAATAATTTATTGAACTCACCTTAAATAGATTGGCGGCACTCATCTATAAAGAAGTGAATTTAAAATTATGACTTATTTTGTGGTTTTCCATACTGGTCAGCCATGACTTCAACCAGCTGATCCAGCTTTATGTATTTTTTGATCACTGCATCCACATCAGCTTTGGTCAATTTGGCGAGTGCCTGATCACGTTTTTCACGGAACAATAGATCACGATTACGTTCTAATTGTGGCGTTAACATTTGATGAATATTGCGCTCATCTTCCAAAGACGTAACCCGTTTTTTCAAAATATTGGCTTTTGCTGCTTCCAGTTCCTGCTCGGTCACGCCTTTAGTCAACAGGTCATTTAAAACTTTACGTACACCTTGTGAAACTTGAGCCGATTTACCTGCCGTGTAATTGGCTTCAATGGTTAGCGCACCTGAATCAATCCAATCATCCAGTTCGACATTACTGCCAAAACCATAAACCAGGGCATTTTTTTCACGTAATTCTTGCGCTAAGCGTGAAGAGAGTTGTGAGTCACCTAAAATATAGCTGAATACGATTAACGCTGTAGCATCCGCATGATTTGCACCGGCAGGGAAAGTCAAAATAGATTGATAACTTCCGAATTCACGCTGTTCAGATAAAGTATGAACTTTTTGTGCGGGATAAGCTTGATAATCTGAGCTTAGACGTTGATATGGCAATTGCGCTTTCCAACCCGAAAACTCTTTTTGCACTAATGCAAGCATGGGTTGAGCTTGATAATCACCGGTAATGGCAATTTGTGCATGATTACTGATAAAGAAATCCTGATACAACTTCTTCACTTGCTCAACCGTAGCCGCTTTAATTTGTTGCTTGGCAAGATCCGGCTCAAAATGGTAACGCAAATCCCCTGGTTGATAGGTCTCTAATAAACGGGTCATGGTGAGCGCAGCAACTGTTTCAGGCTCAGTATAAGGACGATCCAAAGCAGACAAACTTTGCGATTTAATTAAATCAAATTGTGATTGTTCAAATTTCGGCTTTTTCAACACCTGCATCATAAATTTAAAATAATCATCAAATTTTTCTTTTTTTGCCACAATTTGAATGGTAATGCTATTGGCGGATGCTGTTGCAGTGGCACCACCTCCCGCTTCAATTGATTTGTCGGCAATATCTTGCAAGCTATATTGATCTGAACCACGTAATAATAAATACGCCATTAAATCGAGCACTTCGCCTTTATTAAATAACGATTTTTCCGTACCAAAATCGATAGAAATAGTGGCGTAGGTTTTGTCATCACGTGTCGATGTTGGATACAACGCGTATTTAATACCATTCTTCAAGGTTCCGCGTTGAATTTTCTTTTCGGTATCCACTAGATACTGTTTTGAGGTTTTCACATATTCGGCAACCTCTTGTTTATAGACACTGCTATCTTTTAAAGGTTCTTCTTTGACATCAGTTTGATCTAGGGTTTTAGGCTGTTCAGCTGCCTGTTTTTGCTCTAGTGCTTTTTTCTGATCTTCTGGTGTAGGTTTAATATCCCCTGAAATACGATGTTCGGGGACTAAAAACTGGGTTAAAGTTTGATTAACTTCAGAGAGCTTTAATTTTTTCACATTCTCCAGATCGGTAAAATATTGTGACCAATTCCCTTGATAAGACACATAATAGTCACTCAAACGTCCACCCAATGCTGCAGCATTACTCTGGATATTGTCTGCCTGATTCTGAATCAGATTTTTTACCCGATTCAGCTCGATTTCATTAAATGGCTTATTTTTTTCAACCCCTGCCACCAATTCAGATTGAACTTTTTTCGCATCATGATTTGGGGCATAAATAGCACCCATGAAAACCAGATTGAAGTCTTGATCTAACCATGTGGTAGATTGAACCCCGGTACTTACACCTGTTTCCACTACACTCTGGTAAAGATGTCCACTTGGCTGCATGGTATATAGATACGGTGTTAAGGCCAGTGTAGATTTGATCTTTTCATTTTTGCCATTTAGATAAATATTGAATTTAGCCAGATCACTGCCCTTTTGTACCAGAAAGTTTCTGTTCTTAATTTTGGCTGAATCAAGGACGGGAACTTGAGTTTGTGCAGGAACTTGGCGTGCCGCAATTGGACTGAAACTTTTATCAATCTGTTTCAATACTTCAGCTTTATCAAATTTACCTGAAATCACCATGACTGCGTTATTCGGTGCATACCAGCTACGGTAGAATTTATTCAGCTCATCCATTTTAATCGACTGTAATTCGTTTAGGTCGCCAATCGGTAAACGCCCTAGATATTGATTTCCATAAGCTGACTTCCACATTTGATCCATCATGACTGAAAAAGGTTGATCCATCCGAACTTCACGTTCCCGTTTCACAATCGAAATTTCAGAAGGTACAAACTTTTCTTGCAGCACCAGTTTATCCATTCGTTCCGCTTCAAGATGAATCACTTCATTAATTGCATTCTGTTCTGGACGAATAATATTGGTATATTTAGTCGAGTAATAATCGGTGCTGGCATTGGTCATTAAGGTGTATTGATCCAGACGGCGCTGAAACTCCTCGCCCTTAATATTCTGTGTCCCTTTAAATGCCAAATGTTCTAACAAATGCGCCAAACCACCCTTACCTTGCGGATCGTTTAATGAACCTGTCAGATAAACGGTATTCATAAATACTTTATTTTCTTTATCATTTTGCGCAAGTACTACACGCAAACCATTATCTAATTTATATTCTTCAATCTTCTGTTGAGATTTTACTAAAACAGGCTGTGACCAAGCGGTTGCACTAAAGCCAACCAATAATAAAGAGATGGTAAGTTGTTTAAACCGCATTAACATAATTATTCCAATTTTATTCAACAATATGAATTTTTATCACCCCCGCCATCTTAGAAAAGGCTTTTCATTTTTAGTAGTAGTTTTTTGAAAAAAGAGCCGTTTATTTCAACGGCTATGTAGCAAATTGATTTTCACATTTTATAGATACAGTTCTGCCTGCATATATAGCTTTGCATAACCTGAAATTTCAATACGTTCATTTTCAAGCATAATACAATACAACTCCCCGCCACGTTTTGATGCCTGATAAGCCAGGATTTCACTTTTACCCAGTTTTTCAGCCCAGAGCGGTGCAATAGCGGTATGGATTGAACCCGTTACCGGGTCTTCATCAATGCCATTGGCAGGTGCAAAATAACGCGAAACACAATCATATTGATCAGCTTGCGCAGTTAAGGCTAAATCCACACATGGCCCTTGCGCTGTAATTGCCGTACGAATTCGCCCCAATTGTTTCAGCAATTCCAGATTTGGAGTTTCATCAACAACATCTTGCGGGTTTTCATATTCCACAATATAGGCCTGGCTATTCAAATAAACATTTTTAAAGGGCTTGGTTAAAGTCTGATTTAAAATTTCAGGATAACGCTCAATTTTCTCTGCACGACGAACAGGAAAATTCATTTTGATTTTTCCATCAGGCTCATAGCTAACTACGAATATGCCCAGATTTTTCACATGAAATTGAATGACTTTTGCAGAGGTAAAATCTTTAAACAGCACAAAACTGCTGGCTAAAGTGGCATGTCCACAAAAGTCCACTTCTGTGGTCGGCGTAAACCAGCGGATTTCATAATTCTCTGCATCAATGATTTTCACAAAGGCCGTTTCAGACAAATTATTTTCCAATGCAAGATTTTGCATCAATGTTTCATCTAACCATTGTTCGGTCACAATTACTGCTGCTGGATTGCCCTTAAACAGCTCGTTTGTGAACGCATCCACCTGATACATCTTCATATTGATTTACCCAATTTTATTCATGACCATTTTACTGATTGAAAACCAGAATATAGAAAAAGAATTTAAAAATAACTTCTATCGATCACTTTTTACAATATCCAGATATTTATGACTTTATTAAAAAATTAAATATCCGTATAGATTTGCGATGTTCTACTGGCAAAAAATCGACTTTAACGATAGCTTATTCATATCTATCTCATTGATCGCCTATCTCATGACTTTTCAAATTCATATGATTGATGTCAAAAATCAATTACAAAACTATATTTGGTTGTTAGAACATACACCGAGCAAGGAGGTGGTTGCGATTGATCCAACCGAAGCACATTTGGTAGAAGCTTATTGTACAGAAAACAATTTAAAGTTAAGTCAAATCTGGCTGACCCATTGGCATAAAGATCATACTGGTGGCGTACCCGAACTTTTAATCAATCGCAATATTCCTGTCTATGGTCCACGTGAAGAATTAAGTAAAGTTCCTTTTATCAGCCATCCCCTGCAACACGAAGCTCATATTACTTTCCACGATTTAGATATAGAGGTCATTGCCGTACCGGGTCATACCTTAGGACATATTGTCTATTTTATTGATGCTTTAGATGTTCTTTTCTGCGGAGACACCCTTTTTGCGATGGGCTGTGGTCGAGTCTTTGAAGGCACATATGAGCAAATGTATCACTCACTTAATCGCTTAGCCGCTTTACCTGCCCGAACCAAAGTGTATTGCACACACGAATATACTCTTTCAAATGCAAAATTTGCATTACAGGCAGAACCAGACAATCTGGCGATTCAACAGCGTTTCGAAAAAGTTGAAGCTCAACGTATGCTCGGTCAATGTACGTTACCGAGTACCATTGAGTTAGAGTTAGATACCAATCCATTTTTAAGAGTTGAAAGCGTTGAAGAATTCCAACGCCTACGAGAGTTAAAAGATAATTTTTAACAGCCAGAGCTGGAAAAAACAGGATTTATAAAATCTGATGCATTTGCGCATAAGCATCAAGTTCAATTTGAGTCACCACACGGGTCATATTCATTTCATCAACCCGAACCAAGAGCAAGCCACCTAACGCAGGTTGATAACGTCGAGCACTGCCAAAAGGGGTATAAGACACTTTTGATTGTTCCGCAAAGATCAGCCAATCTTCATGTCCCAACATGACAGCAACAGGAGTTAAATCTTGTTGCTGCATATTTTGAATTTGATTCAATACATTTTGTTCAATGGTTTCTGTCATCATTTCAATCTAATCATGTTAATAAATATTATGCACAGCGCGGAATTCAAAAAAACCTGTACAGCGCAATTTACTTTATCGTTTTTTAACCTAGCAAGTACTGTCATTTTTGGCGACTATTCAGTTATTTATAAAATAACAAGTATTTCCCGCCCCCGTTCAGTATTTCTAAACAATCCAAAGCAACAGCTCAAACATAGAAACATTTAAACCACCTTGAAAATTGTGTATAAATATTTCGACCTCAAAAAACTCAAACAATCCAATTAAAATAAATAAAAATCATATGGATACATTAAAATTTATGTCAATATACGGTTAACTCTTCTCCGTAAGTTAGTTTTTATTTATGCATTTATTGCTTATAAAAAATACAAAATATTAATTTTATAAAAAACAACACAAAGTTCCCCTTTAAAAAAGAACCTGCATCCCTATTATTATTTTAATACTGTAATGTATCTAATATACACAAGGAGTTCTCTCGTGAAGAAAGTTGTTAAAGCAAAAAATTTAATTGCGTTTCGTATTTGGTTAGAAAAATTAGGCTATTCGGTGAAATCGTTAACCGACAATCGCGGCTTTACTTTTAGCTTTAAAAAAGAATATGGTTTGGTCACCTGTGATTTGGCGGGTAATTCACTGGCTATGCAACTCGGTGAAGAGTTTGAGGATCATCTAAAAGCTTAAAAATATATTTCACGTTTGAATCGAGACAACAGAATAACTTATTCAAAATATATTTTTCATAACATCTTTTTAAAATAATCTTTAAAGCCCTCTTTAGGGCTTTTTTTATATCATCTTTCACTTTTTTCTAGGCAATAAAAAAGCAAGGTATATACCTTGCTTCAATATCTAGATGGTGGGGACGGAGAGACTCGAACTCTCACACCTTGCGGCGCTGGAACCTAAATCCAGTGCGTCTACCAATTTCGCCACGTCCCCATCAGGGTACTAACATAATGTTAGATTTTTTAAAACTTGGCAGAGGATCAAGGACTCGAACCTTGACGAACGGTTTTGGAGACCGTCATGCTACCATTACACCAATCCTCTACAGCTTTATTACCAAACAAGTTTGATAATAATTGGTGGGGACGGAGAGACTCGAACTCTCACACCTTGCGGCGCTGGAACCTAAATCCAGTGCGTCTACCAATTTCGCCACGTCCCCAATGGCTGTGTATATTATAGAGATCGATTCCTGATGACAAGACCTTTTTATGAAAAATCCACTCGTTTGTTTAAATAAAAAACAAAAGTAGTTTTTTTGTATTTTTCTTAAGCATTTTCAGTGAGTAAGCACTGTTTTACAGTGTAAATACTGGTAAATCTTCGCTCTTTTTGCTTCGCCAACATTCCAGATAGAAGCTTTTTAAAATGTGTTAAATGTTCTGGAAGTTCAATACTTAACCGTTGGCAATGTAAATATGCCCAATCTTGATAATTTTCTGCTGTTAAACGCTTCCCTGTTAGCCATTCATAAAAAATAATTCCTAATGCATAAATGTCCGTTTGTACCGTTTTTTCTGCTGCATGAAAAAGTTCAGGTGCCATATAGTGTGGAGTTGCGATCAGACTTTGCACTTTTTGGGATGAATTGATTTTTTGGACCTGTTCAAAATCAATTAAACAAACACCTTGCTGGTATAGGACAAAATGCTCGCGCTTTAAATCGGCATGCATCCAACCCAGTTGATGCAATTGATCTACTGCATCCAATACTTTTAACAGCGTCTTTTTAATCTCATTCAGCGACATGCCAGAAC
Source organism: Acinetobacter sp. TSRC1-2 (assembly GCF_049895885.1). Taxonomy (NCBI): domain Bacteria; kingdom Pseudomonadati; phylum Pseudomonadota; class Gammaproteobacteria; order Moraxellales; family Moraxellaceae; genus Acinetobacter; species Acinetobacter sp. TSRC1-2. The sequence continues at coordinate 37,945 of NZ_JAFCTF010000011.1, forward strand.
AATCCCAAAATAGTGATTCCGCATGACTCAAAATCAACGCAGATAATCCTACCCCTTGTTGCTGAGATACAATTTTAAAGTGAGGAATCATTTGAAAGGGTAATAAAAAATCAGGCATGGTGTTGGAAGAATTGGGTTGATCTACAAATTGCTGATAAAAAGCCAATTCATTTAAAAATCCAGCTTCACAACTTTGATTCACATTGCATGCTTGTGTTTTTAACCAGTAGTGCTGCTGCTGATGTTCAAAGGTATATAAACGACGCCCAAAAGTTAAACTTTTAGGTTTGGTCTTTTGAATCAAATTACAGCCATGAATATCTTCAACATTAAACTGCAATAAATTCTGCTTCTTTTTGCGCGGGATCATCTTGATAACTTAAAAGTTCCAAACAGTGCTGAATGGTTTTCCCTACACGGGCATGCGTTTCAATCGAGGAAATTTTAGGCCAGGTCGCCCGTTCACCCTCACGTTGTAACAATTTGAACAAATATGGTCGCGGGTTCTGAAACATATAACTATAGTGTCGCAAGCTATAATCACCGACAATATTTAAATCGCCATAATATCCTTGATCAATCACACCAAAACCATGATCGAGCAATCGTCGAACTGGAGGGATTTTTCCAACCCGACCACGGGTAAAGTCCATAATGCCTTTGGTAATCACCTTCCCCTGACGACGAATAATCCGTTCTGGCCAACTCAATAGATCTCGACGGTGACGTTCTGCATCACTTTGCATAAACGGCACAATATGAGGATTAACCTGACTGGCGATGGTGTAATTTAAATTATACAGTCTTGCCATTTTCTCTTGAGGGAAATCACTGCGTACACTGCCGTCTACCCAACGTGTGTCTGCCATATAGGGTGTTAATTGACCATTTTGACGTTTACTGGTGAGTTTAACCGGTGGAAATAAAATAGGAACTGCGCAGGAGGCCAATACTGCACTCCAAACCAGCAAATCTGGTGAAGTATAGGCATTCATAATACGGGCTTCTTGTGAAGCATCATATGGGGCAACAGCTACATTAATATGCAAACCAGAGCTTTTAAAGGCTTCTTCAAAGGTCACATCCCCCAAATTTTCAACCAAGAATTTCTTTAGGTACATTACATCGGCAAAACCACCGTTGCCCTTTAAAATTTCGCTAAATTTACGGAAATGAAAAGCTTCACTAAAAAAGTTTTCACCATTTAAAAGACCGGAAATATCTGACGGTTTTGAAGTTCCTAACATTGCCGTCATAATTGCACCCGCGCTCGAACCCGATATCACCTTAGGCATTAAATCTTGTTCAAGTAGCGCTTTACACACTCCTGTATGAAACAGCCCCAATGTTGCACCACCTGAAAACATGATGGCAGGTTGACCATATGCTTTTTTACAATGCTGAAAAAATTTAATTTTTTCAGTTAAACACAAGCAAGAACAAGCCTCTGAAGCAATGTAGGCAAGACTTGCACTGACTTCTTCCACATAGTCTTCTATGATTTTTTTTGTTCCCACATATGTGGCGGTAAACAACATCGGATTAGCAATATTGGCAATATCATAGCTTAAACCTTCACGTAATATGTACATGAGATCTTCAGTACGTTTTTGAAAACGGTAGCGTTTTAAACGGTTTAATCGCTCGGAAATAATTTCAGCATCAAAATAAGGTGAGCAGTTATCATATTTCCATTCTTGAGCACCTGTTTCTTCATCTATTTCCAGTGCGATGCTTTTCCATTCTTCATATGTTTCAGCTGTTTCAAGTTGGCGCTTTAATTTTTTTATGCGATACGCTTGATGTGGATTAATATCTTGGGTGAAATCTTTAAATAACATATCTATCCCTCAAACACTTTCATTTTTATTCACTATTCATGATAAGACATCACGCATAACATTGACAGAAAACTCAGCGGATTATCACTGCAAAAATGCCTATTCCCTTGGCAAATCACGACTAATTGATATACAGTTCTTGAATAAAACCATCCTTTTACTTTTACATGTATAAGCTGAACCATCATGGCAACAATTGATTTACCTGAGCATATCTTACAAGCACTTTCTACTGTACTCCAACAACTACAGCAAAATTTACCAGAACTGAAACAAGCGACCGACTTTTCAGCCTCTGCTTATAAATGGCAAGACAAACAATTAATCGCCATTCAACAGCCCAAAAAGATGTATTTGAATGATTTAAAAGGTATTGAAAGACAAAAAGAAAAACTCATCCAAAACACGCTGCAATTTTTGAAAGGCTTACCTGCTAATGATGTTTTACTTACCGGCTCACGTGGTACCGGTAAATCTTCTATTGTTCGCGCCCTGCTCACCCAATATGAGTCGGAAGGTTTACGTTTAATTGAAATTGAACGTGATGAGTTATCCGACCTCCCTCTCATTCAGAAGCTGATTGAAAACCGTCCGGAAAAGTTTATTGTCTATTGTGATGATTTAGCCTTCAATGCAGAAGATGAAAATTATCGTAGCCTAAAAAGTGTTCTAGATGGTTCATTACAATCTGGTTCGAGTAATTTTATTATTTATGCAACCAGTAACCGCCGTCATTTGCTGCCAGAGTTTATGCATGAAAATACGCCGGTAACGCGCGTGGATGTTCCGCAATATACAGAGCTTCACCCTCAAGAAGCGATTGAAGAAAAAATTTCATTGTCAGACCGTTTCGGAATGTGGCTATCTTTTTACCCAATGGATCAGAACTTGTATTTAGAAATTGTTGAGCATTATTTAGCAAAAGCCGATATGCCCATGGAGGAATTTACACGTGCTGAAGCATTGCGCTGGTGTCAGGCTCGTGGGCAGCGTTCAGGGCGTGCGGCGTATCAATTTTCTAAACACTGGATTGGTTCGCAGCAATTAAAATCATTATAAGCTTTTATCATTTAGAAATTTTCAATCCTTTGTTAAATACCGAACCAAAATAATGATCTAAACTCTACTTCAAGATGACTTTAGATTTTTATTGCGGTTATTACAGTTTTTAAAAAACTCTGGATTATTTACTTGCAGACTTTCCTCTAAAAAGCTTTGAATCATTTTATTTGGACGATATAAACAACTGTTGTCGTGTCCATTGCAATTTTGACATATCAAAGCCCATCAAAATGCTTCAAACTCTGCAAAACCTCTTGAGAGTCATGAATATTGCTCATTATTCATAGGACTCACACACTTTAAGGAATCTCCCAATGACCGATAACGAACAAGATTCATTAACGCCTAAGCCTGATGCCAAACCCTTTTCACGCAGCTTTAACTTTTCACTCGACTTTGAAAAGATTAATTTCAGAAAGCGTCCAGAGTTATATCGCATTGGTCGTGGTGAAGAAGGTGTTTTATTGGTTGAACCCTATAAATCTGAAATTTCACCGTTTTGGCAATTTGAAGATGAAGCTCAAGCCACTGAAAGTAGTACCAAGATTTTTGCATTATTTTTAGATTATTTAGAGAAAAATGATTTTGTTGGCGCAGACATGGCAAGAAAGTTTTTGCTAATGGGCTATACCCGTGCGCGTCGTTATGCAAATCATAAAAAAGGTACCCACAAAACCGGCCGAAAAAATAAAGGCGTTATCCCTAAAGTTAAAGTAGCACTCAATGATGCGGTTATAACTGAAAAACAGCCACGTAGCACTGAAGATCAGGTCAAAGCCGCTGTCGCGAAAATCTTTAAAGATAAAAGCGATCAAGCAAAATTAAATCCAAAATACATTGAGCTTAAAGAACAATTCAACGAGTTGATCCGTCAGGATTAATTGAATACTGTAATTGCACTCTCAATGAGAGTTAACTCTTAAAAGAGCAATTTCAAATTTAGAGATTGCTCTTTTTCATTGTCTAAAAGCATTTTTCAACCTATCTAGTTTCATGGATTTGTTTTACAAATTCAGGTTACAGGCTGATTTAACTTTTATGATTTAATCAATTTTGCAGATGAAGCTAAAGTTGTCGCTACCCCAATTTTTAAGAAAAATGGGGTGTAGTAAAATTAAATAAAGAGAATTCTAAATTAAAAGATCAATTTAAGTTTTGGTGGAGAATAAATACTCAAAAGTAATATTTCTCTAGACTTTATGATATTCAGACTTTATTTGACGTTTATGCTCAAACATCTTTTTATCCGCCTCTATCGCTGCTTTAAACAACCCCTGTCTAGGATGACGCATAGCAACTCCAATCGCTGCGCATATTTTTGCTTGTGCCAACGCCTCTATAATGCGATTTAAAAGTAAATTCACACCAATTTCATCATTTTCTACACTTAGAATTACAAACTCATCACCACCTAAGCGCGCCACAATATCGCTGCTGCGTGCAGTGTTTCGCAATACATGGGCAGCCTGCTGAAGCAAGTCATCACCCTTATTATGGCCTAAGTTATCGTTCACTTTTTTTAGATCATTCAGGTCTATAAAGAAAACGGCCGCCGGATGCCCATAACGTTTACACCGTTCTTCTTCTGCATTCACCAACTGCTCCCAAGCTCGACGGTTGTAGAGTCCGGTTAATCCATCTCTTAAAGCTTCCGCTTCTAAGCGCTCACGCTGACGAATTTGTTCATTTTGACGCAGTTCAGCTTGCAGAATATTACTTAATAGGTTACCGAATAATTCAATTAATTCAACCTCCTGAATAATGGCTTCGGATTTTGTTTGCGGATCAATGGCACAAAGCGTCCCAAACAGACTTCCATCTTCATTAAAGAGCGGTTGACCAATATAGGACTTGATACTGACCTGTTGATTGATGGGCGCAGTTGCATATAAAGGAATATCTTCTGAACGAGGCGCAATTTTAGGAGCTTTGCCGGCAACCATATGGCAACAAAAAGAATCAGCCCACTGGAATACCTGTCCCGGTTGAACATCATAGCCGTGATCTTCACTCTGAAGCACAATCCAGTCTTTTGCTTCTACTCGGGTAATCATCCATAAATTAAATCCGAAACGTTTATATAGAAACTTGAGAACAACTTGACCAGCGTCTTGAAAGCTTCCGAAATTTATATTATCCATCCGAATAAACCTATGCTTATGATCCCAAAAAAATTATTTGTCTGTTTTAATTCAGAATATTTTTCTGAATTTATTAGAACTTATCATGAGTATAAAATCTAGTTATATAAACTCATATCAACCTATTCTTTACTAAAATATTTAAAAAGTAAAAAGAGGCTGAACCGCCTCTTGTTAATTAACTATATTTAAGCTTGTGCAGGATTGGTCAATTCCGTCATCGGCCAACGTGGTGTCGTTGTCACCGACAATCCATCATGCTGTCCTGCTTTTAAACGCTGATAACCTGCAAATGCAATCATTGCACCGTTATCGGTACATAGCGCAGGTTCAGCATAATATACCTGAGCTTGGATTTTAGCTAAATCCGCTTCCAAACGTTCACGTAACCGTGTGTTGGCACTGACCCCACCTGCAATCACCAAACGTTTTAAACCTGATTGTTTGAGTGCTTTAACCGATTTTTTTACCAAGGTATCAACCAATGCTTCCTGGAAGGATGCCGCAATATCAGCTTCACGGTTTTGCCCTTCAACTTTTTTCAATTGAATTGAAACAGCTGTTTTTAAACCACTAAATGAAAAGTCCAGACCCTGATGCAACATTGGACGCGGAAAATCAAACGCTGTTGCGCTGCCTTGCAATGCGAGTTTTGAAATATTTGGTCCACCCGGATAGGCCAAGCCCATCATTTTCGCGACTTTATCAAAGGCCTCACCCGCTGCATCATCAATTGATTCACCAAGCAATTCATATTGACCAATACTGTGTGCGGCCATGAGCTGTGTATGACCGCCAGAGACCAATAAAGCGACAAACGGAAATTCTGGTGGTGTTGCAGATAATAAAGGCGCAAGCATATGACCTTCCATATGATGCACACCAATGGCCGGTTTATTCAAGGCAAATGCCAAGGTACGGCCAAACAATGCACCCGTCATTAATGCGCCCATCAAGCCTGGTCCACGCGTATAGGCAATCGCATCAATGTCCGATTTTTTGATATCACTTTGTTCAAGCAACTGATTAATTAAAGGAATTAATTTTCTTACATGGTCACGTGAAGCCAGTTCCGGAACAACACCACCATATTCTGCATGCAGTTTAATCTGACTATATAACACCTGTCCTATCAAGCCGACTTCACTGTCATAAAGTGCTAACCCAGTTTCATCACAAGAAGTTTCTAAGCCAAGAACGATCATTAAACTGCCTTTTACCCGTATCTAAATATTGCTAAAGCTATTATAGACTTGTGATATGAGATGTAAATGAGTAAAATACTGTCCTTCACTTGTGATCCAAGGCAATACAGCCTAGATCTTATCCATAACTTAATGAGGATTCTTCATGCCACAAGTTAAATTGAAAGAAGGCGAACCAGTAGACGTAGCTATCCGTCGTTTCAAGCGTTCATGCGAAAAAGCGGGTGTTTTAGCTGATGTTCGTAAACGTGAATTCTATGAAAAACCAACTCAAGAACGTAAACGTAAAAAAGCTGCTGCTGTTAAACGCTACCAAAAGAAATTGGCGCGTGAATCAGTACGTACTACTCGCCTTTACTAAGATTAATTTGTGATTGACTGCCTGGACTAAGTAAATGACTACTTTAAAAAACCAAATAACCGATGTTTTGAAAGCAACTATGCGTGCTAAAGAAATGTCTAAGTTAACGGTAATTCGTGGTCTACAGGCGGCAATTAAGCAAATCGAAGTTGATGAACGCATAGAGCTTGATGATACTCAGGTTCTTGCGGTCATTGAAAAGCAAATTAAACAACGTAAAGAATCGGGTAAAGCCTTTGAAGGCGCTAATCGACAAGACTTAGCTAGTAAAGAACAAGCCGAACTTGAGATTTTGTCTCAATTTCTACCAGAAGCTATGACTGAGGAAGAGCTTGATTCTATCATTGCGCAGACGATTACTGCTCAAGAAGCTACTAGCATGAAAGATATGGGTAAGGTGATGAATTCTCTGCGTCCGCTCATAGCCGGGCGCGCCGATCCTGCACAAGTTTCAGCTAAAATTAAAGCTAAACTTGCATAATCCCACTTTTATATAATTCTTTCTTTAACGTTGAACTGCCTTTATTCAAAGACAGTTCAGGCGTACTCTCTTCTTATTTCAGATCACACTGAACATTATATTTTTTCAAAATCAGCATTTCCTTTGATAACATCACTTGATGAATCACGTCCTGCTTGGTCATCTGTCTAAATTGACGGTCTAAAGCATCCCTGTTTCGATCTGCCGCTTGATACAACTGCTCCACATAATTACCCACGATTCCACAGAATTGAATTTGCTGTTGGGGTGTAAAACTGGTCTGCTGAGCATCTAGGCTGCTAAAAAAATTTCTGGTGTCCTGCTTATATTGTTCAGAAATTTTTTCCACTGATGTTACGTATTTCTCAACACTTGCCAAGGCAACATTTGATGCCGTACACCCCATTAGAAAACAAGAAAATAATATTTTTTTCATCATTTAATCAATACTGTTAATCGTTAGAAATATAAATACAACCTAATATTATCATATACTTAGCTCTTATAACGGCAGATTTTATTCATCAATATGCAAAAAACAAGGTTTGTATTGGATATAAGCCTGTTCTGTAGGTGCGGGTATTTCACCTGAAATTACCGACCCTAAACGTAAACGAATAATGTCTGGCAAATCTACCCGATAAGAATAAATTGGACTACCGCATTCTTGGCAAAAAACACGTGCCTTATTTGAACTATGAAAATATTCTTTTAGAAATTTAATTCCACTGCTAATTTCAAATTTGGATTTCTGTAAAGGACTGTTCCAACCAAAGATTGCACCTTGCGCCATTTGACAGTCTTTGCAGTAACATATGATGCTTTGTTCAACTTCACCATGATAACGATACTTCACTGCCCCACATAAGCATTGTCCCTCTACCATCTTCAACTCCTTATTTTTTATTATCACTGCAAAATCATCTGTGATTAAATTCTTAGCTGTCGCTCTTTTTGCATTTCATTAATTCGTATTTTGAGTTTTGCCGATAACAGCTCATTATTCTTAACCAAGCGCTGCGCATGTAAGAGAGACTTAATTGCATTTTCTTCCCAGCCGGACCAGTATTCCACTTCTGCACGATAACGCAATACATTTACCGTTCTAAATGGAGATTGCTGGTCAATATTTGCTGCTTGCTGCATAAGTCGCCAAGCGTTGATATCACGAGGGTTCTTATTAATAAAACGCTGGATTAAGCTCTGTGCTTGAATAGCTTGTTTTTGACGAATAAACACTTCAGCCAATTTAAAAGCCAAAGCCCGATTTTCAGGCATAATTCGTGCAGCGGACTGAATCGCTTTATACGCTTCATCGGTTTTGTTTTGCCCCAAATAAATATCGGTTTGAATGAGCACCAATAGATTATTTAAGCGCTGCTGCGCCTTTGCCTGATCTAAAACTTGCTGGGCTAAAACATAGTCACCTTGTTTGAGATAAAAAGCAGATAAAGCCAACTGCCCGGCAAAATTTTTACGGTTGGCTAAAATCTGTAATTGTTGTTCCGTGGCTTGATTTGAAATTACCCGGCCGTACCATTTCAGAATTTTAAAATCTTCATCATGCAAACTTGATTTCATTCTGGGGAATTGATTGGCACGTAAACGTGCTTCACTCATCCGTTCTGTACTAAGCGGATGCGTTAACCAAAAATCAGGCAAAAAACTGACTTTACTGGATGAACGATCCATCACTTCAAAAAAGTCAGCCATACTTTGCGGGTTATAACCTGCGGTATACATATATTGCATACCAATCCGGTCAGCTTCACGCTCTTGGTTACGACTGTAATTCAGTTGCTTATCCATTAATGCGGCCTGCGACCCCAGCATCACTGCGGTACCCACATCACCATCCGCTTGCGAGGCCACCAGTGCCCCCACAAGAAGTCCGGCGAGCGTCAGCAAGCCTTGCCCCTTAAAAGCTTCTTGTGAGCGGCTGTAATGACGTTGTGATACATGTGCAACTTCATGCGCCATTACCCCAGCCACCTCATCCATATTTCGCGCAGAAGTCACCATTCCTGTATTAATGGCAAATAATCCCCCAGGAACAGCAAAAGCGTTGATTTGAGGATCATTGATAATGACTAAACCAATAGGCTGTCCAAGCTGGGTTTGACTTAAAATATGGGAAAACACACTGGCCAATTGATCTTCTAACCATGGATTTTGCAGCACAGGCATTTGCTTTTGAACTTCACGGAATACTTTTTCGCCAATCGCTTTTTCTTTTTGTTGGTCAATTAAACCGACTCCGCCGCCGATTTCAGGAACATTAAACTGGGACATTGAATTCAGATTAGCACTATGCGTTGCCCCCATAATTGAGACCAAACCAATACTGCAAGCTAATAAAAACCGTTTCAATGTTATACTCTCAAACTGCTTTTTTTCAATTTATCCGACTATAACATTGAAAATTGGAGTGATTTGCAATGAAGTGTTATCAATTTTTAAGAAAATGAAGTATTCACCACATAAGGGGGTGTTCGTCCTTCTAGCGCATCGACCAAATTACGATAAGCCAATTCAGCCATTTTTTTACGTGTCTCTTCAGTCGCAGAACCCACATGTGGCAAAGTTACAACATTATCTAAATTAAAAAGCTCTGATTCCTGTAAAGGCTCTTTCAAATACACATCTAGACCCGCAGCAAAAATCTTGCCCGCTTTTAAGGTACTAATTAAAGCCTGTTCATCCACCACAGAACCACGTGCAATATTCACAAATACAGCATGTGGCTGCATTTGTTCAAACTCATGCTGACCGATCAATGCTTTAGATTCTGTATTTAAATCGACAGCAACCACCACAAAATCTGATTGTTGTAATAATTCATCTAAACCGCAATATTGTGCATTTAAAGGCTGCGCCAATTCCAGCTTTTCACGGCGATTATGATAAACAATATTCATATTAAAGCCATAAAAACCACGACGCGCGATAGCAGCACCAATATTACCTAGACCAATAATACCCAAGGTTTTACCAAAAATATCGTGTCCAAATTGAGCTTCACCTACGGTACGTCTCCATTGTCCCTGCTTGGTCCATTGATCCAAATAAGGCACTTTACGCGCAGCACTCATTAACAAGGTAAAAGCCAAATCAGCTGTAGTTTCTGTAAGCACATGAGGAGTGTTAGATAACCAGATTTTTTTCTGATTTAGATAATCAAGATCGTAGTTGTCATATCCCACACTGACACTTGAAACAATTTTAAGCTGTTGTGCGGTTGCCAAATTACTTTCATTAAGTAGCCGCCCTGCACCAATCATGGCATCCGCATCTTTGACCTGTTCGCGAATCTGCTGGTTAACATCGCCCAATTTCGGATTAATGACTTCAACCTGATATTGAGCTTGTAAACGTTGAAGTATGTCTTGGTCTAACTGGCTAAAAACAACAACTTTCTTCTTCATGTAGCATCCGTTTTTTGGTTACTTTTTTGCATAAATTGCCATAAGCGTTTTTTTAATAGAGGTTGCTCTAACATCTCTTGCAAGCCCGCTAAATGAATACTTTTTGCATGATTAAAATAAGGGAATTTCCCTAAAAAAATAATATTTTTATCTGCACTAATGGCATCTATAAAGCCCTGCACATAACTTTCAGCACCGCGACCATCCTGGAAATTGATTAAAGGAAATGGCCACTGCAATTCATAATATTCAGCGTGAAGTGCTTGCTGAATATTATTCCATAATTGTTGCTGTTCAGCAGTCAATTCCGTAGCATCAATCACGATAATACAATGCGGTAAACCAAAAGTTTGCAATTGAAAAGCCGCGATGGGTAGTGCAGGTCGTTCTTCAACAATTCGAGGCACAACTTCAGCTTGAACTTCTTTGACAGCTATCGCGGGCATTGATAACTGTTCTATTCGATCAAGCGTTTTGAGCTGTTCAGCCTTTGGCGCTAACTCTATAGATGATTGAGTTTTCGCTACCATAATTTCGGTCAGATATTCAGGTGCAGCCTCCTGATCTCGCCAAATGGATGAGGACGGCATATTTTGACACGCAGCACCCTTAGGAACCCAGATATCGATTCCTAATGTTGCCAGTATGTCACGCTGATGCCCTATCATCTTTTTTCATCACCCATTGAATGCTTGGTATTCTAACGAGATTACTTGTCTTTTGCTGATCTTTTATCAAAGATTAGTTTAATCATCACTCATCTATAATTTTATCAAACTTTGTTTATATAATTATTAAACTATTTTTTTTCTGCATTTGCTCAACCATTTCACTCGTTTCAAAACCAAAACGCCAATACAGCAATTGCAAAACATCCAGTTCATCTTGGGTAATAATACGATCATTCCACAAGCACAGTTCGGCAATACCCAAAATACTTAAACGATCACGTAGTAATAATCCCGCAATATCATTTAAGATTTCTGCCAAATCAATCGGCTCATCTGAAATCTCGGTATACATTTCCAATTCTTTTGCTGTCAACACACGCTTAAGAATCTTTTCACGTACATCCAGTTGATTCACACTATTGATTTGCTGCACATGCAATAAGGCATCAATCAGTCGCACAATATGGGGTTTCACCTCTTCCAATGAAGTGGGTGTATGTAATGGAAGAAGATTCAATTCGAATTTCACGTATTCAAGCAATAAGGCATCTAGCAGACCGATTTCACCATCTTCTTGAATAATACGCGCCAATTTCATTAAGAACTGTCTAGCAATGGTGGCAGGCATTGCTCCAATATTTTTACAAGCTTCATAAAAAATAGAGATATGTACTCGACCATCTAAATTTAACAATGAATCAACAATTGCCCGACTGACTTCAGCATCTGCAGGAATAAATTCACGATACTGTCGAATCATTAAAATCGACACCATCACTTCTCGCGAACCTGTTGCTGTCTGCAATGCCCGCTGTATTAACTCAGGGCGTCGCATATTCTTTCGGATTCCAGAATTTAAAGGTTTAATCGCGTCATTGATTGCAAAACTAATCGGTGATAAACGTAACAGTGGAAGCGGTTGTGGGGAACTCCACGGTGAGTATATTTCACTATTCATTTCATCCAGTGACCGGAACAAACTAAACAGTGGCTGATTACGTATTTTTTTTAAATTTTCGAGTTGTAAGTCTTGTACCAAACCTGGGTTCAGCTCATAAATACGTTGCTCAATACTCGGATGAATATTCATCCAGTTTTGCGGACTTAGAGAGTTAGCGAAACACATATGTGAAATCGATTCAGCATATTCACTATGAATTTGTGATCCTGAATGATGCACATAAATTCTCAATAAAGTCTGTACATTGGCATCATTTTGAATTAAACGCTTGGTTTTTTGATCATTTTTAAATGTCCGCCCGCCCAATGAAATATATTTAATAAAACGGGTAATCAAAACACCAAGACTTCCAATTAGCCAAATCACACCACCCATCGCGACAAAGAAAGTCGCAAATTTATGCGTATGCGCCTGTCCATGCTTGGTAAAACCCAGTTTTGCAATTTTACTGCCCCACTGACTCAAAGTGGTTAAACTACTGTAAAGAATTTTCAGACGAGTATTTTCTGCTGTTTCACCGGATAAAATTTTATTAAACTCATGGCTTAACAAACCATAAAGCTCTAATTCATCTAAATTTTGTAGTGCACCCCAAGTCAAAATAATCACAATATCACGCGGATAAAAACCTGCGGTGAGTGCATTTACGCCCACTTCACCGGAAAGCACATATACTGCTGGAGTCTCAATTAAAAAGGTATCTGCCAACTGTTCAGTGATTTTAAGAGCAACACTTTCCTCAGGAATACTTTCGATTAGGCTTAAGCGACGCGCGCCTAACTGTTTTGCCAACGAATGCCCGCCAGCACGAAACACATAAAACTCGTACAGGACAGAAATCGTCATCACACTAAGCAGCAGCCCGATTAAATAAGGACTCAAAACATGCCAGAAAATGGACTGGGTATGATCAAGATAAAATACCAACAACCCCATGATCGTATTTAAAATGAATAGTGTGAGCAATACCGCAAGCATACATACACTTGCAGACCACACCATATTTTTATTTTGAATAAAAGAATAACCCGCACTCTTCAATCTGAAGATCCTTTATTACATTGTATTTGTTCACTCATCATAAATTAAAAAAGCGGGAAATTCCCGCTTTTCATAGAATTAAGAAGAATTTTATTCTTCTTTGACTCCAGTAAGATCCACTGATGCAGCATCAATGTTCACATCAATGTAGCCACCGACGGCTTTTTTTGCAGAGTCGTTACGTTTACGCTCAAGCTCATCCAAATAAGCTGCATCAATTCCGCCTGCCACATACACACCATCAAAAACCGAACAATCAAATTCTTGCAGTGCAGGTACTTTACTGGTACGAACAGCGCCTTTTAAGTCTTCCAAGTCTTGGAAAATCAAACGGTCAGCACCAATAATTTCACGGATTTCTTCAACACTACGACCAGAGGCAATCAGCTCATCTTTCGCAGGCATATCAATTCCGTACACATTTGGATATTTCACCATGGGTGCAGCTGAAGCAAAGAAAACCTTCTTCGCGCCAGCATCACGTGCCATCTGAATAATCTCGTTACAGGTTGTGCCACGAACAATCGAGTCATCAACCAGTAAAACGTTTTTGTCTTTAAACTCAAGTTCAACTGGGTTCAATTTTTGACGAACTGATTTTTCCCGCTGTTTCTGACCCGGCATAATGAAGGTACGTCCGATATAACGGTTCTTCATGAAGCCTTCACGGAATTTAACACCCAAGATATTGGCAAGTTCTAAAGCTGAAGTGCGTGATGTATCTGGAATTGGAATCACCACATCAATATCGTGTTCTTCGCCCCACTCACGCGAAATTTTATAGGCAAGTTTTTCACCCATTTTTAAACGTGCTTTATAAACTGAAATGCCATCTATAATTGCGTCTGGACGTGCAAAATACACATATTCGAAAATACAAGGGCGGTATTCAGGATTTTCCGCACATTGTTTAGTGAATATTTCACCTTCTGAAGTAATAAAGATTGCTTCACCTGGTTCAATATCACGTTCAACTTTAAAGCCTAAAGCAGTAATTGCCACCGATTCCGAAGCAATAATATATTCCATGCCTTTTTCAGTTTCACGCGAACCATAAATCAGTGGACGAATACCGTTTGGATCACGGAAGCCAACCAAACCATGTCCAGTGATCATTGCCACAACGCCATAAGCACCTTTACAACGCTCATGTACCCGTGAAACCACCTGGAAAATATCTTCTGAAGTTGGATTGAGCTTGCGACTTTTTTGCATTTCATGTGCAAAAACGTTTAATAACACTTCAGAATCTGAATCGGTATTCATATGACGAAGATCTGTTTTAAACAAATCATCATGAATTTCTTCAGCGTTGGTCAAGTTACCGTTATGTGCCAAGGTAATACCATAAGGCGAATTCACATAAAATGGCTGTGCTTCTGCACTACTTGAAGAACCTGCTGTTGGATAACGCACATGACCAATACCGTAATTACCTAGCAGTGCACGCATGTGACGCGTATGAAAGACGTCTCGTACCATACCGTTGTCTTTACGCAGGAACAAACGCCCTTCATGACAGGTTACTATTCCGGCTGCATCCTGACCACGATGCTGTAACATCGTTAATGCATCAAACAACATTTGGTTAACAGGTGACTTACCAGCTATACCAACTACTCCACACATAGCAACCTCGCAAACAAGCTAGGATTAATAAAAAGGATTATTTGTTGATTCATCTGTACGCGCTGCATGCTTCTGCGTTTTATCAGACGATGAGTCGGAAGATGTCGGCGCACCTTCGTCGGACTTGATATGAGTTAGCGCTCCATGTGCGGCTTCTTTAGAAAGCTCGGCTGCCCATGGTGCATAAGGAATTAGGAGTTGTACGAATTTAGACTGCTTCCAGTGCGGAGAACTTTCGACCCAAGGGCCGATGCCTTGCATGGTAATGAGTACAATCATTAAGCCTTTTAAAGAGCCAAAAGCACCACCTGCCAATCTGTTGAGTGGACCAAGCTTTAGACTCTTTAATATCTTGTTGAGGAATGCAGTAATAATCCAGGTTAAAACCACCATGACCAATACAATAAATGCAAAAGCTGCAATTTTTTGTACCACAGGATCGCCACTGAGTGAGACCATCGAAGGTGCCAGAATGGTTGCGTATTTTGCACCGATGATGAGTGCAAAAATCCATCCTACCAAGTTCGCAAAGGCTGAAACCAATCCTTTTCGCAAACCGTTAAGTCCTCCAATGAGCAAAATAATCAGTATGAAGATATCCAGTGTATTCATGGAGTATTTAGCGCATCAACACAATCTTTAACCAGTGTTGGACCTATATATATGAGGCCACTATAAATTTGTACAAGGCTTGCACCGGCAGCTTGTTTTGCAACTGCCTGCTCACCCGACAAAATACCGCCTACACCAATTAATGGAATCTGCCCTTTTAATGCTTTTGAAAATGCTGCAAGACAAGCGGTACTTTTTTCAAAGACTGGCGCACCAGACAAGCCCCCCACTTCATTACCATGCTTGAGATTTTCTACGCCTTCACGTGACAAAGTGGTATTGGTCACAATCAAACCATCAATTTTAAACTGGATCAATTGCTTTGCAATAAATTCGATATCTTCAGCCGTTAAATCTGGGGCAACTTTAAGCACCAAGGGTACATAATGCTGATGTTCTTCAGCCAGTTCAAGCTGACGTTTCCTTAACATTTCCAACAATTCTGTCAGCGCATCACCGCTTTGCAAGCTACGCAAATTTTTGGTATTCGGTGATGAAATATTAACCGTCACATAAGAAGCATAGTTATAGACTTTTTCAAGACAGATCAGATAATCATCGACTGCGTTTTCAACCGGAGTATCGGCATTTTTACCAATATTAATCCCCAAGATGCCTTTGAATTTTGCAGCTTTGACATTTTCAATCAGTTTATCTACACCATCATTATTAAACCCCATCCGGTTAATAATGGCTTTGGCTTCAGGTAAACGGAATAAACGAGGATGCGGGTTGCCCGCTTGTGGACGCGGTGTAATGGTTCCAATTTCAATAAAACCAAAGCCCAGTCCAGCCAGGGCATCAATATAAGCGCCATTTTTGTCTAAGCCGGCAGCCAAACCTACCGGATTGGGAAATTGAATCCCCATACAAGTCACGGGTTTAGAGGCAATGCTTTGACGCATCATGCCCATGCGATGAGCTGATTTCAATAACGATAGTGTCAGCTCATGTGCACGCTCTGGTGCTAAAGAAAACAACAAAGGGCGGGCAAGAGAATACAACATATCTGTAAAAGTCTACTGCTTTTTAAGTCGCCATATTATAGGCATAGCCCATGGAAAACGCCATGCTTAGCGGATCTTTATTTTTATCCATTATTGCACTGTCGCTGTTAATTTAATCTGACCGGCATCGGAAATTAATTCTATTTTCTCGAGACTTAAACCGATTTGCGCCAATTGGGTTAAAAAATTTGCCAAAATGGCGTAATTTTCATGTGATGCCACAATTTGAATTTGTTCACCTGCTTGTTGTGATGCAACCGATAAGCCTTGCTGCTGGGCAACACGTTGTACTTTATCTGCCGCAGTTAACTGCAAATCATCTGCAGGTTTCATAGTCACTGCATTGCTTTGCATCCACACCATCATGTCTTTTAAATCATTGACCCGGTTTTGTTGTTTGTTCGCTGCTGCATGCATAAACCAAAGTGTTGAACCAATAGCGATAACCACAACCAAAATAGTGGTAAAAATCACCATATAGCGTTCACGTACAGACAACCGGTCTAAATAATCGGTGATTTTCTCGATAGATTGATCAATCGAGCTTTGCAGTTTTTCTGAGGTATTCATTATTGTATTTTCACCAATCCAATTGCACCGGTACCATTCGGCTGAATATTACCTAATTCAACTTTAAACCCTTGCTGATTCAGTTGTTGCGTTAACGTTTGCAATGCCGTAGCAGAATTGGCTTTTAGTTCCATATTTAGAACTGAAGCATCGTAGGTGATACGATTCGCCACAATTTGATTCTGCATTAAAACCGGCCCCACCCGACTGAGTAATTGCAAGGCTTGAGTATTGGCACTTTTATTTAAACGCACATGACTTTCAAACTGGCTTTTTAAATTCTGTTCCGTGACACGGCTGCTCTGACCAAACCAGTATTTATATTGATCGATCGCTTGTATTGCAGTCTGGTCTGCAACCTTTTTATATTTATACCAGCGCATTGCATCATAGCTAAATTGAACCATTAAAGCTGCGACCAACACAGCAGCACATGCTTTCCAATACCCCCCTATAGCATTATTGCTTTTCGCTTTCGGCAGGATATTAAAAGGATGAGCTTTGGCTTTTTTTAAGACCGGTAATTCATAATGAAACGGTTCAATCTGCTCATGCGTGACCATCGCTTCAAGGCTTTGCATTTGTTCAGCAGTAAAACTGCTAATTTTATAACGCTGCCCTGGCGGCTGATAATCCAGAAACAAAGCTAAGTCATCAATCGAATTTCCCATAAATTCATTTTCACGCACCAGCAACTGTCCTGACACATGCGCAATGACGGTTTGCCCTACTTCTGGGATAGGTAAAATCAGAAAATCTGGCAACAGGGAAATGACTTTAACTGGAATCAAGCTCAAGGCATGGTTTAGCATTTCTACTGTGTTATTTGCCACACCCAAAATGACCAACTGATCTGGATTTTGAAAATGATGCAATACCTTCATTGAATCAATGGGCAAAACTACAAATTCTTCTAATAGATATTTAATCCCTTCCACACCCAATTTTTTATATTGTGATTTGGCTAACGTCTGTTGCACCATTTGCACATCACGGCTTGGAAAAAACACAACGGCTTCTTCACCATGATAGGTTTGAGCTTCTTGAATCAAATGTTCGAGACTAGAGGCCTGATACCAGCTCTCTCCAGTCGACCATTGCCAAACCCCATTGGCTTCAGGCATCCATAAATACAACATTAATGTTTTTCTGCCGTTTTAATTAATATTTTATGTGTTTGGAATAAAACTTTTTAACTGGGTTGATAAGCCAGCTGCAATGACTGCTTGCTCGTAAATACGCGCTTCAGCCAGAGCATATGGATTGAACGACTCTAATGTCAATAACGATGAAATATGAGCCACCACATTCATATGACACACTACCACAATGGACTCATAAGGCAACTGAGACAACCATTCCACCGCTGATTTCGCATCGTCTTCAGGTTTAATCTTATTACACACCAGCACAGGCACATTATTAAAATAATGCTGAAGATGCGCCAAGGTTTCTTGAGCGCGCACCAAAGGACTCACCACAAATACATCGGGTTTAATCATGTCCTTTAAATATGCTGCGGTTTGTTGCGCCTGCTTGTGCCCTCGCTTGGTTAATGGACGTTTGTCATCATTTCCATTGACCGCTGGAGAGGCTTCACCATGACGGACTAAAGTGAGTTGCATAAAATTTCCTTATTCTCAATATGCAGTAATTATAACCCAGCTTTATGACAGAGCTCATTCATTCCAATATTTAAAATTAAACTTCATGGTGTGGCAAAACAAATTCCACATCACTACGATGCCCATTTTTCATCAGTGAAAGCGCAATACTTAAAGGCGGTGCACCTTCAAAAATCACATCATACAAAGCACTGGTAATCGGCATATACACATCCAATTCCTCTGAACGGCTGCGTACCTGAATAATCGTATTGATCCCTTCTGCCGTTTGACCCAATTCTTTGGTTGCCTGCTCTAAGCTTTTACCAGAACCTAAAGCAAAACCGACCTGATAGTTACGACTCAGTGGACTGCTACAGGTCGCAAATAAATCACCAACACCAGATAAGCCAAGGAACGTCAGCGGATTAGCACCCAACTTCACCGCAAAACGGCTCATTTCGGCCAATGCACGGGTTAAAATCATACTCTTGGTATTTTCACCGACTTTATAAGCCGCGGCCATTCCCATTGCAACCGCATAGATATTTTTTAATGCGCCGCCAAGCTCAACACCATGCACATCATCACTTGCAAACACACGGAATAATGCACTGTGTAAGGCTTGTTGTACTGCATAACGCACCAGTTCCGACTGACTTGCAATCACCGTCCCTGCGGGCTGGCCCGCCATAATCTCTTTGGCTAGGTTCGGCCCTGAAAGTACACCATACGGCACTTCAGGTAATTCTTCACGAATAATATCGCTCATAAAACTAAAGGTTTTTGCTTCAATGCCTTTGGTTAAGGATATGACCGCTTGTGAAGTAATAAAGGGCTTAATTTGTTTTAACACATCACGAAAAGAATGGCTGGGAATCGCCACCAAAATAATGTCACGATTACAAATAGCCGTTTCCAAATCCGTTACTGCCTTTAATCCAGATTCTAAATTAAAATCTGGCAAATAACGTTTATTGATATGGGTTTGATTGATTTCATTGGCAGCTACTTCATCACGAATCCAGATCATAGTATCGCAACCATTTCTTACAGCTGTATTCGCCATGGCAGTACCAAAACTGCCACCCCCTAAAACGGTTACCCGTAACGCTGTTTTTTGATCTACCGATACTGGTTCAACAAGATCTGAAAATTTCAACTCTGACATTATTTTTATATCTCAATTCATGATTCGATAAAGTTATTTATTCCAATAACTCACATAATTTTGGCTATCTATTTCTGCACGCGCGGGAATCGCTTTTACGGCTGTTCCAATATAAATAATTCCAGAAATTAAATCTTCTGCTGCAAGACCTAAAGCCTGCTTAAATAACTTCGACTCGATCACCGCGCCGCTTCGCCACATGGTTGAAAAACCTTGAACCTGCAAGGATAATAAAAAGTTTTGTATCGCTGCACCAGTACTTAAGGTTTGCTCAAAATCAGGAACTTTCGGATGCGGCTTAAATTCCGTTAATGCTAAAACCAAAAGTGGCGCACGAAAAGGATGGTTTTTAACGCGGTCTAACTGAGACTGATCTGTTTCACCTAAATCTGCGATTGCTTGAGATAACAATTCACCAAAGGCTTCACGCTGATCATCCGGAATGACCACAAAACGGGTCGGCTTTAGACGGTGATGATCTGGTGCTGTCAATGCAGCCTGAAAGGCTTTTTCCAACTGCGCTGCATTCGGTGCAGGCTCAGCCAAATGACCAATTGACTGACGCTGATGAATATTAAGATGAACCGTATCTACCGCTGAATCCGTCATTAACTTCTATATCTATGTACTAAAATATTTAATCAAGATTAGCATATTCTTACTCAGATACTCTAGAGTATGCAGCCAATGTCTCCCTTTTCATTTCAGTCTTAAAATTAGAACAATCACAGAATAACCATATAAAACTGCATATTTTATACAAGTCTTTCAAAAATCATCCAAAAAGTTATGCTCAAATGCTTTTTATTCTTTTTTAAAACGAATTAGGGGAAAAAGATGAAAAAAATTTTTGTACTCTCTTCTACGGTTGCCATTGCTCTTGCCTTAACGGCATGTGCATCCAATCCAACCACATCATTGGCCATTCAAAAGCAAAATAACCAATATGAAGTGACTGGTGTAGGTAAATCCAATCTAATTTCTAAAAATAATGCCATCACTGCCGCCAATAATACCTGCGGTAAAAAAGCCACTGCAATCGTGATTGATGAAAAAACTGAATACAACGGTGCTTTAAAAGGAGTTGTGGATGAAAAAACAGGACAAATGATTCAAGCTGCAACCAGTGTTTTGGGTACTTTAGCTGGTAAAAGTGGTAGCCTAGCTCGTGATGACGACTACCAAACCGTTCTCACCTTTAGCTGCCGAGCAAACTAAATATCTACATGATAATTTTATGATATTACATCAATAAGATATGATGTTTTGAACATACAAAGAAAAGCCGCTTATTTTAAGCGGCTTTTGATTTTACATTTTATTTAATGGCAAATTAACAATAACCTTCCATACGGGTTAAAGGTAATTTTTGACCAATAGCTTTTTCAATCTCTGGAAGATAGAACGCATCATCTTCCGATAAGAAACTAATACTTACACCACGCGCACCCGCGCGACCTGTCCGACCAATACGGTGCACATAATCATCCGACTGTTCAGGCAAAGTAAAATTCACCACATGTGAAACACCATCCACATGAATACCACGACCCGCAACATCAGTTGCAATCATAATATTATGTTGACCATTTTTAAATTGATCCAGCATTTTGGTACGCTTATCTTGTGCAATTTCACCAGACAGCATTACTACTTTATAGCCATCTCTTTTTAAATGATCATAAAGTTTACGCACCTGGTCACGACGATTCGCAAAAATCATGACTTTTTCAATCGGTTCATCACGTAAAATTTCTTCCAATAATTTATATTTATCTGTTTTCGCAACCATATAAACGCGTTGTTCAACATCTGCATTGGTTTTCTTTTCTGGCTCAATTTCAACAGTGATTGGTTCAAACAGCCATTGTTGTGCCAAGTTTAAAACATCATAACTAAAGGTTGCAGAGAACATGAGCGTTTGACGTTGTTCTTTACGCGGTGAATAACGCACAATCCGTTTAACTGAAGGAATAAATCCCATATCAAGCATACGGTCTGCTTCATCAATGACTAAAAATTCGATTTGATCTAACCAGACTTCTTTTTGTTCAACAAAATCAATCAAACGACCGGGTGTTGCCACAATAATATCGACAAATTGTTTATTCAATTGTGCTTTTTGCTTATCAAAATCCACCCCACCCAATAAGGTAACCACATGCAAATCGGTAAATTTGGTTAACTCTTTAGCATCACTTTCAATTTGTAAAGCCAACTCACGTGTTGGTGCAAGAATGAGTGCGCGTGCTTCGCCACGATAGCGTTGTTCTTTGATCGGATTATTGAGCAAGTCATTAATTACACTGACCAAGAAAGCCGCTGTTTTCCCGGTACCTGTTTGCGCACGCCCAATGGCATCATGCCCAGCCAAAGTAAATTTCAAAACCTTTTCCTGAATAGGTGTCATTTCTTTGAAACCTAAAGCATCAATAGCCTGTTTCAGTTTCGGATGTAAATTTAAGGTTTCAAAACCAGATGACATATAAATGTGCTCTAACTTAATAATCAGGAAAATTATAGCCTATTATAAACAAAAACGCCCCAAATTACATTGGGGCGTTCTCATGAATAATCAGGCGATTAGTCTAAAGGTTGTACTTCTTCAGCTTGGAAGCCTTTTTGACCTTTAACTACGCTGAATTCAACACGTTGGCCGTCACGAAGTGAACGGTGACCGTCACCTTGGATAGCGCGGAAATGAACGAATACGTCGTCGCCGCCGTTACGTTGAATAAAGCCGAAGCCTTTAGTGTCGTTGAACCATTTAACTACGCCTTGTTCACGAGCTGTCATAAGTTAATCCTCATTGTATTTAATAGAAGGACCACCCGGTGTTGCAAACAGCAGAGTAAACAAGGTTTAAAAATATTTATTATTTCTAAGCTTGTAATCATTCTGTATTACTATTAACAAAATCCCGGTTATATCCATTACTATATTCAACTTTAAGACAAAATTAAGTATGTCATTAATTTGAATACGCAACGAGCTTACCATGGGTTTATAACAATTCATACTGTTTTTTTTGAATAATTTTCTTTTTGATTGAGTTTTATTTTACTAATTATTTCTCTATTTTATATAGGTACTTTTTATGTTGAGATTATATAATTTCATTTAGTTTTGGCACCAAATTTGCTAACATTTCAGAACGTGTTATTAGAAATTAAATGAGATGAATGATCTAGCCAATACAGCGATTATCATAGATGCGATGGGTAAACCCTGCCCCATGCCATTGTTGATGCTTAAGCGAGCGATCAAGAATAAATCAGAGCATCTGTTTTTATTAAAATCTTCAGATCCACATAGTCAGCAAGATGTAATGCGTTATTGCCAAATACATCAATTAAAATGCAATATGACAAAAATAACTGATTCTGAATATCACTACTTAATTGAATCTTAATTATTTTCAATTAAAATAGAACTTTTCAAATTTGCATAAAAAATTACATTTCTCTACCCAATATTCCTTATTTCAGGAAAATATTGGATTAAGATAAAATTTAAGTGGTTATGTCATCCATTCTGAAGGAGAACACATGAGTGACAGCAGCAATCAATTGATGCCCCTGTCATTATCGGCGCCAGGGGTAAATCTCGGTGCTTATATAAGTACTGTCAATCAGATTCCTATTTTAACGGCTGATCAAGAAAAAGAGTTAGCCGAACGCTATTATTACGACCAAGATTTAGACGCTGCAAAAATGCTGGTCATGTCTCATTTGCGTTTTGTCGTTCATATTGCCCGTAGTTATGCAGGCTATGGTCTACCACAGGGCGACCTGATTCAAGAAGGCAACTTGGGTCTAATGAAGGCGGTTAAACGTTTTGATCCGAACATGGGTGTGCGTTTGGTCTCTTTTGCCGTGCATTGGATTAAAGCTGAAATTCATGAATATGTGATTCGTAACTGGCGTATTGTTAAAATTGCGACCACTAAAGCGCAACGTAAACTGTTCTTTAACTTACGTAGCTTAAAAAAATCGAGTAAGAAGCTAACCCTCGAAGAAGCAAAATCTATTGCCAACGACTTAAATGTGACACCAGAACAAGTCTTGGAAATGGAAGGTCGTTTAACAGCCTATGATGCAGCATTTGAAGCTCAGGGTGATGACGATGATGAAGGCTCAACTCATGTCGCACCGGCTTTATATTTAGAAGATAATCGTTACGATCCCGCACGTTTAGCGGAAGAAGAAGACTATGAGCAACAAAGTACGTCTGCCCTGCATAGCGCAATGGATCAGCTTGATGACCGTTCGCGTAACATTTTGCAGCGTCGCTGGTTAGATGATGAAAAATCGACGCTACATGAGTTAGCGGCTGAATATAATGTCTCTGCTGAACGTATTCGTCAGTTAGAAAAAAATGCCATGGAAAAAATTAAAGTCGCCATGTCTTCTAACTAAGATATCGGGCTGATTTTATTCTGTGATAAAGAAAGGGCTGTGTGCCCTTTTTTATACTTAAACATTTGTATTGTCGCATTTGGGCTTTTGTGTAAACACTAAAATATGCTAAGTTAGGCGCAAATTTACTCAGGTGATAATTGCTTATGTGGATTGCAATTTCAGCCCTTAATTTGGCACTTGCGGTCATGCTGGGCGCATTTGGCGCGCATGGGCTAAAAGCGCATGCAAGCGAAGCTCAATTGGCTTGGTGGCATACCGCAACTGATTATTTTTTCTATCATGCCCTTGGACTTTTGGCGCTCGCCATTCTAAGCAAAGTTATTCCCCAACTGCCTATTAAAGCCAGTTTTATCCTGATTCAAGTCGGTATTTTCTTTTTCTGTGGCTCTCTGTACGTAATGGCCTTAGGTTTACCTCGTGTATTAGGGGCTATCACACCAATTGGTGGCGCTTTAATGGTTGCTGGCTGGCTAGTACTGGCGTGGAATGCATTAAAATACGCAAAATAAAGTAAGGGCAAAGGAAAAATAAGCATGCATATTTATTTAAATGGCGAATCAAAAAATACTTCATGTACTAATTTATTAGAATTGATTCAAGAATTGGCCTTGGAAGGCAAACGCTTTGCTGTAGAACAGAATGAAATGATCATTTCCAAAAGCAAATTGGCACAAACCCCTATTTGCGCTGAAGATCAGATTGAAATTATTCATGCCGTCGGTGGCGGCTAATTCGGAGCTCCCATGGAAGATACCCCGCTTATAATCGGTTCGCGTACATTTAATTCACGTCTATTGGTCGGTACAGGTAAATATAAAGATTTAACTGAAACCGATTTAGCCATTCAAGCCAGCGGCGCAGAAATTGTGACGGTGGCAATCCGCCGTGTAAATATTGGACAGCACCCTGACCAGCCGAATTTACTTTCTGTTGTGCCACCAGAAAAATATACCATTCTGCCCAACACTGCCGGCTGTTTTGATGCCAATAGTGCAATCCGTACCTGTATGCTGGCACGTGAACTACTGGATGGTCACAATCTGGTTAAACTGGAAGTTCTCGGTGATGAAAAAACATTGTATCCGAATATCACCGAAACTTTAAAAGCTGCTCGCACCTTAATTGACGATGGCTTTGAGATCATGGTCTACACCTCGGATGACCCGATTGTGGCGCAAGAATTAGAGAGCATGGGCTGTGTTGCGATTATGCCTTTAGGCAGCCTGATTGGTTCAGGTTTAGGCATCTTGAATCCGCATACTATTTCTATTATTAAAGAAAATGCCAAAGTTCCGGTGTTGGTTGATGCCGGTGTGGGTACAGCGAGTGATGCTGCTATTGCCATGGAATTGGGTTGCGACGGCGTACTGATGAATACTGCAATTGCGGCTGCGCAAAACCCTATCTTAATGGCATCTGCGATGAAAAAAGCGGTTGAAGCGGGTCGCGAAGCATTTTTAGCGGGTCGCATGCCACGTAAACGTATGGCAAATGCAAGCTCGCCTGAAACAGGTTATTTCTTTAAATAAAGTTAAAGAGCTTAAAAACGGCTCAAAAGAGTAATGCTGATCAGTTAAGGGGTTTGACCATAAACTCCTTAACTTTTGAGTTATTCACAGCGGAGCCCTATCTTTTTAAATCAAATATTTGGAGTTCGTCAGTTCCTGGCGAA
Organism: Acinetobacter sp. TSRC1-2; assembly: GCF_049895885.1. NCBI lineage: Bacteria > Pseudomonadati > Pseudomonadota > Gammaproteobacteria > Moraxellales > Moraxellaceae > Acinetobacter > Acinetobacter sp. TSRC1-2. The sequence goes on from NZ_JAFCTF010000011.1 coordinate 63,820, forward strand.
GCTTCGCAAGAAAAGCACCTTACAAAGACTTTAAATAATTTATTTAAAGTCTTTTCATCGCAAAACTCGTCTACTACCACCGAGTAGCAAGTCTATCGCAGAAACAGTAACTTTTAATCTTGCGGTGCAATGCACCTCATGCCTCAAACAGTTGAGAATGACGTTTCCGCGTATCAAATAACATGATGAATTTAAAATGAAAAATGTCAGTCAATTTCTTAACTGACTAACATTACTCAAAAGAGTCCTTTTTTATATTTCAAGAATGTAGTTAACTACTTAAACCCTTTTGCATAATCCGGATTTTAACATCAAGCACATAATCTTGGACTTGTTGCTGATACGCTTTCATATGGGGGGTTTGTAAATGCTTATTCAAATGTTCAACACTTTCCCAATGTTCCAACATGGTAATTGAATCAGGCACTTTAGTCTGATAATTAGCATCCGATTCATGATCTACCAGTAACTCATAGCCGTAACACCCATCTTCTTGCAAAACAGCAAGTGTTATTGTTCTAAATGCATTTAACATATTTTCACGATGTTGAGCACCTGATCGAATCAGAATATCTGCAATAACAACCAACATAGTTCACTCCTCAAACAACTCATCTATTAGGCAAAAACATCCATCAGATGCTGACGATATTTGTGTTCATATTGAGCTACATCGGGCATTTTTATCACATCATTCACGATGAAGGTGTTTAAACTTTTCATACCTAAGAATTGATTGGCTTTATGAAATGGCAGATATACACCGTCAACGCCGACGCCATGAAAAAATTGATCAGCATCATTAAAAGCTTCCATCGGTGCATTCCAAGTTAACGATAACATATACTTTTTATCGTGAATGAGACCACCTGAACCGTATTTTTTCGATGCATCCGAACGGGATCGACCATCACTGGCATATAAAGTTCCATGCCCTTCTGTAAAAATATCATCAATATATTTTTTTACTGTCCAAGGTGCACCCATCCACCAGCCTGGCATTTGATAAATAATCACATCTGCCCATACATATTTCTGAATTTCTTCCTGAATTTGATAGTCACTATCTGCACGAGTAATTTTAACGGTATGCCCCAGTCCACCAAGCACAGTATTCGCCAATTCAGTTAAAGTGTCATTTAACTCGCCATTCGAGTGTGCAAATTGCTTGGCACCATTCACAATCAGGATATTACTCATTCATTCGCCTTTGAGGATTTATTTTCAGTGGCCAATATACTTAAATATTTTATTGATAAAAATTCATGAATTTGCAAAATACTATTGATAAAAAATCAACAATAAAATTCTCTAGTCATTTAACATTCCTTAATCTTAAAATCAAAGAAAAAAAGCACCATCAGGTGCTTTTTCAAATCAAGACAGAAAAATTAAGGAATTAAACCTTCGTCACGCATCGCTATTTGTACAGACTGGCGTTCTGCCACTTTATTACGCAAGGCAATAATATTGTTATAAGGGGTTAGATCATGCCCAATCCCATTCGACCAGTTTGTTAACACAAATAAATAGGCATCTGCCGGACCAAAATTATCATCCACTAAATAGTCGTTATCTGACTCGCCAATGGCTTTTTCAATATAGGCAAGCAAACGGTCAATTTCTGCATACGCTTTTTCTTTCGCTTCATCCGCCAATGGCGCACCGAAAAATACCGCATAAGCATCATGTAATTCAGAGTTTAAGTAACCCAGCCATTCAAGAACTTTGGCACGCCCTAAACCTGATGGCGGAATTAAATCCTGTTTGGGGTCATGCTGTGCAAGGAACGGTAAAATTGCCACATTTTCAGTCAGAATCAAGCCTGGATTAATTTCTAAAGCTGGAACATAGCCCTTAGGATTAATTGCGTAATAGTCAGCACCTTTTTCTGTCTTATGGGTTTTTAAATTTACACGCTCTAAATCAAAATCAACATTAATTTCATTTAAAATAATATGTGATGCCAGTGAACACGCGCCCGGGGCGTAATAAAGCTTCATATCTGATCCTTGTTATTTAACTATTAACTGTTTTAAATCTCTTCTAACAAACTTTCAAGTGATCGTACCTGTAAATTGCAAAAAAGCATCAATGCGTAAAAAACCTTTACCTTTTGAATATTGTCTAAAATGCTGTATTTTTCAAGTCAATATTTTTCATGTCAATCTGATGTGCTTTTTTCTACAAAACTGTTTTAACATACCCAGCTCTAAAGTTTGATGAAAGTTAACGTAGTGATTAGCCTTAAAAAAGAAGAATGGTTTTCCAATATCCGCACCGATGTATTAGCAGGTTTGGTCGTGGGTTTAGCCCTGATTCCCGAGTCAATCGCCTTTTCTGCCATTGCCGGTGTTGATCCGCAAGTCGGTCTGTATGCGTCATTTTGTATAGCCGTCACCATTGCTTTCTTTGGCGGTCGTCCTGCCATGATTTCTGCTGCTACCGGTGCACTGGCTTTGTTGATGATTACCTTGGTCAAAGAACACGGCTTGCAGTATTTACTGGCGGCAACCATTTTGACCGGTATCATTCAAGTGATTGCAGGTTATTTTAAAGTCGCCAAGCTGATGCGATTTGTATCGCAATCGGTGGTTTATGGTTTTTTAAATGCCCTGGCCATTTTGATTTTTGTAGCTCAATTTCCTGAATTAAGCAAGATGGATAGCTTAGGCTATTTATTTGTAGGTTTAGGTCTGGCAGTGGTTTATCTTTTTCCATACATTCCGAGAATTGGTAAATTGATTCCCTCTCCACTGATTTGTATTGTCCTGCTCAGTCTACTTGCCTTATTTTTAGGCGGTGATATGCGTACAGTCAGTGATTTAGGACATTTCCCAGATACGCTTCCTATTTTCCTGATTCCAGAAATTCCATTGAACTTTGAAACTTTAAAAATTATCTTTCCTTATTCAATTACCCTTGCAACAGTGGGTTTATTAGAAACCATGATGACCACGACCGTCGTGAATGAAGTCACCGAGACTGAAGGCGACCGTCATCAGGAATGCCGCGGTCAAGGTTATGCCAATATCGTCAGTGGTTTTATGGGCGGCATGGCAGGTTGTGCCATGATTGGTCAATCCATTATTAACGTATCGTCAGGTGCACGTACACGTTTATCGACCTTGGTTGCAGGTGTTTTTTTACTGTGCTTGGTGGTGTTTCTTAAAGATTGGTTGGCGTATATTCCGATGGCAGCACTAGTTGCCATTATGATTATGGTAGCTTTCACCACCTTTAACTGGGATTCAGTCCGCAATTTCCAAAAACATCCGAAGCAAAGCAATATCGTTATGCTTGCCGTTGTTATTATTGTTTTAGCCACCCATAACCTTGCGCTGGGTGTCTTTGTTGGGGTGTTACTTTCAGCTTTATTTTTAGTCAATAAACTCGAAAGCGAAGTCAAGGTTAGCTCTACTCTCTTAAACTCTAATACGCGCCAATATGTAATTTATGGACAAATATTCTTTAGCAGTTCAGACAAGTTTTTCCAGTTTTTTGACTTTAAAGAAAATATTTCCGAGGTTGAGATTGATCTTACCCATGCACATATCTGGGATATTACTTCAGTCAACATGCTGAACAATGTGGTACAGAAATTTAAAGATCAAAATACTGCAGTAAAAGTTGTCGGGTTAAATGAGGCCAGCAATACATTAATTGATCGTTATAATCCGCTGTAACTTTTGATTAAAATAAAAGTGCGATCATGATTGCTGTCGTTAATAGATCTCCAAAATGATAGCAGCCTAAAACTAAAAAATATAGGCAGCACTATGAATATAAATCAATGGTTTATGTGGGCAATATTGTCTGCCTGTTTCGCAGCCTTAACTGCTATTTTTGCTAAAGTGGGTTTGCGACAGGTAGATTCTGACCTGGCTACCTTGATTCGCACTGTGATTATTGTATTGGTATTAAGTTTAATGGTTTAGGGATTAGGAAAATGGCAGAATCCCTTGTTGCTTTCAGGCAAAACCTGGTTATTTTTAACTTTGTCGGCTTTAGCGACTGGCTCATCATGGCTGTGTTATTTTCGGGCTTTACAGCTTGGTCAAGCCTCACAAGTGGCACCGATTGATAAACTCAGTGTGATTTTAGCCACCCTGTTTGCTGTGCTTTTTTTAGGTGAACGCCCCAGCCTGCAAGAATACTTGGGCATTGTCCTGATTGCTTTTGGCGTACTGACCATTGCCTTAAAATAATGTAGATTCCGCTATCTAAATTTTCTAAGCCAATATTTTTATAAAACAATTAATACGCCCAACGTAACCCCGTTCTTTGTTAGGTCTCAACTTCCATTTCAGCAAATAATGACGCAATAACAGCATGACTCTGCTGTCTTTACCGCATCTTAAAAATGAAAAAGTTTGACTTGTTAGGCTCAGGACTTAAAATACCGCATTCGAATTTTTTACATTTGCCAAAGTTATGTCGAACGATCAATTAGACCCGCAAGTCGTCGAGCTGGACAACTTGAATGAACATCGCGAAATTGTCACTTTTATGCGTCGTTCATCTCCGCTAAATACCTCTCAACGTACTGCGCTTGAACAATATGGTCACCTAATTTTGGAATATCCGGTGGGTGATTTACGTCAACAGTTTGAACATCCAGAACGCCCTTTAACGGTTGAAATTGGTTTTGGTATGGGCCGTTCGCTTGTGCTTATGGCAAAAGCCAATCCTGAACGTAACTATGTCGGTATCGAAGTGCATGTACCCGGTATCGCGCAATGCGTATATGAAGCCGGCATGGCAGGTTTAACCAACTTGCGTTTACTCGATGCCGATGCCATTCAAGTGCTTCGTGAAATGCCAGACAACAGCATTAACGCGGTACAACTTTATTTCCCAGACCCATGGCAAAAGAAACGTCATTTCAAACGTCGTTTTGTATCACATGACCGTATGCCACTGGTTGAACAAAAACTGGAAATGGGCGGTACTTTCCACTCGGCTACAGACTGGGAAGCGTATGCTGAATGGATGCTGGATGTGTTAGATAACCGTCCGAATCTTGAAAATATGGCAGGTAAAGGTAATAGCTATCCTCGCCCTGACTGGCGCCCACAAACCAAGTTTGAACGTCGCGGGCTTGAGGAAGGTCATAAAATTAACGACTTCCTGTTCAAGAAAATCAAATAACGTTAACCAGCACCTTAAAAAATGGCTCATCAATGTATGAGCCATTTTTATACTTAGACTTTAAGCTTTTAATGCCATAAAACCTTGATAAGATAAAATTTGTGTAAAGCATTCTACAGAATCAAATCCGCTCAATTTCAATTGCTCCAATGTTTCCTGCTCCGATAACGGATAAAAATCATCTTCTATGCGATCAATCATTGCCGCAGATTGCGAAATCGTTAAACCGTTTGCCTCACAGATATGTTTCAGTATTTCCAGTTCCTGCTCTGACTTGATTCGGGTCAAATCAAAAGTAATGAACACTCCTTGAGGTTTTAAACGTGAGTAAATCGCTTTAAAGAACTTGGGCTTATCTGAATAATTCACAAAATGCGTGACTAAAATAGAAAGCACGGCGTCGTAAGCCTGAGCTGTTTTTAACTGGTCTACCTCTCCCAATACAAACTCAACCCGATGCGATGCATTTAAAGAATGAATATATTGTTTGGCTTTATCCAGCATGGTTTCCGACAACTCTGTTGCAGTAAATGTCCAGTCCGGAAATGCTCGTACTAAATGACCCAGTTCATAGCCGGTACCGCAACCTACAATGAGCACATGTGCATATTCATCAGCATAGGTTTTTAACAAGGCTTGAATTTGCTGATGGACTACTTCATAGCCAGGAATTAACTTGCGAATGTGCACATCATAACCATCTACCACATACTGACTATTAAAATCCTTTGCCATAAACCCATCCTTGTTTTATTCATTGTTACAATATATTGATTTAATTTTAGATGACTATTCCGAGCGATGCGATTGCATAATCTGCTGACTCATTAAATTGTATATACTTTTTAAATCTTCTCGTTGTGCATCCTGCAACATATGTTCATGCATCTTTAAAATATTTCGATCCCCTCGCATTGCCGGTCCAGTCTGCATCTGTTTAGGATCATGCTGTACAGCTTTATGGGCAGTTTCTAAAATTAGGGGGTAAAGCAGGGAAAAATCAACCTGCTGTGCATCTACTACCTGCTTCGCCATGTCGTAACAATAATTACTAAAATTACAGGCAAATACCGCCGCCAAATGCAAGCTTAAACGCTGTGCTGATGTGTATTGATAAACTCGACTACTCAATTGATTAGCAAGCTCGTTTAATAAAACCAAATCATTTTCAAATTTCGCTTCTACAAATAGTGGGGTATCGACCCACGTAATTTCCCGATCTAAACTAAAGGTTTGCAAAGGATAAAGTACACCTGCACGTGCATGAGTTTTTGCCAAAACCTCGATATCTGTACTGCCCGAGGTATGTACAAGCAGTGCATCAGGTAAGTGTTGATGAACATCTACAATCACTGATGCAATCGCTTGATCACTTACCGCAATAATCACCAAATCAATTTCAGGATTTATTTCGGAGATATTCGCCGCTGCAGTTGCACCGACTTGAGCAGCTAAAGTGTGTGCAGGCTCAAAACTGCGACTATAGATTTGCATGATTTGATGATGCTGGCTTAAAACACGAGCCAAATGATGTGCAACCCGCCCCGCCCCAATAAAACTAATACGCATAATATTTTCACGTTTTACAATTAAGTACAGCATGCCAATAAAAAAAGAACGAATCAATTAGCCCTTCTTTAAATACTCAGTGACATCTCTGGTTTATTTAAGAAAATTCAAATAAATCAGATACCTCCATTTTTTATTAAATATCTATAGCTTCATGTTTTAAAATATTTTTAGACACTGTTTATAAATTAAATGCTGGTTTCTATAAAAAATCTCTGCTTTGACACAGAGACTTTTTATTTTAATAATTCGTTTATTGCTGCTTTACACCCTCTTCATCTACTTCACGAACAGTGCCTGTTTCTGTATTTAACACTTCAAACTCGATACGACGGTTTTTAAACTGACCTTCCGGTGTTGCATTATCCGCCACAGGCTGTTCTGAACCATAACCGACTGCTTGCAACTGGGCAGGGTCGACACCTTGTTGCACCAAGTAATCGACAACGGCTTGTGCACGCTTTTGTGACAAGGTTTTATTTGCCTTCGCATTACCTACAGCATCGGTATGACCTTTAACCGTTAGATGCACTTGTGATGCACGTTTAATCAGCGCAGCTGCTTGATCTAAAATCGATTTATTGGCATCAGGAATATTGGCACTTGCGGTATCAAAGTTGATAATTTGCATATTCAGGGCTGTTGCAATATCTAATGCACGAATTTGATCTGGATTAATTGCAGCCAAAGCTTTTTCCGCATTGGTATTACCTTCACTAATTGCCATATTGTTATCAACAGGTGTAGAAGCAGCTGTCGTTGCTTGCGTCATTACTGTCATATTTTTAACCAATGGCTTAATTTTAGTCGCCAACTGTTCTGCATCAGTTGGATTCGCAGTCTGAATAGAAAGCTGATCTCCCATCCAGATTATTGATGCATTTGGAACACCCTTAACCAATTTCAATACACTTGGAATGGCATCTTGATCAATAAATTCTGTATGATAGCTTACGTTGCTTTCAACACCACAACCGATATTGTGATTAAAAATTTGTTTAATTTCTTTTTGCAGAATATCGATATAACTCGCATTGCCAGAATATAACTGACACGTGGTTAAGTCTCCTGTCGAACCCGTGCTGAGTTGTAATTTTGCTGGCTCACTGGTGGCAGTCTGTGCAGGCACACCGCTTACAGACTCAGTTTCTTTTCTATCTGAACAAGCTCTAAACATTAACGCAAGTAGTCCAGCTAAAACAATGAAAGCAATGAGCGGCAATAAAAAACTTGATTTCTTTTTTTCTTCTACCACAACATGCGTTTCAGGGGCTTGGTGCAAGGCATGTCCCGATGCCAGTCCTACGCCTAAAGCACTTAAAAGCGCTGGTGCCCAATGTGGCAAGGCACTCGATACAGTAGGCCAATGTGTCTCAATAAGATGTGCAATCGCACTTGGTTCAGAAGAACCGGCTTCGGTTTCTAAAAAACCCAGTGTAGGGGTAATTGAGCGATTTAAGGTAGATTCAATTGCGCCAGTCGGAACTGTGCCTGAAACCTGTTCTAAAAATTCCTGCTTTAAATCGGGATTTGTTGCAAAGAGATCAATCAATCTCGGATTTAATTGACTCTGTAAATTTCTAATAAGTTCTGGCTTAGATTTGAAAATTGCCAATAGGATAGGAAAAAAACTGCTTAATGCTTGACTCTTCTCGCTTAGATATTCCGTTTCACCTTCAAGAACAATCGCAGATACTTTCTGCTTGAGTAAATCAATCAAATTAATATTCATCTATTATTCCTCTTATTCTCATTTTATCACGTGCATTTTCAGTTTATCTGTTCGGTTTTTAGCCAGTGTAATTAATTGTATTATTTGAATACTATTATTTTTCAGCAATAAAAAAGCCAGCCAAAGCTGACTTTTCTAATATTTAAAAATAATTACTCTTCTAAATAATAAATTTTTTGACGCAACTCTGAAGTCCGTTGTGTTGTCATATTGGTTTCACAATTTATTCGATAAATTTCTGGATTATCTGAATTAGTACTTTCTAACTTACACTCTAACTCACGTTTTTTAAGCCAAAGTCTTTGTTCATCTAAAAGCTGATTACGAACTTCTTTAGTTGTCGAATTCCAAACCAAATTTAAATTTTCATTGGCTTTATCTAAATTAGTTTTCGCTTCTGAAATTAATACAGACTGATATTCCTGTGCAGTAGCCTCTTCTTCAGCTACACGTTTAATCTCTTCTTGTTTCGCAACTTCAGCTGCATTTAGACGTGCAGTTTTAACTAAAGAATCAACTGCGATATCTCGGACGAAATATGCCAAAGCATCTGGATTTTCTAAAGTGACATAAACTTTTTTACCATCATCTGTTGGCTGAACTAAATATTCAATTTCTTTTTTCAACTGGTTTGCTTCAAATGATAGATCTGACAATACGGCAGCCTGAGCAATATTATTTTCATCATAAACAGCCCGAGCTGCATCTGCATCTTTTACCATTTGATCTGGAACCTTGACTACAAATTCAGTTACGCAATACTGCTTATTACTATTTGGGTCAGAATTATTGGTGCGGACATCATTCACATTGAATGTAATTTGCTGAAGGGTACTTCTTAATTTCCCCATATCAATTGTAACGTTTTCGCTATCAATCAATTCTTTGACACGCTCTGCAGCAATATCACTTACCGTTTTACTGAAACTTTCAACAACTAACTGCTTTGCAGTTTCATTATCACATTTCACTGAACTACCTGTGATTGATTGTACTTTGTCACAACCAGACACAAGCAACATACAACCCACTAATGCTAATAATTTGAGCTTCATAATTACCCTATTTCAAATCAACTTTATTTTCAAAAAACTAATTATTAATACTCTTCGTCATAACCTTCTGCTGCAGCTGTGGCTGCCTGAGCAGCCTGTTCTGCTTCTGTTGCCGCATCAGCAGCTACGATAGCTTCATTATTTGCATCATAAGTTGCATTGTTGGCATTATTTCTTTGTATAGCGGCTTTACTCGCTTCCAAATTTTTAATTTGATTCTTTTCAATTTGTGGTTTTAAGAATGCATAAGTTAAAGTTTCTGAAACCAAGGTTTGTACGTTAGCGGTATTCTTAAGTAGAGCTAAAACTTTGTCCCCTTTGTCAGTGGGTTGCAGAACATACTCTAGGGTTAAATGAATCTTATTATTTTCATAATTTATACCTAAATTATTTGCATGTTCTTCTACACTCACTGCATCAACTTTAGCTCTCGCTTCATCAGATTTTTTGACTAAGTCTGAGGGAATAGTTGCTGTTAAATCAATTGAGCATGTGGTTTTTGGACTATTCGGATCAATAAAGTCGGTTCTACTATCAAGCAAACTAAATTGGATATTTTTTGCTGATAATTTAAGTTTTGCGGGATCTAAATCCTTAATTGAACCGTTTTTAATTAACTCTTTGAGTTCACGTTCTAAAGATTGTGCCAAATCATCCTGTAATACCTGTGTTACCAATGATGTTGCGGATTCCTCATCACATTTCAAATGTTTTGAAAAAAGATTATTACAGCCAGTTAAAGCTAAAGTTGATGCAAACACGACAAGTGTTTTATTCTTAAGTTTCATTAATATACCCTCTCTTATTTACATAATTATAAACAAAATTAGCAATTAATAACAATTAAGTCACAAAAAAGCCAGCCGAAGCTGACTTTTATAAATCATAAAAAAATATTAAATCAATTAAGCCACAAAAGTTTGAACCACTTTACCTACCACTTTTTGATTAATGAGTGGCGTATTTTTACCCTGTGAAAGAATAGAATCTTTAGAAACCATCCATTCAATTTTAGGATCAACCAACGCCCAGCCCGATTCTTCAGTCCAGCGATTAACCATATTGGCCACTTTTGCAGGTGCAAGGGTCACTTTTTCAACCCACTCTAAAGGCTTAAGTAGTCCTTCATTAATCAGTTGAATACCAAACGCAACATAAGTATCAAAAGCAGTCATACCCGGTTGTGTTTCGGCAAATGGGGCTAATTTTGCAGAGCTGCTAAGCGGTTCATGATGGGTACAAATCGCATCAATCACACCATCTTTTACGCCCTGACGTAATAGCTGTTTATCTTTTTCAGCACGTAATGGCGGGCGTACATGCGCCAAAGAATTAAAGCCGTCGGTTAAACTTTCGGTTAAATGCAATTGATGCATCGCCACATCAGCAGTAACAGGCAAGCCTTTGTCTTTTGCAATTTTGATCAATTCAACAGAAGCACCACAAGATAACAACCCAAAATGTGCACGCACTTTTGTTGCTTCAATCATGAGCAAATATTTTGCAATCGCAACAGTTTCAGCCAATGCTGGAATCGTCGGCAAGCCTTGACGTGAAGCAATAAAGCCTTCATGTGCACAACCATCTTTGGCAATTTGGTGTTCTTCTGCATAAAACACCACAGTCATGCCCAGACCTGCAGCATATTCCAGAGTACGAATCACCACATCATCATCCGCAAACGGCGCGTTGGCATTCGAAACAGCAGTACAACCGCCTTTCTTCAAGCCTGCCATGTTTGCAGGCTGTTTGCCTTGTAAACCTTGCGTTTGTGCACCAATCACTTGTAGATAAATACCACCATCAAGCATGGCTTTTTCAACCAGGCCATGAATCAGCGCACCATTGTCTTGTACGATTGGTTTTGAATCTGGCGGAGTAAAAACATGCAAAATGCCATTTTCACGCGCAGCCTTTCCTTCGGATTTTAAAGTACCGTGCTGTTGCTGACCGGGTTCACGTAAACGTGCACATAAATCGACCATGGTTGGCATCAACCATTGACCTTGGCCATCAATGCTTTCACTGACCTGATCTGTTGCAGCAACGAATTTACCATTTTCAATAAAAACCGTTTGTATGCTATCCGTTTGCTTGATTGGATCGAGGACACGGACATTTTCAATTTTTACAATACTCATGACTTTACCTTATCCCGCAATCGCTTCAATTAAACCTTTTTCCTGCAACTGACCTTGCATAGACAATGCAAGTACCGCCATACGCACAGCAATACCATTGGTCACTTGCTGCAAAATGACCGCTTGCGATCCATCAGCAATACTGGAATCAATTTCTACGCCACGGTTCATTGGTCCCGGATGCATCACGATGCAATCAGGTTTCGCCATCGCCAGACGTTCTTTGTTTAAACCGTACATTTTGTAGAATTCAGCTTGTGAAGCCAGCGCTGGAGAATCAATACGTTCATTTTGAATACGTAAAGTAATAATCACGTCGCAATCTTTAATCCCGGCTTCCATGTTATTGAACAGACGAACATCTTCGCCATATTCTTCAAAGCCATAAGGCAGCAAGGTATTCGGTGCAATCACACGAATGTCTCTACAGCCTAAAGTCTGCAATGCCGCCACATCTGAACGTGCCACACGCGAATGTTTAATATCCCCAATAATGGCCACACTTAAAGCTTCGAATGGCTTTTTGGTTTCACGGCGAATGGTCAACATATCCAGCATCGCTTGCGTCGGATGCGCATGACGGCCATCGCCTGCGTTAATAATCGCAACATGTGGGCAAACGGTTTGTGCAATAAAATGTGCCGCACCTGAAGATGAATGACGAACAACGAAAATATCGGCTGCCATCGCTTCAAGATTCCACAAGGTATCTCGTAATGTTTCACCTTTTGAGGTACTTGAACGTGCTATATCAATGTTCAGTACGTTGGCTGATAAACGTTTTGCCGCTGCTTCAAAAGTGGTACGAGTACGGGTCGAGTTTTCAAAGAACAAATTCATGACCGTACGACCTTCTAATAAAGGAGTCGTTATCAGTTGATTTTGATCATTAAAAAAGGAGTTGGCTGTATCAAGAATTTTGGTCAGGGTTTCTTTGGAAAGACCGTCAATGGTCAAGAAATGTTTGAGATTACCCTGTTGATTGAGTTGAATCTGGCTCGGAGTATGCAGTGCCGCCAAGTGCATGAGAGATTCCCGTTCAGTTAAGTTGAACTATTATACAGATATTCCCCTGTGGTTGGCAGTTGAAGTTTTCAGCATTCAGTGACTATTTACGTTTCATGTAAATTTATCAATTAAAAGTAAGCGATTAGTTTTACCAATTTCTACAGCTTATTTATAAAGTCCAATAAATCTATCATTTATTAAAATCAGGCTCTAAATCAGCAGGAGTATTTAGAGCCTAAAAAATTAACGTAATGCACCAATATAGTGATGTGACACTTGTGCTCTATAAATTTCTTCTTCGGTTACTTCGGTTTCATATATTTCTGCTATTTCTTCCTTAACCTCAATTTTATTAGGTTCAGCATCAAACACCATTAAGGAACGTAGGCGCTCAGCTTGTCGCTGCAACTCGGAATCATTCGCAGAGAAAGCAAGATCAATGACATATTTAGCGTAAGTTTGGTTTTGCACCAAATACATGACATCAATCACTCGCCCTGTTACACGTCTTAATCGAGCATAAATCAATGTCGCGATAGAAAAAGATTCAGAATTGGTCATAAACCCACTCTCCATTGTGTCTTTCATTCAATACCCCTTATCAAATCAAAAATCTCAAAACAGCGGTTATAGTCCAAATCACATGACTGATAACCCATAAGCAGGGTTATCAGCAAAATGCGTACCAGTTATGCAAGCTCAATAGATAAAAATCATATATTTCCCTATCAAGCCCAAGCTTTGCCATAATTTAAAAACTTTTGAGGACTAAAATACGTTAAAATAATAGATTGCTTAGCTGCTTTTGGAAAATTTGCATGAATTCGAAACTACGTCTTTCTACATACTGGGTCACCTGTGCAGATGGGCTTGAAACCTTACTCCAAGAAGAATTGGAAGGTTTAGGAGTTCAAAATATTGAACGCTTTCCAGGACGTTTAGTTTTCCAAGGCACGCTAGAAAATGCATATCGTATTTGTTTGTGGTCACGTTTAGCCTCTCGTGTACTCACTCCTATTCATACCCATGAATTAGAGTTCACTCATGATGCACGTGACGTGGCTGAAGAATTGTACGAAGGTGCAATGAACTTTGACTGGTCACTTATTTTTGCAACACAAAGTACATTTGCCATTCGTTTACACGTCGAACGTGACATTAAAGTAAATAGTCAATTCGCGACTTTACGTGTGAAAGATGGTGTAGTTGATTCCTTTATGGAAGCTGTAGGCAAACGCCCAAGCATCGACATTAAACAACCTGAAATTACTTTATATGTACTGGCAGGTAAAACTCAGCATACGTATTGCCTGGATTTGTCAGGTGATTCTTTACATAAACGCGGCTATCGTCATTTCATGACCGATGCCCCAATTAAAGAAAACCTTGCAGCCGCAATTCTGCAAAAAGCCAAATTAATCGAACGCAATCCTGACATTATTTTAGATCCAATGTGTGGTTCAGGGACATTCATCATTGAATCATTAATGATGTTGACCGATCGTGCACCAGGTTTAGTCCGTCGTTTTGGTTTTAATGGCTGGAGTGGTCATGACCATGATTTATGGATGTCAATTAAAAATGAAGCAGCTGAACGCCATCAAGCAGGATTAGAAAAACCACTCCCTCAGTTCTATGCTTATGATGCTGACTGGGAGGCTGTAAAAGCCACCAAGCAAAATATTATTGCAGCTGGCTTTGAATCGATACTTGATCAAATTAAAATTGAAGAACGTACCCTTGCAGACTGGCCAGATTTCCAAGCTGAAGGAAAAACTTCATTTATTGTCACCAACCCACCATATGGTGAGCGTTTAGGTGAAAAAGCTTCTAACCGTGCTTTGTATTTAGGCTTATCAGCGCTTTTACAAAAGAACTTCCCGAATCAATATGCTGCAATAATTGCTGCACAAGTTGAACAGGCGGATGTACTGGCATTCAACGATCCGCAAATTTTGCGCTTGATGAATGGTAAGCTTCCTATTTACGTACGTTTCGGTACCATCAAACCTGTAGCTGTGAGCCAGCCCTTCCTGGCGACTTGGCAGCCGCAACAGTTTGAGCCAATTGAAGGCGCCGAGGACTTTACCAACCGTTTGCAAAAGAATATGCAAGCCTTGAAAAAATGGGCTGTTAAAGAAAATATCTATTGCTTACGTTTATACGATGCAGATTTACCTGACTTTAATGTCGCGGTGGATTTGTATGGTGATCGTCTGCATGTCCAAGAATATGCACCACCAAAAACCATTGATCCTGAAAAAGCAAAAAAACGCTTTAACCTGGCTTTGGCTTCTATTCGTGCGGTGACTGGTTTAGGTCGCGACGCGATCTTTATTAAGACGCGTGCCCGTCAGGAAGGTAAAACACAGTACGAAAAACAAAGTACTGCATCTAAGCGCTTTATTGTACAAGAAGGTAAAGCCAAACTTTTAATCAACTTGACTGATTATTTAGATACCGGTTTGTTCCTCGATCATCGTCAAATGCGTTTACGCATTGCTGCTGAAGCGAAAGGCAAACACTTCTTGAACTTGTACAGCTACACCTCTACTGCCAGTGTTCATGCAGCTTTAGGTGGTGCAGCAAGTACCACAAGTGTCGATTTATCCAATACCTATTTAAATTGGTCAAAAGAAAACTTCGTACTCAATGGGTTGACGGTTGATCATGCAGATGAACAGCACCAGTTCTTCTCTAGCGACTGTTTTGAATGGTTAAAAGAAGGTCATGAACAATATGACCTGATCTTCATTGATCCGCCAACATTCTCAAATTCGAAAAAATTCTACGGTACTTTTGACGTACAGCGTGACCACAATTCATTGCTTAAACGTGCCATGAACCGTTTAACCACTGAAGGCACTTTGTATTTCTCGAATAACTATCGTGGTTTCGAAATGGATGAAGAGGTTCAAGCCATGTTCGATGTGCAAGAAATTACCAGTGAAACCATTGGCTTAGATTTCAAACGCAATACTAAAATCCATAAAGCATGGAAAATCAAACATCACCCAATCTAATGATGCTTTGTATAAAGTAATACACATTGAGATGAAACGGTTTATCGTTTCATCTCAATGGTAATACCTTCATGATAATTCATTCGCAAATTATCTGATTGATTCATTGTGTCAAATAAGCGAATGGTTGAATGAGTACTGGCTTGCTTTTCATTCAACATTAATTGTTCAGCCGCTTTTTTCTTCTGCATCTGATAATCGGATAATGCCGTTTCGTCGATAGTCTGCCTTTGAATATCTTGATTGTTCTGGTCACTTAAAACTTTACTTTCTTTTTTCTGCTTATCAACCGGTTGCTTAACACTATTTTGCACACGTTGAATACTCTCAGCATCAAGATGCTTGGAATCACTCCTTTGCTCTGACAATTTATGGTCAGTTAGAGGAACTTCTGCATAACACCATGGACAAATGATCAGCAACCCACTCATGACAGCTAACTTTTTCCGAGAAGGGGGATAAAAACTTTTTTTATTTTTCATCTTCATACTGGCCTCTCCTTTTTTATTTTTCATCATGAACGCTAGCA
This sequence comes from Acinetobacter sp. TSRC1-2, assembly GCF_049895885.1. Lineage (NCBI taxonomy): Bacteria > Pseudomonadati > Pseudomonadota > Gammaproteobacteria > Moraxellales > Moraxellaceae > Acinetobacter > Acinetobacter sp. TSRC1-2. The sequence continues at coordinate 80,028 of NZ_JAFCTF010000011.1, forward strand.
ATTTTTATATATAACAACAATGTGCTTTCGGTACTTCCCGATATTCTGTATACAACAAAAATATACTTATTCCTTGCACTGCGAACAAAGCAGCGCTTTGTTCTTGTTCAGGCTGCACGTCTGACAAACTTTTTTAGACCAGGTCTTAATTTAAAAATTTCTTTTCGCCATATTTATATTCAACGCCTATCTTTAAGACATCACCCTCTCGCTTGGCTTGCACCGCTTGCTGCATGCTATTCAGCATTTGTTCAAGTTCTTGATCAGACAATGTTTTACTGCCTTGTTGCAAGTAATTACTCATCAGGGTCTTCATGATTTGTTTATCATATTCAAGATTCGCCTGATACTCGACTAAACTAGGTGCCATTTTAACCAGGCTGGCAAATGAAGTTTGATGACCCGGCATCACCTTGCCACTCAAGCTTGCTTTAGCATACCCTTCACCCAAACTAATCTGATTATCTTGCGATTCAAAAGTAAAACCTTCATTTATAATAGATAAAAAGCTGTCTGCCAATTCTTTCGACAACTCATCTTTAACTACACATACCTCACTATTTTTTTCCAATACATTAAAGAAAGCCTGTATTTTTTGCTTGTTCAGCGCTTTCAGATTGAAATTCATTTGTAACTTTTGGAAAGTCGGTATTTTGTGCATGACCACTTCTTTAATATTCAGTTGGGTATCAAAATTCACCTTATGTTCATCAATATCCGTATTCATCAGCAAAGCAAAATCCTTAAACTCACCGCTGCCGAATTGCTGCACATTTCGATCGGTGCGTTTAATTGAAGCAATATTCAAACGGGTTTCCCCTTCATCAAGGGTAGAATTTAAGCCTTGATTGGTTTCAAACTCTACTTCTCGTATCTGCAGATGCCCCAATTTATCGCTAACAGTCATATTCGGTATTTGAAGTTTCGCATTGAGTATCTTTAATTGATCGCCTTTTGATTTTGCGTCCATCTTAAAAGTCATTGAATCAATTCGGGCCTGTATATCTGCATTATTTTGCTTAAACACGGGTGTCGTCAACGAGGAGTGCACCACACCCAGCCAATCAATCTTGGTTTCAGCAGTTAAAGGCTGTTTGAGCATTTTTTGAAATACCTCATTGCCTTGCTGTAAATTAATTTTGGATTCAATATGATAACCATTCCAACTGCGTTTAATGTTATCCGTTCCTGTGAGCATCAAAACATCTTTAGGTTTACACGGATCAAATGTGACTTGAGCTGCCCAGTCTGCAGAACCCTGCATTGCCCCCATATTGAAATTTTTATATTGAATCGAAACTAAATTGGTTTTTTGATTCTGCTGATAATATGAAGTTAAACTTTTATCTGCATACAAATTCCCCCCTACAGCAGCCGTTGCGAATACAATCAGACCACCCAAACCCCATATTAATTTTGACATCACCTGTCTCATTTTTTGCTTATTTTGTAAACCAGTATAAATTAAAAAATGAGAATTAATATGATTTTTTCAACCAACTATTCACACCCAATCACATTGTATGCCTGAGCAAGACTAAATACCCATTAAATACGTCCCACTTCAAAATAACTAATTTTATTACGATCAAAGGTAGTACAGGGATTGCCTTCAAAACTATGAAAATAATGTTTGGCTTGACTCACATAAGATGTGGTATTGCTCATCCAATAAATACGTGGATCATTATCTGCCAAGGTAATACAAAAGGCTTGTTTACGATGCAATTTAGTCTGTTGCTTAGCATGCAAAATCAGACTGGCAAATACATCTTGTTGCTCCGGATGACATACAGCACTATGAATCATCAAATATTCAAAAGCATCATTTTTTTCGGTAAAGACAAAACACCTCGAATGCTGGCATAGACATTATAAAAAGGCTTAATGACTTTTAAAGGCAATGAATAATCGATGAGACGCGTTTGTTTAAAAGCTTTTTGATTCTACAAGCCATACCAACCGACCACCTGATTATGCTGCTCATACATGAGATAAAAATCATTGATGTTCATGCCCGCCCAAAGGGATGATTGGATTCAGCCAAACTTGAAAAATCATAATTCGGTAAAAAATTATAATGCTGTTTCATGGCTCAGATAAATGCATCGGCTGCACTTACTTGACTCGCATTCATTTGCTGAAGACGATAGTGTTTAAATTGTGCCGGTTTTTTCGCTTGTGACACCGTAAAGGTACGAATATCGTCATAATGAAACGGTGCGGGAAAGCCTTTACGCTTATTGTGCAAAAATATTGCATGCGACAATATTATCTTCTAAAACTACACCTTCAAAAATAGTATCTAATGGAATTTCATCATAGACATCGTCCATCAGTAAACGCAGCACTTTATTACCGCGGTGCATAGGAGGATGCAGGCGCAAATCCGCAACATAACGCAATAAGCCTGATTGACCATTGATAACACAATCACGCCACCCCAGATTCATCATATCGACCACTGGTTCCGGATTTTCCTCCGGTACAACGAACTTTATATCGGGACGATTTTATTGGGCATGACTGGCTCTAAGATAACTTGGATAACGCTAAAAAGTCAAAGTCATACCATTGCTCGGCATGGTTTCCGCAATCAATTGCACCAGTTGCGCGTCATCTGCTTGAGTTGCGAACCGTACCAAAAAACTCGGTTCATTTTTCGAGCGATAAATTTGGTCATCATTGCCGTTTTGTACATACAATACGTGTAAGCTCCTTATATGGATCAATATATTGAAGAAATTACAATGAAGTTAAATCATCGTCCAAGAAAAAGACTCGGATTTAGAAGTCCGAGTCAGGTATTATTTCAAGCGCATGGCGTTGCACTTCAAAGTGCTAATCTAAGCATGAAATTTAATCAGGTCATTAATTTAATTTCATTTTTTCAAACTCAAGATGACCATGTTCAGCTTTAATCAAAATTGTATCGCCAGGTAGAAAATCTCCTCTCAAGATTTTTTGAGCCAATGAATTTTCAACTTGCTGTTGAATTGCACGTTTCAACGGTCGCGCACCATATACAGGGTCAAAACCAGCTTCAATCAATTGATCAAAGGCACTATCATCGACAGAAAGATACATGTCTTTTTCAGTTAAACGTGCACGCAAACGATCTAGCTGAATATCGGCAATACCACGAATTTGGGCTTTTTTCAGTGAATGGAACACCACCAACTCATCAATACGGTTAATAAATTCTGGACGGAAGTGTTGTGATACCGCTTCCATTACAACTGCACGGACTTCCTCATCGGTTGCACTACCACCTAGTTCACGCACATCCTGCGAACCCAAGTTAGAGGTCATAACTATAACGGTGTTTTTAAAATCAACCACGCGCCCTTGAGAGTCAGTTAAGCGTCCATCATCAAGTACTTGCAGCAAGATGTTAAACACATCGGGATGCGCTTTTTCCACCTCATCAAACAACACTACACTATAAGGTTTACGACGTACCGCTTCGGTTAATACACCCCCTTCTTCATAGCCAACATATCCTGGAGGCGCACCGACTAAACGGCTGACAGAATGTTTCTCCATAAATTCACTCATGTCGATACGTACCATGGCATCATCACTGTCGAACAAGAAGTTTGCCAAGGCTTTGGTCAATTCAGTTTTACCCACCCCTGTTGGTCCAAGGAACAAGAATGAACCACTTGGACGATTCGGATCAGATAAACCTGCACGTGAACGACGTACCGCATTGGACACTGCAACCACCGCTTCATCTTGTCCAACTACACGGTTATGTAAGAAATCTTCCATTTGAAGCAGTTTTTCGCGTTCGCCTTGCAACATTTTCGCCACTGGTATACCGGTTGCAGCACTGACCACTTCTGCAATTTCGTTCTCAGTCACTTTGGTACGAATGAGTTTTGGTTCTTCATTACTTTCTTCAGCAACTTCTTCAGTTTCCAGACGTTTTTGCAATTCAGGAATTACCCCATATTGCAGACGGCTGGCTTCAGCCAAATCTCCTTCACGTTGTGCTTTTTCAAAAGCCGTACGCGCTTTATCCAATTCGACTTGCGCTTGACTTGTACCTTCAACCAATCTTTTCTCGGCAATCCACTGTTCTTCTAAATCGCTATATTCACGCTGTACTTCTTCGATTTGTTTTTCCAGATGCGACACCTCAGCTTTACTGACGGAATCTGCATCCTGTTTCACTGCTTCCAATTGCATTTTCAATTGAATGAGGCGACGGTCCAAACGGTCGAGTGGCTCAGGTTTTGAGTCAATTTCCATTTTGATCCGTGAAGCCGCTTCATCAATCAAATCAATGGCTTTGTCAGGTAATTGACGGTCGGTAATATAACGATGCGACATTTTTGCAGCAGCAATAATGGCTGAATCCAGAATCTGTACACCATGGTGCGTTGCATATTTCTCTTTCAAACCACGAAGAATCGCAATGGTATCTTCAACACTCGGTTCATCGACCAAAACTTTCTGGAAACGACGTTCTAACGCAGCATCTTTCTCAATAAATTGGCGATATTCATCCAAAGTCGTTGCGCCGACACAATGCAGCTCACCACGTGCCAATGCAGGTTTCAGCATATTTCCTGCATCCATGGCACCCTCACCTTTACCGGCACCGACAAGGGTATGCAATTCATCAATAAAGAGAATGATTTCGCCTTCATATTTGGCCAGATCTTTCAGGAGCGCTTTTAAACGCTCTTCAAACTCGCCGCGATATTTTGCCCCGGCCAATAATGAGCCCAAATCTAAAGATAAAACGCGTTTACCTTTTAAGCCTTCGGGTACTTCTCCATTGACAATTCGTTGGGCTAAACCTTCTACAATCGCAGTTTTACCAACACCCGGTTCACCAATTAGTACCGGGTTATTTTTAGTACGTCGCGACAAAACTTGAATCGTGCGACGAATTTCTTCATCACGCCCAATCACTGGATCCAATTTGCCTGACATGGCACGTTCAGTTAAATCAATGGTGTATTTATTGAGTGAATCACGTTGATCTTCGTGGGTATTACTCATGACTTTTTCACCACCTCGAATATTTTCAATTGCTTTACGTAAATCTGTCGTTGTTACGCCTACACTATTCAGTAAAGTTTTGGTTGCACCTGTTTCAGCTAAGCTGAGCAATACCCAGTCGGTCGATAAAAATTCATCCCCGGCTTTTTGTGCATAGCTGTCCGCCAGATTTAAAGCACGTACCGCTTCAGGGTTAAGATTGATATCTCCGGTCGGATTGGCAATGGTTGCTGCATCATTCAATGCTTGTTGTAGCTTGGTCTGAAGATCTCGCAGATTTGCCCCAGCCTGTTGTAACAAGCTGATATTGGCAGGCTCCTGCAATAGCACTGATAAAATATGAATACCTTCGATAGAGGTATTATCTTTACCCATTGCTAAAGATTGAGCATCTGATAAAGCTTGCTGCAAGCGATTTGTAAATTTTTCAAAACGCATTCTTATTTTCCTCACAACAAATTCTGTACTTGGATAATAGATGGGAATGGTTTGATATTTTTCAATATAATTTCTTAAAAAATATTTTAATTTTCAAAGACTAAAGAAATAAAAATAAAACATAGACTTTAATTATAATATGGGTATGTATCTGTTTTTTTTCAAGCTGAATTTAATAACTTCTGTATCAAATTCTATTTAAAAATTAGTTTTAGCTAAAACTTCCCCATCTAGCTCAATGAATCAATTCGTTTACTCAATCACTTTAAAACGTCTTATCTTTCAATGTATATATTGAGTTTAAAAACCGATAAAAATTTTGATGCGTTTAAAAACAGAGATGAAATAAAAATAGACCAATCAGTAAAGTTGAGCATTTTCTAAAATGAGGAAATAGAATGAAACTGGATCAGTTTTATAGAATGACTTTAAGTTTTATTTTTGATAAAAAAAATGACAATTCACCGATGAATTGCCATTTTTTGATTAGGCAGCTTCAATAATTTCAAAATCGTGGGTAATTTCAACGCCGCCATCGGATAACATTTTACTTGCTGAACAGTATTTTTCAGCAGAAAGTTCAACAGCCTTAGCCACTTGTTTTTCTTTTATAGCTTTACCTGTTACCACAAAGTGTAAATGAATTTTGGTAAATACGGCAGGAATCGTATCGGCACGATCTGCCTTTAGCTGACATACCACCCCTGTCACATCTTGGCGTGATTTTTTTAAAATAGTCACAATATCAAAGGAAGCACAGCCACCAAGTCCCATTAATATCAGCTCCATGGGACGTGGACCACGGTTTTCACCACCGTATGCCTCAGCACCATCCATAACAATGTGGTGACCACTTTCTGATTTTGCTTCAAAAGCAACATTCTCTAGCCAATGTACGCTTGTTTGCATTGCAACTACCTGAAAAAAGCTATAAATTTACGAAGTACCTGTACACTAACATAAATTGAGTTGATAAGGAATTTCATCTCTTCTATGTGACAAGTTCATTTTAGGTCTGTGCGATCTATTACTTATCCATATTCGGAACCGTTAGCATGACTGCAAGCTTTTCACAACTTAGTACCGATGCACTTTCTCCTGGTCAATTACCAGAGTCAGTGAAAGCATTATTAAAACGTGCATATATTAATCGCTATCCAAAACGTACTGCAATTATTGACGCAGGCACTGAATCAAAATCACTGTATTTAATTTTAAAAGGTTCAGTATCCATTATCTTACGTGAAGATAATGAACGTGAAATTGTGGTTGCGTATTTGAATGCGGGAGACTTTTTTGGGGAAATGGGTCTCTTTGAAGCAAATCCACAACGTACTGCGGAAGTCCGTACACGTGACGTTTGTGAAATTGCCGAAATTACCTATGATAACTTTCACGAGTTAAGCAAACAGTATCCAGATCTGAGCTATGCTGTATTTGCCCAACTTGTTCGTCGCTTAAAAAATACCACTCGTAAAGTGACTGACCTGGCATTTATTGATGTGTCTGGTCGTATTGCACGCTGTTTAATCGACCTTTCTTCTCAACCAGAAGCCATGATTTTACCAAATGGCCGACAAATCCGTATTACGCGTCAAGAAATTGGCCGTATTGTCGGTTGTTCTCGTGAAATGGTTGGACGCGTTTTAAAAACCCTTGAAGAACAAGGCATGATCGAAACGGATGGTAAAGCCATTCTTATTTTTGATGTTTCAACTGAAGATGCAAATGTATCTGCAAATGAGCTTGATGACGAGGAATAATTTTTTATTCTTTAAGCCTCATCATAAAAGCAAATCTTAGGGTTTGCTTTTTTATGCATTAGTTTTTACTTATATCCTTTTGTAAATTTTCTGACAACTTTAAAACTATTCATGATTTAACGCTGATCAAAAAATCAGTTAGCCTTAAGTCATTTAAAATTTCATGATAAAAATTTAAGGACCAAGCTCTATGCAACTCAAACCTTTAGCCAATACAGGAATTCTGGTTCCTGAAATCTGTTTAGGTACAATGACTTTTGGTGAGCAAAATACGCAAGCAGAGGCCTTTCAACAACTTGAATATGCTTTAGACCAAGGCTTGTTTTTTTGGGACACTGCTGAAATGTATCTCGTTCCACCAAAGCCTGAAACGCAAGGGGCAACCGAAACCATCCTGGGGAATTGGATTGCAGAGCGCGGTAATCGAGATCAGCTTTTTATTGCTTCAAAAATCGCGGGTCCTTCACAAGGCGGTAGTCACATTCGTGATGGGCAAACTCGCTTTACCTCTACAGAGATCAGCTCTGCCATAGATGGCTCCTTAAAACGCTTGCAAAGCGATTATATCGACCTATATCAATTACATTGGCCACAACGTCCAACCAATTTCTTTGGCAAGCTCGGTTATGGGAATGTTGAAGCTCATCAGGACAAAGAAATCACCGCTTTAGAAGAAACCCTAAGTGCTTTAAGTGATGAAATTAAGAAAGGACGTATTCGTTATATTGGTCTTTCCAATGAAACCCCTTGGGGAACTTTGAAATTTTTGCATTTGGCTGAAAAATTAGGCTTAGAAAAATTTGTGAGCGTGCAAAATCCATATAGTCTATTAAACCGTACTTATGAAATTGGCATGTCAGAAATTACCCATTATGAAAATGTGGGACTCCTTGCCTATTCACCTTTAGCGTTTGGTTATTTGACTGGAAAATTCCGCAATGGCGCTCGCCCTGCAAATGCACGTATCACACTTTTCTCTCGTTTTAGCCGCTATAGCAATCCAGAGAGCGAATGGGCAACAGAACAATATGCGCAGCTTGCTGAACGACATGGCTTAACCCTGACCCAACTATCATTGGCATTTATCAAACAGCAGTTCTTTGTGACCAGTACCATTATTGGAGCAACCAACCTGGATCAACTCAAAAAAAATATCCAAGCATTTGAAATCGATTTATCCGCAGAAGTTTTACAAGGTATTGAAGATATTCACCGTCAACAGCCGAATCCTGCGCCCTAATTTCATTTTAGGCACTGCTTTAAAATGAAATTAGGAAATTGAATTAAAACAATTTCCTAAAGTTAAAAAATAGAAAAGCTCTACTTTATATTGCATGAAATTTTCTAAATATTTAGCCCCACCCCATCCCCCTCCATCGAGAGAGGAAGTAAAAGCAAAAAAAAGGATGCATATCGCATCCTTTTTTTAATGAGCCAAGAACCGATTAACGTTTGTTATAAATCGCTTGTGCGGCTGGCAAGTTTTTACGCATTGCTTCAATACGCTGACTATTTGAAGGGTGAGTAGACAAGAATGAAGTACCGCCCGCACCGTCCAATTTATTCATTTTTTCCCAAAGCGTAATAGCGGCTTGTGGGTTATAACCGGCACGCGCCATCAGCATTAAACCACCTTGGTCGGCACGGCTTTCCAGACTACGTGAATAAGGCAATCCTACGCCCACTTGTGCACCCAACTGAGCAGCGGCACTGCCCAACTGACCTACATTACTTCCCGCAGCGCTTAGGCCAATGCTTAAAGCCAAGTCAGTTAATGCTTGTTGACCAATTTTATTTTTAGAGTGTTCCTCTAAAGCATGCACCATTTCGTGGCCCATGACTGCCGCAATTTCTGCATCAGTCAGGTTTAATTTATTCACGATACCGGTATAGAACACCACTTTACCACCCGGTGCTACATAAGCATTCACCTGATCCGACTTTAGCACCGCCAGTTTCCAGTCAAACTTTTGACCTGTTTGATTGATCTGATCGCCATAAGGTTTTAAACGTAAAAATACAGAATTAATGCGTTTATAAGTCGCTGAAGATGTATCTAAGGTTTTATTGGCACTCGCTTCCTGAACTGTTTTATTAAAGCCTTGTGCTGCAGCTACATTTAATGTCGATGAATCCGCCCCTGCCATTTCCGCTACAGTGGTGCAACCTGAAATAGTAATCACACTAGCTGCACACAAACTTAAAACGAGTTTGCTATTCATTATAATAATCTCCACCTTGAAAACAGATATCAGTTTTAAGCAGATTATAGGGTAATAATGGATAAGCTTTAAATTATTATTCCATCCATATTCATATCATTTATGTAACTGTACTTATTTAAGAAACTGAAAACTAAGCCAATAAACAAGACATAAAACATTCAAGACCAAATACACTTGGCATAATGGTCTAATTTTCTGTTCAAGCTGCTCATTTTTTCTTTTAAAAAATAAAATAGCATTTTGTATGAGAATTAATGGAACTAAAATACAGGCAAGAATTACACTTAAACCAATAAATGCATTATAGATAATATTGGGATCTTGCGTTTGTGCTTGAATAATCAGCATCGCAATAGTTGGTGCTCCGCCCATAGCAAATAGTAAGGAATAAAATATTGTTCCTGAAATATTCTTATGCATCCAGCACAACCTTTCATTTATCTTATGCCGGGTATTCTAACAAGTGCCAGTTATTTAAACAGTATTCTCTGATGCAACTTTAGTCTTGGCAAAATTTTCCCTCATACATTCACTTATCGCCCTTTAAAAGTAACAACATGAAAAAGCCCCGCAAATTGCGAGGCTTTTTTATCATCGTCGTATCAGCTTAAATTAAGCATCAAACGGATGACGCAGTACAATTGTTTCTGCACGGTCAGGACCTGTTGAAATGATGTCGATTGGACATTCAATCAACTGTTCAATACGTTTTACATAAGCAATCGCATTTGCAGGTAATTGAGCAACATCAGTTGCACCCACTGTAGACTCAGACCAACCTGGCATAGATTCATAAATTGGTTTTAAGGCTTCAAATGCAAGTGCATCAGAAGAACCAACACAACCTGAATCTGCCGCTTCGTAACCCACACAGATTTTTACTTCTTCTAAACCATCAAGAACGTCAAGTTTAGTTAAGCAAATACCTGAAAGTGAGTTTACATCTACAGAACGACGTAAAATTTCAGCATCGAACCAACCACAACGGCGTTGACGACCAGTTGACGCACCAAACTCATGACCAATCGTACCTAAATGTTTACCGATTTGGTCGCCTGTGTCATTTGCAGCATCGTAAACCAATTCCGTTGGGAATGGACCCGCACCTACACGCGTCGTGTAAGCTTTGGTAATGCCTAGTACATAATCAAGGTGCAATGGGCCGAGACCTGAACCTGAGCTTACGCCACCAGCAGTTGTGTTTGAAGATGTTACATACGGGTATGTACCGTGGTCTACGTCAAGGAGTGAACCTTGCGCGCCTTCGAACATAATGTTGTCACCGTTTTTACGGTAATTGTGCAATTCCGTAGTTACGTCCACAACCAGTGGAGTAACGACTTCACGCCATTGGTCACAGAGTGCAAGCACATCTTCTAATTTAACCGCTTCAACACCGTAGTATTGAGTTAATTGGAAGTTATGATAATCCAGAAGCTCAGTAAGCTGGGCTTTAAGATGCTCACCACCACGAACAAGGTCAGCAACGCGGATTGCACGGCGTGCAACTTTGTCTTCATATGCTGGACCAATACCACGACCCGTAGTGCCGATTTTCGCATTACCACGTTTCTTCTCACGCGCTTGGTCAAGTGCAATGTGGTTCGGCAAAATTAACGGACAGTTTGGAGAGATGCGTAGACGTTCTTTAACCGGAACACCTTCTTTTTCAAGAATATCCATCTCTTTGATGAGCGCTTCAGGAGAAAGAACCACTCCGTTACCAATTAAGCACAATACGTTTTCACGTAAAATACCAGATGGAATGAGGTGTAATACAGTTTTCTTACCACCAACCACAAGTGTATGACCTGCGTTGTGTCCGCCTTGGTAACGAACTACCGCAGCCGCTTGATCTGTGAGCAGGTCAACGATTTTACCTTTACCTTCGTCGCCCCATTGGGTACCAAGTACCACAACATTCTTGCCCATAATAGCCTCATTGCATCATGCTGTTAAAATTGAAAACTTGAATTAGTTAATGAAACCAATTCACATCATTAAATCTTTTCGACTGTCCACTCACCTACCACATTCACCAATTGATGCGTTGCATGCGGTACCGAGTTTAAACTGTCCTTGCCGAGTAATTGGATTACGCCAAAGCCTTGTGTACGTGCATTTGAAATTGCCTTAAGCAAATCAGCGTCAGTACCCTTCGGTGCAACAACTACATTTAAATCTTTAAATTGACCTGCACTTAATGCATATAAGTCGCACGAAAAACCTGTTGCAGGACGCGCACGACCAAAATGTTCGCCAATGCCGTCATAGCGACCGCCTTGAGCCAACGGCGCCGCACGGTTTGGTGCATACACTGCATACATTAAACCAGTGTGATAATGGTATGAACGCAACTCTACAACATCTATACCAATATGCAGATTTGGCCAACGTGACTGAATTTCAGTTTGCGTTGTTTTCAAAGCGTCAAATGCTTGCTTGAAGGCTTCATCAGCAAAAATTTCAGCACTTAAATTGGCTTGTAATGCATCTAGGTCACTTGAATAACGACCTAGCGTATAAAAATCTGCACCAAATTTTAATTCTTGGGTAAATTCTGCAAGTTCAGGTAATGCTTTACGTTGATAAAGGTCTGAAAGATGACTTTCAACAGCTTTAGTCAAACCCGCATGTTTCACCAAACTACGGAATAGACCGACATGACCCAAATCTAGATGGATTCCGTCTGCCAAGCCCGCCGTTTCGATCAGACTCAGCATCACGTCAACCATTTCAACGTCTGCATCAATACTGTCTGAACCGAAAAGCTCCGCACCTAACTGGAGGGGTGCACGTGTGGTATTAAACCCTTGAGGTTTGGTGTGTAAAACCGTGCCAGCGTAGCAATAACGCGCCACCCCTTCGACTGGATGTACATGCGCATCAATACGAGCCACTTGTGGTGTCATATCGGCACGCACACCAAGTAAACGACCCGATAACTGGTCGATGACTTTAAAAGTGGCTAAGTCTAAATCTTGATTCGATTCTGAAAGAGAAGATAGAGATTCGATGTATTCGATAAATGGCGTGTACACCAATTGATAACCTCGAGATGCGAGGAAATCTAGTGCATCACGACGCAAAGTTTCAATCACTTGCGCCTGTTCTGGTAATACATCAGCTACACCATCAGGTAATAACCATGTCTCTGAAATGGGCATGTTGTAAACCTAAATTCTGTCAGAGCGGAAGTTATCCGCATAAAAAAATCGGGAGCACACCCGATTTCTCCTAGTCTAGCACGATAGTTTTAGCTGTGCACCTGACTTTTTCACAAAAAATAGCGGAATACTTATTGTTTAATCAGACAAAAATCGCCCGATTCGATTAAAGCGCCCCTACAGTTTAAATATCATACTGAATCAATCCATTATCAGGTTAATGGCAACTCTGTAGTCTGCTTAATCTTCTGTAATAGAATTTCAGTTTTCAAATTTTGCAGACCTGAAATTTTATTTAAATGATAAATCTGAAACTTACGGCATGCCTCTAAATCAGCCACCACAATCCGTAAAAAGAAGTCACAATCCCCTGCCATCAACTGACATTTTAAGACTTCAGGCATATCCTGAATCGCATCGACAAACTGGTCGACTGTTATTTAACTTCAAAGAATGAAATTATATGGAAGATCGATCTGAGGAATTAACTGCCTTTGCCAATAAACCGACCAATTCGGCATTTTGCAACTCTACCTGACTCAGCTTGGTTGTGGTTTTATCAATCACTTCTTGCTGAATATGCATTTTCTTGGCCAGGTCCTGCATAATTTCCAAAGTTTTTTTGAGATTTTCTTCCAGATGAATCACTTTTTTTTCGAGTTGTTGATTCAGCTGGATTTCACTGAGTGCAGCACCTTGATTGGTAAATTGCGCCCAAATCAAAAAGATCACTGCTATAGCTAAAAGGAGAATAAAACCCCAGATAAATATCAACATAATATGCATTTCTCTTATCTTATTTAGTTTTTATTCACTATCATAACGAATTAATCATCTAAATTTTCAAAAATTCGTTTAAGTTCAGCAACTATTTCGTTTAAGTTCAGCAACTATTTTGATCTATCGACCTAATTTCTAAGTCACCAATGACACAGCCAACACATTCATTCAAAAAACACTTCCCAAATAGCCACAATACATTGTATTTTATTCACCAATAACGCAAATATTCAGTTGTCATTTACAACCGTTAAAAACAATCATTATTTATCAGCATTTTATGCTTTCAGCATCTCGGGGTCTGCACTCACCATGGAACTTCACAGCAACTTATATTTTAAACATCCTAACCCAGAAATCATGAGTAAATTAGATCGCCTCTTTCAAGAACATCAGGGCAATGCTGAAATATTCAAACAAATTGCGGTCACCATCAATCCAACCGAAGGTGAAGAACTTGCTCAAGATATCATTGACCAGGTAGATCAGGTTGAATATGACTTAGGGCCAGAATCACTGTACCGTTTTGAAGGATATTCGATTGCTCACTTTGTGCATGGTTCATCGGGTGATGAATTCATGGAAGCCATTTTAAACTTCTTAAAAAGCTTAGTTCCTGACATCCATACACAAGCTTGGGGTTGTGGTGATGATGACCCGTGGGAATTTTGGTTTAAATTTGAAGGTGATGAACTTATTCGTGAAGATGATGAACCCTTCAATGACCCTGATGAAGATCAACAAATTCAATCTTCCATATATGCATGGTGGCACAAAGACATGCCGAAAGAAATCCAAGAGGGCTTCTTAAACGATCCAAATTACATCAGTGAAGAAGAATAGTCTTTTTCTCCAACAGAGGCTGATTAAGCGTTTAATCAGCCTCTGTTTTTATATGGATTTTGATGTAAAGGATTCACACAAATCAAGCAAGCGATTGGCATAACCCCATTCGTTGTCATACCAGGCAAATACTTTCGCTTGATGTCCAACCACCATGGTTTGGCTTAAATCTACAATTAAAGAATAGGGTGAATGATTAAAATCAGACGATACCAAAGGTTCATCTGTCACATCCATAATTTCCGCATAGTCATGACGTGCCGACTTGACCAAAACTTCATTAATTTTGTGCACTGTGACATGCGATTGAGCAACAAAAGTCAAATCAATGGCAGCGACATTAATGGTGGGTACACGAATGGAATAACCATCAATCCGGTCTTCCATTTTTGGCATCACACGTTTTAATGCACCTAATGCTGAAGATGTGGTTGGAATAATATTTTGCCCCGAAGCTCGTGCACGACGCAGGTCACGATGTGCACGATCCAGTACCGATTGATCTGCCGTTACTGCATGGATTTCTGTCATTAAAGCGGTATCAATCCCAAAGGCATCATCAATGATTTTAACCAAAGGAACCAAGGCTTGCGTGGTACAGGAGACGCTGGAAATAATCTGATCGGTGGCTTTGACTTCATGATGGTTTACACCATAGACGATGGCAGCATCGACACTGTCAAAAGGCGCCGCACCAATAATGACCCGCTTTGCCCCTGCTGTAACATGTTTGGTTGCCGCTTCACGTGAACGGAATAAACCGGTACATTCAAGTACGATATCAATATTTAAATCATTCCACGGCAAGCGTTCAGGTTGTTCCTGACAAAATACTTGTACTTTTAATTGCGCCAAACCCGCTGAAATATGTAAAAAAATCTGTTCATTGTCCAGCAATACTTCGACTTTGCCTTTAAAACGTCCATGAGTAGTATCGTACTTAAACAAATGAACTAAAGTCTCTACATCTGCAACATCATTAATCGCAACAATATCAAAATGGAAATCCTTGGGGTTTTCAAACCAAGCACGTAATACATTGCGACCAATTCGCCCGAAACCATTAATGGCTACTCGTTGCATCAGATATCCTTAATTCTTGGGTAGATGTAAACACTTGTATATGTTAATGGATTTCAACTGAAAACCGATACCATTTCTTCGCGTCTATTTATTAAATATAATGCGTTAATAACACCGTATTACCCTGCTGAAGAGGGTTTTACCACAAATCCGCCTCAGAAAAAGCAAGCTAAAAATATTCACTCAAGCATTCGTTAAACTTTAATGGCAGTTTGATGATATAAATTAACGCTTGGATTACCTCAAGATGCCTATACCGCGAATACATACAATTGTCATTAATTCGCCTTAAAGTGATTGGTGCATGCGGCTTTTTCCGTTATAATTTGGCGTTTTAAAATTTTAAGCCCGGTGTATTGGGGCAGTTCATCTTCTATGAAAATGCTCGGTATACTTCTAGCCAATACGAAATATGGAGTGACTTGGTTGTGAGTACTCGTTTTATGACATCAGCTGAAATTCGTGAAGCATTTTTGCGTTACTTTGAATCGCAAGGGCATACACGTGTCGCGTCGAGTTCACTTGTACCCGCCAATGACCCGACTTTATTGTTCACCAATGCCGGGATGAACCAGTTTAAAGACTGCTTCCTGGGCTTGGAAAAACGTGATTATGTTCGCGCAACATCTTCACAAAAATGTGTACGTGCCGGTGGTAAACACAACGACTTAGACAACGTCGGTTATACCGCACGTCACCATACTTTCTTTGAAATGTTAGGTAACTTCTCGTTTGGTGATTATTTCAAACGTGATGCAATCAAATTTGCCTGGGACTTTTTGACAGGCGATGAATGGCTAGCCCTTCCTAAAGACAAACTCTATGCCACGGTTTATCACACCGATGACGAAGCTTTTGATATCTGGAACAAAGAAATTGGTCTAGATGCCAGCCGCATTATCCGTATTGGTGATAACAAAGGCGGTCAATACGCATCAGACAACTTCTGGGCGATGGGCGATACTGGTCCTTGCGGTCCATGTTCTGAAATTTTCTTTGACCATGGTGATCATATTTGGGGTGGCCTACCGGGTACGCCTGAAGAAGATGGAGACCGTTTCATTGAAATCTGGAACAACGTCTTCATGCAGTTCAACCGTACTGCTGATGGTGTATTGCACCCTCTTCCAGCGCCTTCTGTAGATACAGGTATGGGCTTGGAACGTATTTCTGCAGTTTTACAACATGTAAACTCAAACTACGAAATCGACTTATTCCAACACCTACTCAAATCAGCTGCAGAAATCATTGGCATGGATACCACTGCCATTGAAGCCGAAGCTGCTGCAAATAACAACCCTGTTGATTACCCTGCATCTTTAAAAGTTGTAGCGGATCACGCACGTTCATGCTGCTTCCTGATTGCTGACGGTGTAAACCCTTCAAATGAAGGTCGTGGTTATGTACTTCGTCGTATCATTCGTCGTGCCGTTCGTCACGGTAACAAATTGGGTGCGACTGGTTCATTCTTCCACAAAATGTTGCAACCTTTAATCGCAGTGATGGGTGAAGCTTATCCTGAACTTGCAGCCAACCAAGCACGTATCGAAGCGTTATTGCTCAAAGAAGAAGAACAATTCGCAAAAACTTTAGAGCAAGGTTTAAAGATTTTAAATGCCGAGTTAATTGAGACAGCTGCTTACGATTATCTAGAAAAGCAAGGCTATCGAGTAGAGCAGTTAGATAAGGGTGTTGATGCTATTTTGGTTGACAAGAATGGCAATAAACAACTTCTTGAGATTACAAGCTGGAAAGGCTCAACGCACAAAACTTTTGATTTTGCTATTCAGAGAGCTGAAAAAACATTTGCAAATCATATTGAATACAAAAATTTGAAAAAGTATTTGGTATTAATTTCAGGTGAATCTAAAGATAAATGTTTAGAGTATGTTGAAAAATTAAACTCGCATGCGCTAAATCTAATATCAAATTATGAGCTTAAGTTTGCACCTTTCACATCTACAACATTAAAAGGTGAAATCGCATTTAAACTTTATGATACATATGGTTTCCCTGCCGATCTTACAGCAGATGTGGCACGTGAATATAATATCCATGTAGATGAAGCTGGCTTTGAAGTTGAAATGGCTGCACAGCGTCAACGTGCACGTGATGCAGGTAAATTCGCAGTTGACTACAACAGCATTGTAAAAGTTGAAGGCGAAACTCAATTTGAAGGCTATGACGCAACTCAA
The DNA here is from genome assembly GCF_049895885.1 of Acinetobacter sp. TSRC1-2. Classification (NCBI taxonomy): domain Bacteria; kingdom Pseudomonadati; phylum Pseudomonadota; class Gammaproteobacteria; order Moraxellales; family Moraxellaceae; genus Acinetobacter; species Acinetobacter sp. TSRC1-2. Next base: position 97,538 of record NZ_JAFCTF010000011.1, read on the forward strand.
GGTCAAGGTCAAATTGTTGCAATCTATAAAGATGGCGAACAAGTTGATGAAGTTTTTGAGGGTGACGAAGCGCTCATCGTATTGAACCAAACGCCTTTCTATGCAGAAAGCGGTGGTCAAATCGGTGATACAGGGATCTTCAAAAACGATACCGGTATTTTCGAAGTTCAAGATACCAAAAAATCTGGTGGTGCATTTGTACACCAAGGTATCGTGACCATGGGTAGCCTAAAAGCTTCTCAAAGCGTTGAAGCAACGGTTAAAGCTGACATTCGTGCTGCAACTGCGCGTAACCACTCTGCAACGCATTTGTTACATGCTGCCCTACGTCAAGTTTTGGGTTCACATGTTCAACAAAAAGGTTCACTGGTTGCAAGCGACATCCTGCGTTTTGACTTTGCCAACGACCAACCGGTTACTTTTGAACAGCTTCAGCAAGTAGAACGCTTAGTAAATGCGGAAGTGATTGCTAATACTGCTGTGTCTACCGAGCTTCTGGATATCGAGTCAGCCAAAGCCAAGGGCGCAATGATGCTGTTCGGTGAAAAATACGGTGACGAAGTACGCGTATTGTCTATGGGTTCAATTATTGAGGAGAAAAACTTTTCAATCGAACTTTGTGGTGGTATTCATGTAAAACGTACCGGTGACATCGGTCTGTTCAAGATCACTTCTGAAGGTGGTGTTGCAGCAGGTGTGCGTCGTATTGAAGCGGTGACTGGTACTAAAGCGGTTGATGTGGTGCAAAAAACTGAGCGCAATGTTCAATACATCAATGCTTTGCTCAAAGCACAAAACCATCAGACTGTTGAAAAAGTTGAAGCTATGGTTGAAACTGCACATCAATTGCAAAAACAAATTGAACAATTGAACCAGAAACTTGCGAACTTCCAGGCAGCTGAACTTTTAAGCCAAGTTCAAACTGTTGCCGGTCGTTCGACATTGATTACCACTGTACCAAACATGGATGCGAAATCACTTCGTAACCTGCATGACGGTGTGAAATCTAAATTAGACAACGCAGTCATTGTACTTGCAGCAGTAGAAAGCGATAAGGTCAGCCTGCTGGCCTCTGTTGCAAAAGAATTTACTGCGTCTATTAAGGCGGGTGACATCATCAAACATCTTGCAACCGAGCTAGGTGGTAAAGGTGGTGGTAAACCTGACTTGGCACAAGGTGGCGCGCCACTAAACGAGAAGTTTGCTCCAGTGATGGCAGGTTTAGCTGCCTGGCTTGAGGCAAAATAAGGACTTCACTTTTTGTGTAACGGACCCTGATAGCTATATCAGGGTCATGGCTTTTATGGAACAACTATGGCATTAATCGTTCAAAAATATGGCGGTACCTCTATGGGTACTCCCGAGCGCATTTTAAATGTTGCTCGTCGTGTAAAGCGCTGGCATGACCACGGCCACAAAGTTGTGGTGGTGGTTTCAGCAATGAGTGGCGAAACCAATCGTCTACTCGCTTTAGCGAAGGCCATTACCGAAACCCCTGATCCACGTGAACTCGACCAAATGGTCTCTACTGGTGAACAGGTTACGATTTCTATGTTAGCGATGGCACTTAACTCTATCGGTGTTGAAGCAAAATCACTAACTGGTCGCCAGGTTGGCATTAAAACTGACAGTGCATTCACTAAGGCACGTATCGAAGCGATTGATACTGATGTTTTGACTGAAAATTTAGACGCAGGTAGTGTGCTGGTTGTTGCTGGCTTCCAAGGCTTTGATGAAAAAGGCAATACCACCACTTTAGGTCGCGGTGGTTCAGACACTTCCGGTGTTGCACTTGCTGCTGCATTAAAAGCAGATGAATGCCAAATTTATACAGACGTGGATGGTGTTTATACCACTGACCCTCGTGTTGCACCTAAAGCAAAAAAAGTTGATCGTATTTCTTTTGAAGAAATGCTTGAAATGGCATCTTTAGGTTCTAAAGTTCTTCAAATTCGTTCAGTTGAATTTGCTGGTAAATACCAAGTGCCTTTACGCGTATTATCAAGTTTTGATAATGACAATGATGGCGCATTTGACGAAGACTTTAAACAAAACGTCGGCACTCTTATTACTACTGAATTGGAAGACAACATGGAACAGCCAATTATCTCTGGTATCGCATTTAACCGTGACGAAGCAAAATTAACGATTCTAGGCGTGCCTGATGAACCAGGTATTGCAGCTAAAATCTTATGTCCAATTGGCGATGCTAACGTTGAAGTGGATATGATTATCCAAAACGTTGAAGAAGATGGAACAACTGATTTCACTTTTACGGTGAACCGTAGTGAATTAAGCAAAGCCACAACAATTCTTGAAGATACCGCGAAAAAAATTGGTGCACGTGAAGTTGCAACTCGCTCAGACATCGTAAAAGTATCGATTGTAGGTGTAGGCATGCGTTCGCATGCTGGCGTGGCAAGTAAAATGTTTACTGCTCTAGCGGAGGAAGGTATCAATATTCTGATGATCTCTACCTCAGAAATTAAAATTTCTGTGATCATTGAAGAAAACTATTTAGAGCTTGCTGTGCGTACCCTTCACACTGCTTTCGGTTTAGACCGTGAACATGGCGAATCAAGCGTACGCGTATAATATCGAAAAATATGTCAAAAATTGTCATTGTTAGACACTTTTTAAAAAAGTAGAAAAAAACAGAGCCACTATAGTTTTTCTTATAGTGGCTCTGTTATATTAGCCGTGTGCTTTTGAGAAAATTTTAACAAAAAGGTATAGAGGACGAAGTTTGTCACATTGCTTTGTTAAAATTTTCTTTGATATTTAAGGGTTGTGGTTTTTACATTTTAGATCAATTGCAGGTTTAGCATTTTGCAAGGAGATAAACATGCTGATTCTGACTAGACGTGTCGGAGAAACATTAATGATTGGGGACCAAGTCAGTGTAACTGTGCTTGGTGTTAAAGGAAATCAAGTTCGTATTGGCGTAAATGCTCCAAAAGAAGTATCCGTTCATCGTGAAGAAATTTACCAACGAATTCAACATGAACGCGCTATGCATGAACATCTTCAACATCTCGATCAAGATTATCAACCTTCTTTTGAAGAAGATAATTTCCCACAGAATACCCAGAATGACTTTAATCGTTAAAGATTAAATGTTTTTCTCCTAAAGCGGCTTACATAAGCCGCTTTAAATTTATCTGGCTATTCGTTTTTACTTTTGTTCAAGTAAAGCCAAGGCTTTTTTCACTGGCGCATAACTGCGACGATGCTGATCAATGACACCATGTTGCGCAATTGCCTCGAAATGGGCTTTGGTTGGATAACCTTTGTGTTTAGCAAAACCAAAGTGCGGATACTGCTGATCAAGTTCTACCATTTGATGATCGCGCGTTACTTTTGCCAAAATGCTGGCAGCTGAAATTTCTGCATGCAGGGCATCACCTCCTACTATTGCATCACAGCTCATCATTAAGCCCTGTGGAACTTTATTACCATCCACCAATACATGTTCAGGTTGGATGCTTAAAGCCTCTACAGCGCGACGCATAGCCAACAATGATGCCTGAAGAATATTAATCTCATCAATTTTTTCATGACTCGCTTCAGCAATAGCCCAAGCCAAAGCTTTTTCCTGTATTTCTACAAATAACTTTTCACGTTTTTTTTCAGTGAGTTTTTTTGAATCATTTAAACCCTCAATGGGATTATTGGGATCTAAAATAACCGCAGCTGCAACAACTGAACCTACGAGTGGACCACGCCCTGCTTCATCTGCACCAGCAATTTTCATAACTTATCTGCCTACCTAAAAAAAGAGGCTGAACAAGTCAGCCTATTTATTACTTTATTAACGATTATTGCACTGCTTCCGCGACACAGGCATTAATTGTTTTAGTCACTGCATTTGAAACAATTGTAGTACGTGCAGCTGGGTCAATTGCAGCAGTGGCCAAATCTACCGCTGTTACGCTTTGTGGCGCTTTCTCACTTACACAACCGCAAATTTCAGACTGAATATTTTGTTTTTGAGTTGCAGTCATCAATTTAGTGGCCGTTTGCCATGCAGCAATATTATTCAACTCAGTTGTACATTTTGCATTGATGGCAATTTTAAGTGCAGCATTACCGAGTTGCTGAGTTGCTGATTGCGTGCCTGTTGCACCCGTTGTACCTGTCGTTGTGCCAGTTGACACACATGCACTAAGAGCTAAAGTTAAAGGTGCGAGCACAGCAATTAATTTTTTCACAGTTAAATCCTTTGTTATAAAATCTGTTGAGCATATTCTGCCGAAACTTCCCCCTAGAAGAAATCTATATTTCAAATGAATTTTCCATATGCGGCTTGTCTGTCTAAAAACCATGCAGCTTTCAGCGTTGCAAGAATTATACGCTTCGTTCCATATTCCCTATTTTTTAAAATATGCTATTTGATTAGGATACGCACACTTATAAATTACATGTTGGTATAACATGACAAACACTTCACCATACTATACGCGTACAGCCCAAATGCTTCATTGGCTGATGGCTGTTATTTTTATTGCCGCATGGTTAATTGGTTTTTATAGCGGAAATTTTTTAAGCTATGATGTGGATGGTAGTTTTAAAGGTCAAGTCATCACCTTACATAAGAACATCGCGACAACAATTATATTTCTGGTATTGATTCGTCTGTTTTGGCGCTATACCCATCCTGTTCCAGCACTGCCTGATTCCATGTCTCCTTTCATGAAAGTCATGGCACATCTTGGGCATTTGGCTTTATATTTAATGTTGCTCGCATTACCGATTACCGGCTGTCTGTTTAGCTGGAGTGCTGGACATCCTGCACCTGTTTTATATTTATTTGAAATCCCGCGACTGGTTCAAGACAATCCCGAACTTTTAGCCATTGTTAAGCCTGTACATATTTATTTGTCGTGGTTTGCCGGTTTTCTGGTGATAGGACATATTGCTGCTGCGTTAAAACATCATTTTATAGATAAAGACCATATTTTACGCAGTATGACGCGACAAGAAAAATAGCCAACCTATTTCAGGACTAGACACGTTTAATAAAAAAGCCGCATTCTTTTCACAGATGCGGCTTTTTCTTGTGTTCAAGCTTATTTCAGAGCTTCTTGAGCACACCCCTTAACACTATTTAAGACTGCTTGTTTAATCAGACTATCTTTTGCAGCTTCGCTGACGGATGCCATCGCCAAATCTTTCGCAGACACATCATTCAGCGCATTGTCACTGACACAACCGCAGATCTGTTTTTGCACAGAACTTTGACGTTCCACACTCATAAACAAGGCAGCTGATTGCCAGATTTTTGAATCATTCAATTCACTTTTACATGCCTGCTCTACCACTGGCTTTAACATTTTCTGGATTAAAGTAGCGTTTTTATCCATTGCAAAAACTGCTACGCAACCAATCAACAAAGCAATAACAGCTATCCAGCAAAGACTCTTTTTCAAAATACAACCTAACGCTTTACACGCAATATTCTTTACACAATAATTAAGCAGATTAATGAATAAATCTGCTCAATCCAAAAGTATTTCTTAAAAGAAAAGATTATGCCAAAGCATCAATCTGTTGTGACCATTTTTGTTTTTCTACATCAGAAATAAATGAGGCTGCAAACGAATTTTTAGCCAATTGCTTCAGTTCATCATTGGATAAATCTAAAGCTTCAGCAATCGCAATAAAGTTGTCGTTCATATATCCACCAAAATATGATGGGTCATCTGAATTTACAGTTACATGCACACCTTGCTGCAATAAACGACGGATATTGTGCTGTGCCATATCATCGACAACGCAAAGCTTTAAGTTACTTAAAGGACACACCGTTAAAGGCATTTTTTCCGCAATTAAACGCTGCATCAGTTTCGGATCTTCTTCTGAACGTACGCCGTGATCCACTCGATTTACTTTAAGCAAATCTAAAGCCTCCCAAACGTATTCAGCTGGACCTTCTTCACCGGCATGCGCTACCACTAAAAAGCCTTCTTCACGTGCTTTGGCAAATACCCGTTCAAATTTAGCAGGTGGATGCCCCACTTCGCTTGAATCCAGACCTACCGCAATAATCTGATCTTTAAATGGCAAAGCCTGTTCTAAAGTTTTAAATGCCGCTTCTTCACTTAAATGACGCAAGAAACACATGATCAAATGCGATGTAATGCCGAAGTTTTCTTTTGCATCATCGCAGGCACGTTGTAAACCATTGATGACCACTTCAAATGCAATTCCACGATCGGTATGTGTTTGTGGATCGAAGAACATTTCGGTATGCACAACTTTATCTGCAGCGCATTTTTCAAAATATGCCATCGCCAAATCATAAAAGTCTTGTTCGACCACCAAAACATTTGCACCTGCATAATAAATGTCGAGGAACGATTGCAGGTTATGGAAATTATAGGCCTGCTTCACTTCATCTACAGATTTATATGGAATATCAATATGGTTACGTTGAGCAATAGCGAACATCAGTTCAGGCTCAAAAGTCCCTTCAATATGTACGTGTAACTCCGCCTTTGGCAGCGCTTGAATAAGCTCAAGTTGATTCATATCTTATCCTTATAAAACTTTTTTCAAAAAATAAAAAAGGGTGCAAACTGAGTTTACACCCTATTGTGAATTTGGTGAATTAGCCACCAAATGCAGCAAATTTTAATGCCCAAAGTGCAGCAATAATCCACACCATATATGGAACAGTTTTTGCCTTACCTGTGAATAGCTTGATCAGCGCATAGCTGATGAAACCCATCGCAATACCATCTGCAATTGAATAAGCAAATGGCATAAATACAATGGTCAAAAACGCAGGTACCGCTTCAGTGATATCATCCCATTCAATATGGACGATCCCCTGAATCATCAGCACACCGACAAATAGCAATGCAGGTGCTGTAGCAAAACTTGGCACAGACTGCGCAAGTGGCGCTAAAAACAGGCATAACAAGAACATGATGCCTACTACAACGGCGGTTAAACCTGTACGACCACCCGCCGCAACACCAGCAGATGACTCAATATAAGGCGTTGTTGAAGATGTACCGAGTGCTGCACCAGCAACAATTGCTGTTGAGTCTGCAAAAAGTGCTTTTTTCAAACGCGGCAATTTGCCATCTTTCAGTAAACCTGCACGGTGCGATACACCCACCAATGTACCTGTAGAGTCAAATAAATCAACCAGGAAGAATACAAAAATCACGCCGATCAAGCTTGCAGTAAACAGCCCCTCAAAGTCCATTTGCATAAAGGTTGGTGCAATGGATGGAATCTGTCCCACCACACCTTGAAATTGGTTATAACCCAATGCTGTAGCAATAGCAGTAATGACTAAAATACTGATAATAATTGCGCCACGCACCTTAAACTGGTGCATTACCACAACCATCAAGAAGCCAAGTAAAGCCAGAAGTACTGAAGGTTGTTTTAAATCACCCAAACCGACTAAGGTTGCAGGGTTGTCGACAATAATACCGGCATTTTTTAAAGCAACCAGCGCAAGGAACATACCAATACCGCCACCAATCGCCAGTTTTAATGACATTGGAATCGCATTGACAATGGCTTCACGAATTTTAAACATGCTAATTGCGATGAATACCAAACCTGAAACAAATACTGCAGCCAGTGCAGTTTGCCACGGCACACCCATCCCCATACACACTGAATAGGTAAAGTAAGCATTCAGGCCCATACCAGGCGCAAGTGCAATCGGATAATTCGCAACAAGCCCCATCACCAAACAACCGATTGCGGCTGCGAGACAGGTTGCTACAAAGACAGCCCCATGATCCATGCCTGTTTCGGACAAAATCATTGGATTGACAATAATGATGTAACACATCGTTAAGAAAGTGGTTACACCTGCAAGAACTTCTGTACGAAAACTGGTTTTGTTTTCGCTTAACTTAAATAAGCGTTCAAGCATATTCTCTGAAGATGGATTAGGAGTCGTCATGACTTTACCCCGGTAAGTAAACTTTATGCCGTCAGCACGCTATAAAATTAATGATCCACTAAATCGAATCATCATTAATTTTATAGAGGTCAAAGCAACGGATATGCCAATTGTCCCATTTAAAACAAGTAGATTGAACAATTTTTCATTGCAACTAAAACAGTCAAATGACAAAAATTGTAAACAAAAAAGCTGCATAAAAGTTATGCAGCTCTACGTAGCTTAAATAAATCAAATACTTATTAAATAAATATGATGACTCAATTAGGGTCGTGGCAAATTATAGCACAATGATTTTTTATTGTTTCTAAAATTTATTATTCTATAAATTTCAACAAGATATCTATATTTTTAAATTCATTAATCAGCACTTAACAACTAAAGTTAACTGGATTTAGCAATAAAGTGAGATGAAAAATGAACTGAAACGACTTCACTGTCATTATTAAGAATAAAATTATGAGGATGGGAATCTACAATATTGAAGGACTGATGGGTATCCTGCATCAGCTGATTAACTTCTTTCTTTTTTTTCATTTCTGAATCCTGATATACCCAATATCCGAGCACTATCACGGCAAAAATGATGATTGGAATCAATAACTTATTCATAACGAAATTTTATTATTCAGGAAGCTTTTTATCATCATAACAAATAACCCTAATAAAGTGTGATGAAAATCACACTTTTTAAAATCATTTTCTGTATTTAAATATACATGTTTAATAATTATAAAAGTTATTTATAAACCAAAAAATCCTGATCAATTTCGGGATTTTTATGGCCTACATAAAAAATTAAGCTGCCTGTTGCTCATCGCGCTTAAACACCAATTCACCTTTGAGTGAACTTTCAGCATCAAAATAATAACCTTCGCTATTAAATGATTTTAAGTCTTCCGCCTGATTTAACTGGTTTTCGATAATATATCGCGCCATCAAACCGCGTGCCTTTTTCGCATAAAAGCTAATGACTTTATATTTCCCATTTTTTTGATCTAAAAACACAGGCTTAATAATTTCAGCTTTAACTCTGCGTTCAATAATGGATTTATAATATTCATCAGACGCAATATTCACCAATAATTCCGAATTTGCCTGCTCTAGATCATCATTGATTAAGCGGGTAATACGATCGCCCCAGAATTGATACAAGTTATGACCACGTAGATTGTTCAATTTGGTGCCCATTTCTAAACGATACGGCATCATCAAGTCTAAAGGACGCAATAAACCATAAAGCCCAGACAACATCCGCAAATGATTTTGTGCAAATTCAATATGTCGATCATTCAGATTATAGGCATCTAAACCGGTATACACATCCCCTTTAAAGGCAAATAAAGCCTGACGCGAATTGGAAAAATTTAACTCAGATTGCCAGTCATTGAAGCGCTCAACATTCAGTTTGGCAATTTTTTCGCTCACGCCCATTAAACTGGATAGATCTGCAGCAGTCAGTTTACGACTTACGTCTATAAGTTCTTGTGAATGTTCCAGCAATCTTGGTAAGGTATGCACATCAGTGGGTAATGCAGATTCATAATCTAAAGTCTTGGCAGGAGAAACTAGGGCGAGCATAAACAACCTGATCAAAAAATAATTAAACAAACTATAACAGTAGACTTATTTTATTTCCAATCTGTGTTTTTACTGAACATTATCGGTAAAATACCTCATTCTCCTGTTATTCATCGGTTGTTATATGTCCGAGCAAATTTTCATTCAAGGTCCTGCTGGTCAACTTGAAATTTTTGTTGATTATCCTCAGGGCGAAGTGAAAGGATTCGCGATTGTATGCCATCCGCATCCCTTGCAAGGCGGAACGCCGCAGCATAAAGTGCCGACACTTTTGGCTCAGATGTTTCTTGAGCGCGGTTGTATTGTGTATCGTCCCAGTTTCCGTGGTTCAGGTCAAAGTGAAGGCTTGCATGATGAAGGTTTTGGCGAAACAGAGGATGTTCTAGCAGTCATTAAACAAATTCGCAGCAAGCATATCAGCCTGCCTTTTTATGCCGGTGGCTTTAGTTTTGGGGCACATGTCATGGCGAAAAGCTATCATTCCCTGCCGGATGAAATAAAACCTAAACAATTGATTTTATGTGGGTTGCCGACAGCAACTGTGGCAGGTTTACGTCATTATGTTACTCCAGCCATCAAAGGTGACATTCTGTTTATTCATGGTGAAGCTGATGAAGTTACTTTATTGTCAGATTTGATTGAATGGTCAAAACCACAGCGTCATTTGTTGACGGTTTTGCCGGGTGCAAACCACTTCTTTACCGGATACTTAAAGCAATTGCGTATTGCGATTTCACGCTATCTGGTGTCTTAACAGCATCTTAATAAACAACTCAGCAGTGCCATTGCATGCCAAATCAATTTTGGCATATGCTGATATTTATTTATTGGAAAAGACTCAGAATATTTCTGAGTCTTTTTCTTAGTGTCTAAAAGCAAAATCTTTATACCGAACTTCCTCCCCACTGCATACACACATCACAAATTTCTTAAAAAAGCTATTACTCCCCTTATTTTCAGTAAATTACTTCCTTTATTTCAATAATATAATAAAATGCTAAACAGCTTAATATTTAAGCTTTATTGCAATTCATAACACAATCCATGAATAATATAATCACTGTATGAGTCGGATGCGACTCCTGTTTAGCCGTAAATTTCATTGCTGTTTTAAAGGGATATTATGAAAACTATTTTTGGGATTATTGCGCTTAGCTTGTTCTGTTCTTCAGCTATGGCACAAAATATTGAAGGCATTTGGCGCTATATGGATGATAAAACGGGTGAAGCCAAGGGTTTGGTTAAAATTGAGCAGCAAGCCGATGGCACATACGCAGGTAAAGTACTCAAAGCCACTCCTCGCCAGGGCTATACACCAAAAGAATTTTGTACCAACTGCCCTGCACCGTATACCAACCAGCCTATTATTGGTATGCAAGTCATTAGCAACTTAAAGTCTGTCGACCAAGTTAACTATACAGATGGAAAAATTCTCGATCCTGTGTCAGGGAAAATTTATAGACTCAAAGGAAAACTGAATGCTTCCGGGAAAAAATTATTTCTCCGCGGCTATATGGGGGTTTCTGCCGTTGGACGCAGCCAAACTTGGCTCCGTGTGGAATAAAATGCCAATAAAAATATAATATTAATGATCAATCCTACGAAAAATTATTGATTTTTATATTATTAATTTATTTTATACTGCTTATCTCAAATGAAAAAAATGGCAGATATCACACATGAGCTATATCTGCCACATTTAAGTTTTGAACTGAAATTTCAGGTCAAATCAACTTTTCCATTCAAAGCCACTAAAAGATTCATCTTCTTTTAGAGTGTTTTCAACCGCTTGCGCCAACTGGTTCAATAAACTTTGTTCAGTAATTCGATCTAGCCAATCCTGCTCTTCAGCTGGGTACGAGGTAATTTCACAGACTAAATGCCCTTCTGCATCATGACTTTGACAAGTGACCGATAAAGGCAAAGATTGATTGTCTACACTGACAGCAACCTGATCACCACTTTGTGACAAAGTTTGAAAACCATATTGCCCCAATTCTTTAGACAAAAGATCTGCTACATATTGCTGAGTCACATGACAATCATTGGACTGCTGCGACAGATGATTATGCTTTTCACAGTTTGCAGTAAATTGTAATTTTCTCATCTCTAGATCCAAAGGCATTCTTGTTGTACGGTTTTAGAATAAGCAATAAAAACAAAACAGCCAAGCAAAAGCTTGGCTGTTTTTTAACAAATATACAAAATTAGACTAATTATTCACTGACTTGAATCTCTAATCCGGCTTGATTGGTCAATTCAGTGAAGGTCGGGAAACTGGTGGCTACCGTTTCTGTACCGACAATTTTGATTTCACCTGAAGTACGCAAGCCCGCCATACTAAAACTCATAGCAATACGATGGTCATGATGTGATTCAATTTCACCACCCGTGAAAATTGCAGACCAGTCACCTGATTTACCCTTGCCTTCAATGATAATGCCATCATCGGTTGGTGTGCAGTCAATACCCATGGTTTGCAAACCATCAGCCATCACCTGAATACGGTCTGACTCTTTCACCCGAAGTTCAGCTGCACCCGTCAAAATGGTTTGACCTTCTGCACAAGCAGCTGCAATAAACAATGCCGGGAATTCATCAATCGCCAATGGCACCTGATCTTCCGGCATGTGAATACCTTTTAAAGTACGCGTACCGCGAATACGAATGTCGGCAATTGGCTCACCACCTGCAATACGTTCGTTTTCGACAGTTAAGTCAGCACCCATTTGTTTCAGGATTTCAATTACACCGGTACGCGTCGGGTTAATCCCGACCGCCTCTAAAGTGACATCAGAACCTTCCGTAATGGCTGCGCCGACCATAAAGAACGCCGCAGATGAAATATCGGATGGCACCTGAATATCGGTACCCACCAACTTGCCGCCACCTTGCAATGAAATACGATTGCCTTCCGTTTTTACGTCATAACCGAATGCACGAAGCATACGCTCAGAGTGATCACGGGTCGGTTCTGGCTCTGTCACTGAAGTTTCACCATTTGCCCAAAGACCTGCCAGTAAAATACCTGATTTCACCTGAGCCGATGCCATAGGTAAGTCGTAGTGAATACCTTGAAGGTTTTGGCTGCCAGTGATTGAAACTGGCGGTGTACCGCGTTCACCTGTGGTTTGAATCTGTGCACCCATTTCACGTAACGGTTTGGCAATACGTTCCATTGGACGTTTCGACAGTGATGCATCACCCGTCATCACAGAATCAAATTTCTGTGCACACAACATCCCTGCAAGCAAACGCATAGAAGTACCCGAGTTACCCATGTACAAAGCACTTGCAGGTGCTTTTAAACCATTGATACCTACCCCATGAATGGTCACTTCACCATTTTTAGGTCCTTCAATGCTAACACCCATATCACGGAATGCCTGAAGCGTCGCTAAAGCATCTTCACCTTCCAAGAAACCTGTGACATGCGTGGTGCCTTCAGCAATTGCACCAAACATGATGGAACGGTGTGACACAGATTTGTCACCTGGCACGGTAAATTTACCTTGGAATTTTTTAGCACCCGGCAAAATGGTAAATTGTTGTGTCACTTTATCGTTCTCCATTAAAGGTTTCTTAGAAAGCATGTGATTGAAATGCTGACGTGCCGCTTGGGCATGTTCAAGCAATCCTATCAATGCCTTGGAATCTTCATTTTCAATCAGTTTACGGATTTGAGTCAGTTGTAGCTCAAAGCCATCGACCGCATTTAAAATCGCTTTCTTATTGGCAAAAAAGATGTCATGCCACATCTGTGGATCACTGGCGGCAATGCGCGAAAAATCGCGAAAACCACCCGCAGCATAACGGAAAATATCGAGATTATCTTCCCGGTTGGCCAGTTGCTCCACCAGGTTGAAGGCCATTAAATGCGGAAGATGGCTAGTATGGGCCAGCACTTCATCATGCTTGTCCACATCCATGCAAATCACTTCTGCTTTTGCAGCTTGCCACAGTTGAATCAGTTTATCCACGGCCCAGTCGCCACTGTTTGGAAGCGGTGTCAAAATCACTTTATGGTTGGCAAATAAATCAACTTTACCCGCATGCACACCGGTATGTTCCGCACCTGCAATCGGATGACCCGGTACAAAACCTTCTGGCAGGTTTTCACCATAAACCGCTTTTGCAGCGTCAACTACATTACCTTTGGTACTACCAACATCGGTAATGATGGTTTTCTCTGACAGATACGGCTTGATAATTTCCAGTACTTTTTGCGTTGCGCGAACCGGCAAAGCCAAAACCACCAGATCGGCACCTTGCACGGCATCGACAGGATTGCTATAGCCTTCCTGAATCAAGCCAAGTGCTTTTGCATCATCCAGCGTTTTTTGCGAACGTGTAGAGGCAACAATTTGCTTTGCCAGTTTTTCAGCAATCATCACACGAGCCAGACTTGAGCCAATCAGCCCAAGTCCAATGAATGCAACTTTTTCAAACAGTGGCTGAGACATGGCTTAAGCTTTTTCCTCTACCGCACTGCTGGTCAAATCCAATACTTTAGCAAGTGCTGTCAGGAACTTGGCATTTTCAGCTTCAGTACCAATCGATACACGAAGATGATTTGGAATTCCAACAGGACGCACAATGACACCTTCTTTTAATAATGCATTAAAAGTCTGTGCAGGGTCAGCCTGTACATTGACCAAAATAAAGTTGGCACGTGAAGGCACATAATTTAAACCCAGTGCATCAAAGCCTTGCTCTAATTGCTTCATACCTGCTTTATTGACAATACGTGATTGCTCAATAAAGTCTTCATCTTTGAGTGCCGCAACAGCAGCCACCATTGCCAGATGATTGACGTTAAACGGCTGACGAATACGGTTCAGGTAATCAGTCACTTCTGTCGATGCCAAGGCAAAACCAACACGCAGTGCAGCCAAGCCATAACATTTAGACAAGGTACGGCTGACAATAATATTTGGATATTGTTCTAAGAATTTTAAGCTGTTGAAATTTTCCGGGAAATATTCCACATAAGCTTCATCCAGAACCACAATTACATTTTCCGGAACTTTTTGCATGAAAGCGTCAAATTCAGCTTCTTCAAACCAGGTTCCAGTCGGGTTGTTTGGATTGGCAATAAAGACCAGTTTGGTATTGTTTTTAATCGCCGCTGCCATGGCATCTAAGTCATGGGCAAAGCGTTTTGCAGGTACTTCAATCGCTTCTGCATTAATCGCTTGAGTCACCAAGGCATATACGGCAAAGGCATGTTGGCTATATACCACAGAATCGCTTGAAGAAACGAATGCACGGGCAAACATTTCAAGCAAGTCGTTTGAACCATTACCCAAAGTAATCCGGTCAGCAGTCACGCCAAATTGTGCCTGAATCTGGTCTTTCAAAATAAAACCACCACCGTCCGGATATCGTCCGATTTGTGCCAATTCAGCAGCCACAGCCTGTTTGACTTTATCAGAACAGCCCAATGGATTTTCGTTTGAGGCCAATTTTACGATATCAGTAATCCCTAACTCACGCTCAAGTTCACTAATGGGTTTACCTGGTTGATAAGGCTTTAACTTTGAGATGCCTTCATTGGCAGGGACAAACGACATGTTACTCTTCCAGTTATTTCAAGTGATAAACGTGGTCAACCTCACTTTAAAATTGACCACTGCTTTAATGGATAAGATTTACAACACTGCAATCGGGTAAGAGCCCAAGACTCGAACTTCTTTCACCAAAGGACGAATTTCTTCAATTGCCGCTTTGACGTTTTCTTGTTCCACATGACCCTCAAGATCAATGAAGAATACATAAGCCCATTTTTCTGGCAATGCAGGACGAGTTTCAATACTGGTCAAGCTAATATTGTGTTTGGCAAATGGCGCCAAAATTTCCAGCAAGGCACCGGCACGGTCATGTGCAGAAATCAGTAATGAAGTTTTGTCATTACCACTTGGCGGTACTTTTTCACGCCCAATCACCAAGAAACGCGTGGTATTTTCGGGATTATCTTCAATGTTACCGTGCAAAATTTCCAGGTCATAAATACTTGCAGCGACATCAGAGGCGATTGCTGCTGAATGCCATTCATTACGGATACGGCGTGCCGCTTCGGCATTTGAACTTAAGGCAACACGTTCAACGCCCGGATAGTGTGCATCTAACCAGCCACGGCATTGCGCCAATGTTTGCTGATGTGCATAAATCTGTTTAATGCTGTCTTTACGGGTATTAGATGACACTAAGAATTGGTGATGAATACGCAATTCAACTTCACCAATCACATTCAAATGTGAGGATTTGAAACAGTCCAGAGTATGGTTGACCACACCTTCAGATGAATTTTCAACTGGGACTAAACCATAATGCGCACTACCCGCTTCGACTTCACGGAACACTTCATCAATGGTGGGCAATGGACGGACAATGGCATCTTGCCCAAAATGTTTAAGGACTGCTGAATGAGTAAAGGTTCCAACCGGACCCAGGAATGCAATACTTTGCGGAGCTTCAAGCGCCAAGCAGGCTGACATGATTTCACGGAACAAACGCGCCATGGTGACATCAGACAATGGCCCTTCATTACGCTGCATAACATTGCGCAAAACTTGCGCTTCACGTTCAGGACGGTAAAACATCGGATTCTCTTCAGAAGCAAATTTTGCTTTTGCTACTGATTCTGCCAATTTCGCTCGACGATTGATAAGTTGTTGAATCTGCTGATCTACAGAGTCAATATCCTCACGAATTTGAGCAAGGTCAAGAGAAGTCTTTGTGTTTTGATCGTCGTTGATCATTGTTATGTCGCCCTTCGAAAACATTATGCAAACAGTATAACAATAGTTAGCTTTCAATTGTTACGCAATAAGACTTTGATTGATTCAGCCTTAAAAACATACAGTTGATTTAATCAACAATTTTATTCTTCATCATTTTGAAATGAATTAGTAAAATTGATGACTTTTTGCCAATTTAATAAAAATTAAGCGACAAACGTACATTTTTAAATATAGAACGGTCATGCAGATTTTATGCCATTTAGTTAAATGAATTTATCGGTATTTGCCAATAAGCTCATATTTTAAAGCGCTTAATCAGAATTCTTTTTCTTTGGTTTTTTTCAATTTTAGTTACATTAATTGGCAGATTTGATCATTGCGAAAAAGACCGGTTTACTCGATGTTAAAAGATCAATGTCAGGACTGACATAAAAATCAAAACACAGTTAAAAATAAATTTAAGGATAATCCATGAGTCATTACGCACAGCGCCCTTGGGAAAAACATTTACCCGCATCATTACATGGTTACCACCTTCAGCCTGAACAAGTACGATCTAACCTCGTAGAGTTACTGTCCCATACCACAGCGCAATTTTCTCAATCACCGGCATTTAGTGTGGTATTACCTGTTGGCTTAAGCAAGACGTTAACGTTTCAAGAAATTGATGATTTATCGACGGCATTTGCCAACTATTTACAACATCATCTACATCTTAAAAAAGGCGATGTAGTTGGCCTGCAAATGCCAAATTCTTTGCACTACCCGATTGCGGTGTTTGCATGCTGGAAAGCCGGACTCATTATCACCAACATCAATCCGCTTTATACACCACGTGAGCTTGAGTACCAATTGACAGACAGCGGCGCAAAAGCGCTGATCGTTTCGGAGTTATTTTTAGCGACTTTTGAACGGGTGATTCAAAATAATCCTCAACTTAAATCGCTCGCATTGGTCACAGCAAGTTTAAGTGAATTTTTTGATGAGCCTTATAAAGGAATGATTGCACAAAAAATGCAGGCAGATGCCGAAACTCAAAATCGTTCACTACAACCTTCCATTAACTATTGCACATTTTCGGATGCTTTGGAGATAGGCAAAACCTTAGCCCCCTATACTCCAATTCAACATGATATTGCTTTGTATCAATATACCGGTGGTACCACTGGACGCAGCAAAGGCGCGGTGATCAGTCATCAAAATGTAGCTTCATTGGTAAAAATCACTGGTGATTATTTACGTGCGCATCAATCTGGATTTAATAATCAGGACTGCATTTTAACGGCTATTCCGCTGTACCATATTTTTGCCTTTAGCGTAAATTTTCTGATGTTCTTTGAAGGTGGATCTCATAACTTACTGATTCCATCGCCACGCCCTGTCAGTAATTTAAAACCCGCTTTTGAGAACTTTAATGTCACTTGGCTAACAGGTGTAGATACTTTATATGCAGGTCTTTTGGCAGAGGACTGGTTTGTACAAAATCCACCAAAACTCACCTGTGCTATTTCAGGCGGAACAGCACTGCGTCCTGCTACTGCTGAAAACTGGAAGGCCAAAGTCGGCACGATTATTGAAGGTTTTGGCATGACTGAAACCAGTTGTGCAGCGTTACTGCATCCCCCGATCAGTGAAATTCGCCAAGGCTCTGTCGGTTTCCCACTCCCTGGCTCAGACATTAAAATTGTGAATAGCGAAGGTCAGGAAGTTCCCTTGGGTGAAGCCGGTGAGCTTTGTGTGAAAGGGCCACAAATTGTCTTGGGTTATTTAAACCGCCCAACTGAAACCGCTGAAACGTTTGTAGATGGATGGTTACATACTGGCGATATCGCAAAAGTCGATGAGGATGGTTTTTGTTACATTTTAGACCGCAAAAAAGATATGGTGATTGTTTCGGGTTTTAATGTTTATCCTAATGAAATTGAAGCCATTCTTGCAGAGCACCCTGATGTCATTGAGGCTGCAGTAATTGGTATACCGGATGAACAAACAGGTGAATCAGTTAAAGCCTTTGTTGCGTTAAGCAATCCTCATCTTTCTATTGACGACATTTTAAAACACTGCAAAGAAAACCTTACTGCCTATAAAGTCCCAAAATTCATTGAGATACTAAGCGAATTACCCAAGTCAACCGTCGGAAAAATTCTGCGTGCTGAACTTCGACAAACAGAGCAACAAAAAAATATCGCTTAGATTCGAGTCATTACACCCTTAAATCCGGCCCTGAAGCCCTATCTTCGGGGCTTTTCCTTTTGCAATAGCCCTTTACCAAACTGCATCACAAAAGTTTAGGGTTTGATCTATAGTCTTTTAATAAAGCAATTCGGAGAATAATAATGTCAAAAAGAATCGCCGTTTTAGTGACTCATGATTTCGAAGATATCGAATACTCAGAACCTGTACAGGCCTTTCGCGCAGCTCGTCATAGCATTTTGAATATTGAAAATAGAGCAGGCAATATTGTCTACGGTAATAAGCGTAAATCTGCAGTGACCATCGACCAAAGTATAGATGATGTTTCAGTACATGATTTTGACGCTTTACTTATTCCCGGTGGTCATTCACCTGACCGACTGTGTGGTGATGCTCGTTTTGTCAATTTTATACGTAACTTTGCCAATGCAAAAAAGCCCATTATGAGTATTTGTCATAATCCACAGCTATTGATCACGGCAAAGATAGTCAAAGGGAGATTAATGACTACGCTTAAAACTTTCGCCACTGATCTGATCAATGCGGGTGCGGTATATTACGACGTGGAAGTGGTGAATGATAATAATCTGTATATCTCTTCACGTTCACCTGACGACTTACCCGCCTTTATCGAAGAAAGCCTGATGGTATTAAGTCAATAAAAAAAGAGCCACTAGACTCTTTTTTATTGTATGAATTAACGCCCCAATATGCTGCGTGCAACAATCTCTTTCATAATTTCATTGGTACCACCATATATTCGTTGAATACGGGCATCGACAAAAAAACGTGAAATTGGATATTCAGTCATATAACCATACCCGCCAAACAGTTGTAATAAGTTATCGGCAATTTTCATTTGCATATCCGTTGCAAAACTCTTTAATGCAGCAGCAGTTTCTACATCGAGTTTACCTTGCATATAGAGTTCAACATTTTGGTTATAAAACGCTGCAGTTGCCAATTCATCAATTTTCGCCTGTGCAAGTACAAAACGCGTATTTTGGAATTGACTAATTGGCTGACCAAACGCTTGACGCTCTTTTACATAAGCGACAGTGACATCAATTGAACCTCGAATCGCACCAATGGCTGTTGAAGCAATCGCAGTACGTTCGCGCGGTAATTCCTGCATTAAATAGGCGAAACCTTGACCTGGCTGACCCAGTAATTGATCTTTTGGTACTTTAATATTATCAAAGAACAATTCGGAGGTATCCTGCGAATGCAAACCAATTTTGTTCAGGTTGCTGCCCTTTTTAAAGCCTTCCAGATGTGTATCGAGTAGCAATAAAGACACACCTTTTGCACGTGCTTGAGGGTCAGTTTTTGCTGCCAATACCACTAAGTCTGCATGTTGACCATTTGAAATAAAGGTTTTAGAACCATTTAAAAGGTAGTGATCACCCTGCAAAATGGCATTACTACGCATGGCTTGCAAGTCTGAACCCGCTCCCGGTTCAGTCATGCCAATGGCACCGACCACTTCACCAGAAACCATTTTCGGCAACCAGTATTGCTTTTGCTCTTCACTACCAATATGCAAAATATACGGTGCTGCAATTTCAGAATGGCATGAAATACCGGTAGATAATGCGCTAAATCCTGCGCGCGCAGATTCTTCAACCAGCATCAGTGAATAATGTGTCGGAACACCATAACCACCATATTCTTCAGGTACATCCACACACAAGAAACCATTTTCGCCCAAGGCATTCCAGATTGAACGCGGCATAATGCCTTCTTGCTCCCATTGTTCATAATGAGGTGCAACATGTTCATTCATAAAACGTTTAAAGTTATCGCGAAACAGTTCTAAATCAGCATCATAAGCCAACATATAGCGTCCTTGTATCTGGTTGTTGTATTTATTCCTTCTCCATCCTATTCATTTTATGGAGATCTGTCATGTTTTATAGACCTCATATTTCATGACTTTTGGGTCAATAAAAAAGGAAGCCGAAGCTTCCTTTTTAAGGTCAAAGAGAATTAAGCGTGCGGCTTAGCTTCTTCTTCCATAAGGCTATCAATTTCACTCGGATTTGCTAATGCATAATCAAGCTTGTCTTTATCTAGCTGACCTACCCATTTTGCAACCACCAAAGTTGCCAATGAGTTACCGACCAAGTTGGTCAAGGCACGGGCTTCTGACATGAAACGGTCAATACCCAGAATCAATGCCAGACCTGCAACCGGAATGTGTCCTACCGCAGACAAGGTCGCAGCCATCACAATAAAGCCAGAACCGGTTACACCCGCAGCACCTTTAGAAGAAATCAATAACACTACAAGTAATGTAATTTGATGTTCAACATCTAATGGTGTATTGGTTGCTTGTGCAATAAAGATTGCTGCCATGGTCAAATAAATAGAAGTACCATCCAGATTAAATGAATAACCTGTTGGAATGACCAGACCCACCACTGACTTTTCCGCACCCGCAAGTTCAAGCTTCTTCAACATACGTGGCAGTACGGATTCTGAAGATGATGTACCTAGTACAATCAAAAGCTCTTCACGAATCAGGCGAATCATTTTCATGATGCTAAAGCCAGAGATACGCGCAATCGTTCCTAAAACCAGGAAAATAAACAGCAGACAGGTAATGTAGAAACAGATAATTAACTGTGCCAACTGCGCCAGTGAACCAATACCGTATTTACCAATGGTAAATGCCATTGCACCAAACGCGCCGATTGGCGCTAACTTCATAATCATGTTTACGATATTGAAGAATACATGGGCAATTTGGTCGACCAGTTTCAATACTGGTTTACCGGCATCACCGAGTTTATGCAGCGCAAAACCGAACAGAATCGCAAATAACAATACTTGTAGGATTTCACCTTCAGCAAATGCACCTACCACCGTATTCGGGATGATATTCATCAGGAAATCGAGGGTCGATTGCGATTGACCTGATTCCACATATTTAGAAATACCTGAGGTATCTAAAGATGCAGGATCAATGTTCATGCCTACACCCGGTTTGGCAACGTTAATTACCAGTAAACCGATGAGTAAGGCGATGGTTGATACAATTTCAAAGTAAAGTAAAGCAACGCCACCAGTTTTACCCACTGACTTCATGCTTTCCATACCAGCAATACCGCTCACCACTGTACAGAAAATTACTGGGGCGATGATCATTTTAATCAAACGAATAAAAGCATCACCTAAAGGTTTAAGCTGTTCACCTAAGCCTGGAACATATTGTTCTGCACCATTAATTATTTGCGTTCCACTTGGTGAAAAATGACCAACAAGAATACCCGCAATAATGGCAATAATCACTTGAAAATACAATGATTTATAAATTGGTTTTTTAGCCATAATATTACTTCTTTACATATTTCCAAGACTAGAAATATTCAGTTTTTTGTCTATTCTTACGAATACACAGCCCTTAAACCCTTTATTTAGACAACAAAAGGAAATAAAAAGTATTGAGTTACACCCACATACCTTTATACAAAACAAATCGTTTTATAAAGTGAGACATTCAGCATGATATAATGCAAAGCCTGTGAAAAAGCTAAAATCATTAGATATGAGAGAATGATAAGTGAAACAAAAACAAGTTAAACTTTAGGTTAAATTTTACCTAATTTTTATTCTTTCATGCGGCATGTATTGTTAATGTTGTTCGAAATACGAACGACAGACGTTAGACATTAGTCGAATTACAACCAAAACACTTTTATTTTAATTAAGGTGAAATATTTATTTCTTCTGAATAAACTAGGTCTCTTATCTATTTCCCGTTGCCAAGAAAGCTAACTTATGCAAACCAAAAAAAATATCTATAAAGATTTTGAACATCCTTTTGCACAATATGTACGTATTGTGGGTAAAGGAAAAAATGGCGCACGCTCACTCAGTTATGAGGAAGCCTATCAAGCCTTTAGCATGATCTTAAAAGATGAAGTCCTGGATGTTCAGCTCGGTGCTTTCTTAATGCTGTTACGTGTTAAAGAAGAATCTGTCGATGAGCTAGCTGGTTTTGTGCAAGCCACACGCGATCAACTCAATTTTAAAAGCCTAGACGTTGATTTAGATTGGTCATCGTATGCAGGTAAGCGTAAACATTA
Source organism: Acinetobacter sp. TSRC1-2 (assembly GCF_049895885.1). Lineage (NCBI taxonomy): Bacteria > Pseudomonadati > Pseudomonadota > Gammaproteobacteria > Moraxellales > Moraxellaceae > Acinetobacter > Acinetobacter sp. TSRC1-2. The sequence continues at coordinate 120,079 of NZ_JAFCTF010000011.1, forward strand.
TCCATGGTTTTTATTGGCTGCACTGACTTTGGCACAACAGGGTTATAAAGTGGTGATGCATGGTGCATCGGGTCACACCCTTAACCGTCTTTATACCGAACAGGTATTGGAATACCTCGGTTATGCTATTTGCCAAAATGACACAGATGTGGAACAACAATTACAACAACGCAATTTTGCCTATATTCCTTTAGAAGCGATTTCACCCATCTTAAGTGACCTGATTGGCTTACGTAATGTAATGGGCTTACGTTCCCCTATTCACACCCTCGCCCGTTTAATTAATCCATTCAATGCTAAAGCAACCATGCAAGCAATTTTCCATCCTGCATACCGAGCTTCACACCAACAGGCGGCTTTTAAACTGGGCTATAAAAATAGTGCGGTCATTAAAGGTGAAGGTGGGGAATTTGAACGTAATCCGGATGCTAAAACTTTAATTTGTGGCATTAAAAATGGCGAACTGTATGAATACGAACTACCGAAACTGACCGCAAACCGTAGCCCGATTGAAGAAGAACTGGATTTAGCTGTGTTTAAAGCAGTTTGGAAAGGCAAGCAAAATCATGAATATGGTGAAATTGCAGTCACTGAAACCATAGGGATTGCGTTATATACGATGGGCGCTTGTGCAAGCTATGATGAAGCGATGTTAAAAGCCAAAGAACTTTGGCAAAGCCGAAAAGCTATTTAATAGACTAAAGGGTCAGGCCCTGCAGAGTCTTACCGTTTATTAGCAAATATCGGGAGCTCATTGTGTTACTTTTTAAAAATGAGTAACACTGTTACGCAAGAAAACTTTTCCCATTCGCAAAACTCGGCTAATACCACCGAGTGTCATCTCTCTCGCAAAAACAGGACTATATTAATATAGTCCTGCCTCGAACAGTTGCGAATGGCTTTTACGTGTAGCTATAAACAACTTCAATTCAAAGTTTAGCTACTCAAATAGCTCAGCATTAAACAAAACGAATCGGTTTAAATTCAGGTTCAGGAACATGAGAATCACATTCCTCACCTTCTTCTTTATGACCTTTATCAATATAACCACTACGTTCTTTTTCAGGTAAATTTTGCACTTCCCATGCAATTACAGCTTGCATGCAAATCTGACGCTGTTCAGCCGTTAACGCAATACCGTTGGGCCATTTACCAATTTCTACTGCTGTTTTTAAACGCGAAACAATTTCAGGATCGAGTACGGCCAGCATTTGTTCAATATTCATCATTTAATCCTGCTGTTGTAGAGAGTCAAAATCTTGATTCCAACCCAATTTGGTACGACATGCCATATAGAAGTCATACCCTGGTGGATGAAGTAAATTCAATTTAAATGGATGTTTACGGATATGTAAACTATCCCCAACATTGAGTGAAACGCTATGTTGACCATCGGCACTGACCATTGGTAACACGCGATTTTCACGAATGATAATCTTAATTTCACTATGCCCACCGACCACAATAGGACGTGAAGACAACGTATGCGGATGCATCGGTACTAAAGAAATGGCATCCATACCGGGATGGACAATCGGTCCACCACCCGATAAGGCATATGCCGTAGAACCTGTAGGGGTAGAGACTATTAGACCATCACTATGCTGACGATAGACATATTGACCATCAATATTCAGTTCGAAGTCAATCATGTGAACAGAGCGACCTGAATGTAAAACTACATCATTTAAAGCAATCGCATCATAAATACTCTCGCCTTTGGAACGAATTTCCATTTCCAGCAAGAAACGGCGATCCAACTGAAACTCACCCTTGAGTACTTGATCGAGTTTAAATATAACTTCGGTCGGCTTAATATCAGTTAAAAAGCCCAAACGACCACGGTTCACGCCAATGACAGGCGTATTATGTTTTACCAGTGCGCGAGCAGCATGTAATAAAGAGCCATCGCCCCCCACCACAATCACCAAATCAACCACTTCACCGAGTAAGGCACGACTGACAGTTTGCGTATTAGGATATGGCACCAGCTCTGCTGTTTGAGCATCAAAAACAGGATGAAGCCCTAAACTTAAAAGATGGTCATGAATGAGACTTAAAGTTTCAACGACGGAGGATTTATCTGGACGCCCTATTAATCCAATGTTTCGAAAAGTCTTATGTGAAATTTGCACCTGAGTGATCGCTCCGCTACGATTCCTGCCTATCATAGCATTAACACTATTCATTTTAAAAAAACTTTAGAGTTGGATATAACCCTTTATATAGATGAATGTGTTACTAAATAACGATTTGCTTTCCCTACATACGCGAAGCACGGCAAACCTCCTTTCCGGTTTAAACAATATTGATTTTTTATGATAAAGATCACATTTTATCAGTAGCATTTTGAGATCTATAATGTTGCTCGCTTCCTCAGGGCGAATAATCCGTTTTAAAATTGACCCGATATTGCCGAATACAGGCTGTGCTATAAAAACAGCATCTTATTTAAAATCAATAATTAATTATAAATTTTCTTACTTTTTAATTGCTATATTTTATTTTCATTCACAGATTAATTATTGCAAAAAAATGAAAAGCTTCGCATGATTAGCACAATTTATCAGGATCTTACAATAATTGATGAAGTCTGAACGTGGTATCGGTTTACTAGCGCTTATTTTTTCAATATTAGTCATTGGTGCTTTCTTGGCATTTAGCATCTATTTAATACGAATGGATAATATTGTGCGGAATAAGTTTGAAGGACAACGCTGGGATATTCCTGCGAAAGTATTTGCACGTCCTTTGGAAATTTATACTAATGCGCCGGTTAATCAGACAGACTTTACTCAAGAGCTGAAATTACTCGGCTATAAAAGCTCTGATAGCTATACCAAATCAGGCAGTTATGTCACTTCAGGTGATGCACTATATGTGCATACCCGCGGTTTTGATTTTGGTGATAGCGCAGAACCTGAACAAGTTTTAAAAATTACTTTTGACAATAATCAAATTGGTGAAGTCAGTGCGACCAAACCATCATCTACCGGTATTGCTCGTTTAGAACCTTTGTTGATTGGCGGTATTTATCCGCAGCACAATGAAGACCGTGTGCTGATTAAACTCGACAAAGTCCCTAAACCTTTAATTGAAGCACTCATCGCGACAGAAGACCGTAACTTCTATCATCATCATGGCGTTTCAGTTCGTGGTACAGCACGTGCTTTAGTCAGTAATGTCACCGGTGGTAAACGCCAAGGCGGTTCAACACTGACTCAACAATTGGTGAAGAACTTCTATTTAAGTCCCGAAAAAACATTAAAACGTAAAGTGAATGAAGCCTTGATGGCACTGTTAATTGAGCTGCATTACGACAAAGATGAAATTTTAGAAGCTTATTTAAATGAAGTAAATCTGGGTCAAAATGGTAATTACTCTATTAATGGCTACGGTCTGGCTTCACAATTTTACTTTGGTTTACCACTGAGAGAATTAAATACCGCTCAACAAGCCTATTTAGTCGGTTTGGTTCAAGGACCCACTCTTTTTAACCCGTGGAAAAATCCTGAAGGCGCGAAAAGACGTCGTGATATTGTTTTACACAATATGCTGGTAATGGGTTATCTCACTCAGGAACAATTTGAGCAAGAAGTCGCACGACCTCTCAATGTAATTGCAAAACCAACCTTAGGCCCGGCTCGCTTCCCTGATTTTCTGGATATTGTCCGTCGCCAACTGCGTACCGAATATCAAGAAGGTGATTTGACCAATCAAGGTTTAAGAATTTTTACTACGCTTGATCCAATTGCCCAAACCAAAGTCCAAGAGGCTTTTAAAGCATCTGTTTCCGGTTTAGCCAATACTAATCCTAAACGCTTAAAAGATTTACAAGGTGCGGTTTTAATTTCGCATCCTGAAAATGGTGAACTGGTTGCAGCAGTGGGTTCTACACAAGATTTTACCGGTTTTAACCGTGCTTTAGATGCAAAACGTCAAGTGGGTTCCTTACTTAAACCAGTGATTTATTTAAGTGCGATTGAATCGGGACGCTATACCTGGGCCAGCCCAATTGAAGATAGTGCGCTGAGTATTGCAAGTGGAGGAAAAACTTGGACGCCTAAAAACTATAGCGGTGGCGATCATGGTGTAGTTCCAATGGCGGAAGCGTTGTCAAATTCATATAACCTTGCCGCAGTGCGTTTAGGTCAAGAATTTGGAATTTCAACTTTTAGTAATCACCTGAAAAAATTTGGCGTAACTTCGAATATTCCCACTTATCCCTCTATATTCCTGGGTGCAGTTGATATGTCACCGATGGAAGTGATGAGTATTTACAGCAACTTCGCTACGGGCGGATTTAAATACCCAATCAAATCGATTCGTTCTGTGGTTGATTCAAATGGACGTTTACTGGATCGTTATGGTCTTACCGTACAGCAAACCATTGATCCTTCTGCCGCCTATATTTTGAATTACGGCTTACAACAAGTGATGAGTTCAGGTACAGGTCGTTCGGCTTATAGCGCCCTACCTGGCGATTTAAAACTGGCGGGTAAGTCGGGAACCACCAACGATACGCGTGACTCATGGTTTGCAGGCTATTCGGGTAATTACCTAAGTGTGGTGTGGTTAGGTCTGGATGATAATAAAGTTACTGGCCTAACCGGTTCATCAGGTGCCCTGCCTGTTTGGACCAATGTCATGAAGCAACTGCGTCAGAAACCTGTAAATTTACGTCAAACAGAAAATGTGCAATGGCACTGGATTGACCGCGCAACTGGGTATTTATCTGCACAAGGTTGTGAAGGTGCAATGTATATTCCGCTATTACGTAATAATGTGCCACGTCAAGCAACCGGATGTGGTTTACCTTATTATCAAGTAGAACCGGTTTACAATTCTGACACTGAAAACAATCAGCCCGTATCTGAACAAAACGATAGTATTGAAAACTATATTCGTGAAAGTGAAACTGAAATGCCACGTGACTCTTCTAATAATAGTCAGGTCATTTCAAGCGGTAGCTATGATAACTAGTGGTGACGATTCAATAATGAAGCTTCGATTCAACATGTATAAGTTGTGTGTGATTGGTTTAGGTTTAATAGGTTTGGTTGGCTGTCAAAGCCTGCCAACACCCGAGGCTAACAAAACAGAACCCACACCGCCTTCTGAAAAGAAGGAAATTAAAACTCCTTCTGGTGTGGTCATTACCCCTTATGACCGTGAAGAAATTCAACGTAAAAAAATGCAGGTGGTGATTCCTGAGCAAAGAAGCAGGCAACAATTTGATGATGGCCGAAAACTTCCCGCATTTAAAAAACTCATGCAAAAAACTCAGCTTGCTTATCAACAAGGTCAATGGAATCAAGCTGAAGCTGCGGCACTCCAAGCACAGCGCTTGGCTCCCCAATCTGCCGAGACTTATTTATATTTGGCCTTGGTGGCGAACAAGAAAAATAAACCTGCAAATGCTGAAGCTCTGGCGCAACGTGGGCTGAGTTATGCGCAAAGTAATGCAATGAAGAAACAGCTCTGGTTAGCTATTTTGAAAGCTGCACAACAGCAAAAAGACCCAAAAACCATTCAACAAGCACAAACAGCATTAAAAGGCTTATAACTTTTAAGATGTATTGAGACGTCAAAGCCTAACTCAATACATCTCATTGTGTAGTTTATAAATTCTACATTTTATAAAAATCGAATACCCGCAATTCCATAAGCCCCCTGCTGCTGAGCTTCTGGCAAATCACCCGCTTGCATACCGCCCAAAGCAAAAACAGGAATTTCGACTTGTGAAGCAAGGACTTTAAACTGCTCCCACCCTAATGCTCGAGCCTCTGGATGCGTTTCTGTAGCGACTACTGGACTTAACAGAATTGCATCACAACCAATTTTCTGTGCCTGAGTCATTGAAACCAAATCATGACAAGCCGCGATATAACGCTTACCGATAATTAAATCGCCTTGCATCAAGGACAGCACTTGCGACTGTTTCAAATGAATGGCTGAAATGGCTTGCTGTTGAATTGAATTTAACTGTTGATAAAGATCAATATTCACAATCAGTTTAGATAATTGTTCAACACTTAAGCCTGAAATTTCAATGATCTGTGCCTGAGTACCCTCAACACGCCAATACATCAACTGGTCTAAGTGCAACTGGTTTAATGCACTTAACTGATCTGAAATTTTAATCTGATGTGCCCAATGCAAGCGCTTGATCATGGCTTGATTGGCTTTGGGGAAATTTAAACTCAGTAATTCATCACGGCTGTACCACGTCCAGGGCTGTTGAATTTCATTCAATAGCGCAGTCGGTACGATGGCATGAAATAAATGCAAATTGACAATCACATCATCGTATTCATGGCGAATCACATCAAAAGCATGCCAGTCCTGCAGCCCAATACCCACCTCTTCATAAATTTCACGGCGACAGGCGGCTAAAGGGCTTTCTCCTTCCTCAACTTTCCCGCCTGGAAATTCATGCTTATTCCCCTGATGCTGTTTTGCTTCACGCCATCCTACAAGTACCTTGTCCTGATGCAACAAGATTGCAATTGCAACGTGAATCGTAGGTTTCGACATTCCGTACTCCTTTGCGTGAAAATATTACAGAGTGTAAGCAAATTTAGGTTTTTTATAAAATCTTAAATAATTGATTGACAGGTCTATTCGATAATGATTATCATTTAAAACGTTCACTATATACCACGGAGTCGACGGAATGAACGCGCCATTTAGCTTATTTACCCGTAATAATGATGTAGCACACTCACTACCAATGTTGCACTCGAACAACTTATTTTCCTTGGGCCGAGAAATTCGAATTATGCATGCTGGAGAAGAATACCGTTTGCGTTTAACCCGTAACAATCGACTGATTCTAACCAAATAAAAGCATAACAAGCCAATTAATAATATTCGTGGAAACAAGCAGTATGTACACAAACATACTGCTTTTTAGCGGTGGATATTCACCGGAAATTGCAGCTCAACTTTTAATCCACCATGACTGGATTGAGAAAAATGCATTTCGGCTGCATGCAATTCAATAATTTTCTGACAAATCGAAAGTCCTAAACCTGAACCTTGAGTTTTTGTACCTAAAGCACGATAAAAGCGTTCGCCCAAACGTTGCAAGACCTCTCCTGTCACACCCTGCCCATCATCTTCAATCGTCATCGTTAGCTTTTGATGCTGCTGTTGCACATTAATAAATACATGGCCATTTTGCCCAACATATCGAATCGCATTATCCATCAGGTTTCGTATACAAGTAAAAATAAGTTTTTCATTTACAGTGATATAAAGATTGGGGGAAAACTGAGTCTGGATCTGAATATTTTTCTCGGTAGCAAAGGGTTGTAAGGCCAGAACAACATCTTTTACTATCACCTGCAAGTCAATTTCAGTTTTTGGTAATTGACTGATATTAGTGGGATCTAAACGTGCAAGTAAAAGTAAGTTTTCTAAAACTTGTATGCCACGGGTGACATCGTTTTGAATACTGACCAAGTCCTGAGTTAAATCTGGATATTTACGTTTTAATACCTGCAAACGCATTTGAATAGCAGATAACGGCGAACGTAATTCATGTGAAGCATCCGCAGTAAAGCGCTGCTCTGCGACCAACGATTGATTTAATCGTTGCAATAATTGGTTGAGTTGCCAGACTATCGGTTGTAATTCTTTTAACTCGGGTGTTTGCTGCTGAATCGGTGCCAAATCATCAGCATTTTTTTCAGCAATATTTTTGGACAATTGATGAATCACTTTAAATTGACGTTTTACTGCAAAATGTAAAATCAGCCACTGCATCAACCAGAGCAAAACCAATATCAGGCCATAGCCCATGACATTTTGAGCCAAATCTTTAAAACGTTCTCCTATGGGTTGTAATAGCAATACCGACATATTCAGTTCAGCATTTTCCGCTGTATATATGCGCCACAATTGCTGGTCTTGCCAAATAAAACCGTAACCTTCAGAGGCGTTATTTTGAAGCTTTGAAGATTGATTCTCTAAATGGAAATCTTTTGATTCGGTCAGCACCTGTTGCTGATCTTTTAACTGGTATTGAATATCAAATTCATCACTGAGTTCATCCACCTGTTGCCCTGAACTGATCGTCACATCCGAAATTAACAGCATGTCTGCAATTTCATTCATGAGTTGATCTTGCACTTGCATGGTCTGATATAGCGAAATTACCGCAAAAAGCAGCAATGCCAATATCCCCGCCACCATTGAACTGTATAGCGATGTCTTGATTAGTTTTTTTTGTAGAGACACGGCTTGTGACATATTAATCTTGACTCATGCGATAGCCTAAACCACGAATGGTTTTGATATATTGGCTGCCAATCTTTTTACGCAATTGATAGATAAACACTTCTATGGCATTACTTTCGATTTCATCGCCCCAGGCATAGAGTGATTCTTCCAGTTGCTCACGGGTCATCACATGTTCAGGTTTTTGCATCAGTTTATGCAAAATCTGAAATTCCTTGGCGGTTAAATTGATGGTTTGACCCTCTTGAATCAGGGTTTTGGCTTGCGGATCTAACACCAGATTTGCATAACGTAAATCTTGTCCAGCACCGCTTTGATGCTGTCGTAATTGCAAACGTATACGTGCAGAAAGCTCTTCCAGACTAAAAGGCTTGACCAGATAATCATTGGCACCTAAATCCAGACCTTCAACACGGTCATGAATACTGTCCCGCGCAGTGATAAAAATCACAGGGGTTTGTTGCTGCTGTGCTCGTAACGTTTTGAGAATCTCATCGCCCGTAGCTTTAGGTAGTCCGCGATCGAGCAAGACACAATCATACTGATGCTGCTCAATGGCTAAAATGGCATGATCGCCACGTTCCACCCAATCAATATTATAACCATCCATTTCTAACCAGGTTTTGATGCTCTCTGCTTGGGAAGCATCATCTTCTGCCAGTAAGATTCGCATATGTTGTTCTCAAGTATTTGGCATGATTCGCTTTTAACATAGCATGCTTTAAAAGGCGCTTGATTCAAAAAAACCACATGAATGACTCATGTGGTTCTAAAAGAAATATAAAAGGAGATATGAACTTTAGCCGTCTATAGCTTTATTTCGTGGAGTGACCGACTTAGAATTTAACCGCATCTACATCAATTTCAACACGTTTTGCAGGTTTATAATCAATATCGACTTCACCAATCAGCGTCAATGAAGTTTTGGCATTTATAGGTTTACCCTGCCATAACTCGTCATCGATATCGACCGTAATGGTGCCAGTGTGATCACGGAACTGATATTTTTCATCACCAACCGCTTTCACCACATAACCTTTAAGCTGCACTTTTGTATTATCTTTCAGGCTTAGAGCCTGTTTAACCGAAGTGGTCGTTGTAGGTGCAATAGCCGTTTGATTGATTGCGGTATTTGCCAAAGCAAAAGTAGATGCACCGACCAAACCAGTAATTAAAGCTGCTTTTGAGATCATGTTCATAGTGAAACCCTCATCTTTTTGTTCATCATTTCGATAAAGTGATTAAAACAAATCAAGATGAGGTGAATCTTAAGATTGCTTCATTTTCAAAAAATCATTTTCAAAAAATTCCTTAATTCAAAGGAACTACGCGTAATACTTCCTCTAAAGTGGTCAATCCATCCAGAACTTTACGCGCACCGGCAATTCGCAGGGGTTCAACCCCTTCTTTCTTGGCTTGCTGGCGTAATTCATTTAGATTGGCATTTGCACCAATCAATTGCTTGGTCTCCAAACTTAAAGGCATAAACTCATAAATACCGATACGCCCTTTGTAACCTGTATGACGACACTCCTCACAACCGACTGCCTGAAATACAAAGCTTGGCATCTCTATCGTAAAGTCATAGGTCAAATGCTTCCACTCTTGCTCATTAATAAAAGTTTCTGCTTTACAGTGAGAGCAAAGTTTTCGCACCAGACGTTGTGCCAACACCCCTAAAATGGTCGCTGCAGTTAAAAATGGCTGCACGCCTAAATCATGCAGACGGGTCAAACTCGATGGTGCATCATTGGTATGTAGCGTGGATAGCACCAAGTGACCGGTTAATGCTGCTTGAATCGCCATATTGGCCGTATCATGATCACGAATTTCCCCGACCATAATAATGTCAGGATCCTGACGCATTAAAGCGCGCACGCCATCAGCAAAACCCAAATCAATGCCTTGATTGACCTGCATCTGGTTAAAGCTCGGTTCAAGCATTTCAATCGGGTCTTCAATGGTACAGACATTGACTTCTTCAGTCGCCAGCTGTTTAAGCGAAGAATATAATGTTGTGGTTTTGCCCGAACCGGTCGGTCCAGTCACCAGAATAATCCCGTGACTATGTGCAGTTAACGCCCGCCAATCATTCAGCAAGCCCCCTTCAAAACCCAGTTGTTGAAAACTGCGTACCAATACTTCCGGGTCAAAAATACGCATCACCAATTTTTCGCCAAAAGCAGTCGGCAAAGTCGATAGACGCAACTCGGTTTCTTGGCCTTTTGGAGTGCGGGTTTTTAATCGACCATCTTGAGGTTTGCGTTTTTCCGCAACATTCATGCGACCTAAAATTTTAATTCGCGAAATCACGGCGGTCAGTGTATTGGCCGGCATTTTATAAATAGTATGTAACACCCCATCTATTCGGAAACGTACTTTTCCGGCATCTTTACGCGGCTCGAGATGAATATCACTCGCCCCTTGCTCAAAAGCAAACTGCAACACCCAATCGACCAGTTTTACAATGTGCTGATCATTGGCATCCGGGTTTTGCGTATCGCCCAATTGCAAAAGCGCTTCCACACCTTTGTTATCACGATCATAAGCACTAGATTTTTGTGATGAATTAACCGCACGACTGACTTGGTAATATTCGACCAGATAGCGCTGTAATTGATCGGGGCTTAATAAAACACGCTGAATTTTTTTGGGTGCAATTGTATGTTCAAGATTGGCCACCCATTCAGTTTTAAAAGGCTGATCTGTTGCAATCAGGACTTTGTCTGGCTGAATTTCCACCGCCAAAATTTTATTACGCACGGCAAATTCTTGCGACATGATATTGGTCAAAGCACCAACATCGGCTTTTAAAGGATCAATAATATAAAAAGGGATCTTGGCTTTTTCTGCAATCCACTGACACAAACGGTTTAAGGTTAAGGTAGATTGCGGATGGGACAGATCGACCAAATTAAAATGTGCAATCCACTGTAAGGGATGCCATTTCAGCTGTTCACGTTGACGGTGTGTGGTTTGTATCAGTAGCTTGTTACGCTCGGTAATACGTCCATCTTTTTGTAGTTGTTCCAGACACCAAGACGTGTCCATTTCAAAATTAAAATTCATTGTTCTACGCCCCAAAACCTAAGCACACTATAGCAAACTAAATTTCATCTGACTTAAATCAGTTTTAGAAAAAGATATCCTTCAGCTTTTTACGAACCTGATTCCTCTTATCGGTCATTCAGATGAAAACTATAACTTTTTTGGCAACTATGAAGCTTTTACTTTCACTGATTTATAGCGAATAATGCTAAATATGCTGATTAAGTAAGCAGCCCACCTTTCCATACAAGCACTTGGATGAACCTTTTGAATAATATGCTCGATCCGTCACTGCAAAGCACATCATTTCAAGAACTGCTGATGATTATGGCAGCGGCTTTAGGCTGTGGTTTGCTGATTGGTTTAGAACGTGAACGCAGCAAACAACGTGAAAACCAGCATAGTTTTGCCGGAGTTCGCTCATTTGTGATCTGTGCATTACTCGGCGCGCTATGCTTTATCTTTGGACCTATTTTTGGGGTTGTAGGTGCAATTAGTGTGGCTGCAATTAGTATTTTTTCGCTTAAAAATCAGCTAAAAGATCCAGGAGTGACCACTGAACTGGCTTTCGTGATGACCTATTTTATTGGCGCATTGTGTATTTGGAATGTCACACTGGCTGCAAGCTTATCCGTAATACTTACCTTTATTTTAATGATGAAACATTCGATTCACGGTTTTGCAGGGAAATGGATTACTGAAGCAGAATTTAAAGATGGTTTATTTTTACTGGCACTGATTTTAATTGGTCTACCACTCACCCCCAATACCCCTTTATGGGACGCGGTTCTTAATCCGCATATTATTTTAAAACTGCTTACCCTGATTCTTGTTGTTCAAGCATTGGCACATATTGCTAAACGCTTACTTTCAAAAAAAAGAGCACTCATTCTTTCTTCAATTGCTTCGGGATTTGTATCCAGTACCGCAACGATTGCGCATTTAGGCATGCAAGTACGTAACGAAGGGGTCGATGCCCGATCAAATGCCGGCGCAGCACTGATGTCCTGTATTTCAACTTTGCTACTGTTATTCATTGTGGTAGGCGGTGTCTCTTTAACTTGGCTAAAATTACTGATATTTCCCTCGCTCATTGCTATCGCTATTTTAGCGCTGTGTGCTTACTGGCTTTTACGTAAAGCAGAACCTGTCGAAGAAATAGAACCTGAAGATAGTCCCATGTTTAGCTTAAAAGAAGCCGCGATTATTGCAGTGACTTTAACCATTATTCAGGCTGGCGTGTATGGCTTAGAGCTTTTACTCGGTGATTCCGGTTTAATTGCAGGTACACTCCTGGCTTCACTGTTTGAAATTCATGCCGCTGCGGCCGCTGTAGTGATTCAAGGTGAACCCACAAACACCAGCTTAGTGTATGCAATGATGTTAGGTTTAAGCGCTCATGCGGTTTCTAAATCCATTAATGCAGCCATCAGCGGTGGGTTGAAATTTGCACTTTATTTTGCCCCTGTACAAATTCTACATATGACCGTTTTAATGGGTATGCTTTGGTGGATGCTACAGCCTTAAGCTGAAAGTTCAACAATTTCTGTCACAGTGATGGAAGCCAGTCCCACCCTAAAACTGACATCAAAATGGGCGAAATTCATTTTATAAATACGCTCAGGATCATTTTGATAAGCCGGTCTTGGATCGAGCGATAAAACCTGTTCCAGTTCATTCACAATTCGATGCTCCAACTTTTGATATTTGATTAAATCTTGCTTTTGCTGTTCTGCTACTTCTGTCCAAATAATCGGCATTCGTGCAGGTTCATCCTGTGCATAACCACTCTCTGCATCCAGTACTGCATCTGAATATTGAATATAAGGTTTAATATCGACTATGGGTGTACCATTTAACAAATCACTGCCTGTGACATAGACCCGAACTGACTTACCGACTTTTCTCACTTCTTTGAGTTGAACCACAGACAAACCCATGGGTGCAGGACGGTACATGCTGCGTGTCGCGAACACACCTATTTTCTGATTCCCACCTAAACGCGGTGGACGGACTTGTGGGCGAAATTTTGCGTTATCTTGTTGATTTTTATTATCATGGAACTGCCAGATGAGCCACAAATGACTGAATTCACCGATCCCCTCAAATGCAAGTAAATCATTATACGGTTCCAGCATTTCAATATAAGATTCGACCTGAACCAAATTTGGCTGTCTAGGGATGCCAAATTTTTCATGGTAAGGAGAATTCATATACCCGATTATTGGCACTTTAATCTCAGTCATAATCACTTTTTCTGATAAGGTCAATTAAATATATTCAGTTTATCGAGAATGTTTTTAGATTAGAATAGTAAGCTGTTCTAATTTGATAATTTATTGAGACCTTTAATGGCTGCTTTCAACGTCGAAAAGATTACTCACGTACACCACTGGAATGACACATTATTCAGTTTTAAAACCACTCGCGACACTGCGTTACGTTTTAAAAATGGTCAATTTGTGATGATTGGACTGGAAGTAAATGGTAAGCCTTTAATGCGTGCTTATTCTATTGCTAGCGCTAACTATGAAGAAGAGCTAGAGTTTTTCTCTATTAAAGTGCCAGATGGTCCTTTAACTTCTATTTTACAAAAAGTAAAAGTTGGCGATGATATTTTAGTATCCCGTAAACCGACAGGAACTTTGGTTCTTGACGACTTAAACCCAGGTAAAAACTTGTACCTTCTTTCTTCAGGTACTGGTTTAGCACCGTTCTTGTCAACGATTCGTGACCCAGAAACCTATGAACGCTTTGAAAAAGTGATTGTGGTTCACGGTACGCGCTTTATCTCTGAATTGGCTTACCAAGACTTGATTCTAAACGAACTTCCAAATCACGAATTCTTTGAAGAACTGGGTATTAAAGACAAATTGATTTACTACCCAACAGTAACGCGTGAAGAATTCCACACTCAAGGTCGTGTAACCACTGCTATTGAATCTGGTCAACTGTTTGAAAAAATTGGTTTACCACGTTTCAACCCGGAAACTGACCGCGCAATGCTTTGCGGTAGCCCGGCGTTCCTAGACGACGTAGTTGCATTGCTTGACCAGCATGGTCTAAAAGAATCCCCTAAAATGGGTGTTCTTGGCGATTATGTGATTGAACGTGCATTCGTTGAAAAATAAGATGACGTGTTATTTCTAATAACACCGAATCAACAAACCGAGGTCAATGCCTCGGTTTTTTATTTACTCATTTCAAGCATTTCGACAAGATAAAAACAAGAAAAAAATAATTGATTATTAAAGCAATCGACTTTAAAAATTTAAAATTCAAAGATTATCTACATCCACGTCCAGAACCCAAAGGCATTGATGTTGTTTGTAAATTACAGCATTTTGCTTTAATTACTTATGCCATTGACCCTGCACGTTTTAAAGACATTATTCCCACGCGATTTAAATTAGATACCATTCAATATCAAGGACAAAAAAAGGTGCTCATGTCTGTGGTTCCTTTTATTGATGTCGATTTTACTTCAGCAGTTTACCCTTTTCCAAAATTTAAAATGGGACAAACCAATTACCGGGTTTATGTAATTGATCAAGAAACTCAACAACGCTGTGTGTGGTTTTTAGGAACAACTTTAGATTCATGGACGGTGTTTTTACCTCGCCTTGCCTGAATGTTACCTTGGCATAAGGCTGTAATTTCGTTCGATTGCCAACAAGATGAACCGGGACTTTATCAAAAATATTAAATGACAACCCATTGTGAATGGGCAAGTTCAGAAGTTCAGCTGACTCAATCTTCGCAAGATGCTTGGCAATTTGAAGATTTTCCTGATTTAGAAACCTATCTGGTTTATTTAACTCATCCTTTAGTTGGCTTTTATCATCGTCGTGATGGTAAATTAGGTACATATCGCGTTTGGCATGATCGCCTACAACCTAGGCCAGCAAAACTGCATCATGCACGTTTTGAACTTTTGGCACGCATGAATTTGGTTTCGTTTGAAGATCAGTTACAGCCCTATAGCGTGCTAATTGAAACGGCGAATAAGTTTACGATTTATCTACCACCGCAGGTTTTAAGGTAATTTTGTACGTATAAATTTTCCATTACTTTCCACCTATGCATCTCGTTTAAATCTAAAAGTAAAACACCGAGTTTAGTGGCTCAGTGTTTTACTTTATCAACTTGATTATTCAGAAACATGAGTAAAAGGCTTATTTTCTTTGCGTTCTAGCAAAGCTTTTTGAATCACCCGATAGCCTGCGGTTAAACCGAGTACTGACATAATCACCGCCACAATAATATCTGGCCATAGACTTCCCGTACCAAACACACCGACCGCAGCTAAAATCACTGCGACATTGCCAATCGCATCATTACGGCTACACAGCCAGACCGACTGCATATTGGAATCACCGTCACGAAACGTATATAAAATTACAGCTGATGTGACATTCGCAATTAAAGCCAATACACCAATAAATCCCATGGTCATTGCTTCAGGGGGAATTCCTTGCATATAGGCATAAATAACTTTGCCCATGACCACGAAACCGAATAAAGCCATAGTTATGCCTTTTAGCAAAGCGACTGTGGCTCTCCAATATAAACTCATCCCTAAGACTGCAAGTGAAATAGCGTAATTCACAGCATCCCCAAAGAAATCTAAGGAATCTGCCCACAGTGCCGACGAATGTGCATAAGCCCCGCCAATCAATTCAACCAAGAACATGACCAAATTAATCAATAATGCAATCCATAAGGCAGTTCTAAATTTGCTATCCGGTTTGGGTGGTGCGGGTTCATCACAACAATGGTTACACGCCATAAGATCACTCCCATTCAAATGACTTTCATTTTGTATTATTCTTATTCAAAACTATGGAGTAACTCCAAGGTCAAGTATGAATACATCTAAATATTATTTAATTAAAGATTTAGCACAAAAAACAGGACTCAGTAGCGACACCATTCGCTTCTACGAGAAAAAAAATCTGCTTAAACCCAGCTTTCGTGGTGACAATAATTATCGCTATTATGATGAAAATACATTCAAACGACTGGTATTTATTAAACGCTGTCGTGCGCTAGATATTTCATTAAGCGAGATTGAAACGTTGCTTGAATTGGAACAACAACCCTCTCAAAGCTGTCACGCAGTGAATCAACTGATTGAACAACACATTAAGCAAGTAACTGATAAAATGATAGAATTACAAAAATTTCAACAACAGCTCATCCAGCTACGCGCCTCTTGTGATACTACGGAAACCATTGATAGTTGTCAGATTTTAAAACAGCTTGAAGCAGAAAATAAGTAAAAACCCAACTAAAATACTAGGTTGAATCATTTTTTCAGATCCCTACAATAAAGCCATAATTTTTTTATGCCTTTAATGACATGACCATTTCACACGTAACCGAACTCCTCTCTCCTGCCGGCTCACTGAAAAATATGCGCTATGCATTTGCCTATGGTGCGGACGCCGTATATGCAGGCCAGCCGCGTTATAGTTTACGTGTGCGCAATAATGCTTTTGATCATGACAATCTAAAAATTGGGATTGAAGAGGCGCATGCCTTGGGCAAAAAATTCTATGTGGTTGTGAACATTCAACCGCATAACTCCAAGTTGAAAAACTTTATTCGTGACTTAGAACCTGTGGTTGCCATGCAACCTGACGCCCTGATTATGTCTGACCCGGGCCTCATCATGATGGTACATGAGCATTTTCCAGATGTTCCGGTACATCTTTCGGTTCAGGCCAATGCCGTGAACTGGGCAACGGTGAAGTTTTGGCAAAATATAGGCTTAACTCGGGTAATTCTGTCCCGTGAACTCTCAATCGAAGAAATTGAAGAGATTAAAAATAATGTGCCAAACATGGAAATTGAAGTTTTCGTGCATGGTGCATTATGTATGGCTTATTCCGGTCGTTGCCTGCTTTCTGGCTATATGAACAAACGTGATGCCAATCAGGGCGCGTGCACCAATGCCTGTCGCTGGGATTATAAAATTCACCAAGCAGCTGAAGATGAAACTGGATATATGATTCCAGTTCACCAAATTGAAGACTCATTCAAAGATGCGTCATGCTGCAAAAACAAAGATGCCGATGAGCAACACGCCCTAGAACAACACCAATTTGGCGAGCCGGTTTTACTACAACGCAATGAAGAAGACATGTTTGCAGCCGAAGAAGACGAACATGGCACTTACTTCATGAACTCTAAAGACCTACGTGCGGTACAGCATGTCGATCGTTTAACCAAGATAGGCATTCATTCACTGAAAATTGAAGGTCGTACCAAGTCCTATTTTTACTGTGCCCGTACTGCCCAGATTTACCGTAAAGCTATTGATGATGCTCTAGAGGGCAAGCCATTTGATCCATCGTTAATGACTCAGCTTGAAGGCTTGGCGAATCGCGGCTATACCGAAGGTTTTCTGCGCCGTCATGTACATAGTGAATATCAAAACTATGAAACCGGTTCATCACGTTTTGAACATCAACAATTTGTCGGTGAGGTTTTAGAGCGTAACGCTGACTACATCAAGGTTGATGTAAAAAACCGTTTTGTGGTGGGTGACTCGCTTGAGCTGATGACAACCTCAGGCAACATTACTTTTACTTTAACGGAAATGAAAGATAAAAAAGGCAATCTGATTATTGACGCCAAAGGTTCAGGTCATATTGTAGATATTCCTGTGCCTGCTGATGTTGATATGAACTATGCCCTGCTAATTCGTAACTTGCCGAACTCAACGGCAGATATTTCAGCCTCATCTTTAGCTTACCAAGCTGTTTGAGTATCCAGACCAGATGGCTCTCTTGATTACTGATAAATGTATCAACTGTGATATGTGTTTAGCTGAATGTCCGAATGAAGCCATTTATGAGGGCGAGAAGGTGTATGAAATTGATGTAAACCGCTGTACCGAGTGTGTCGGCTTTTACGAGCACCAAACTTGTATAGCCGTGTGTCCAATTGAGTGCATTATTCCACATCCTGAACATGTGGAAACACAGGAACAATTGATGCAGAAGTTTAAGGGCTTGAATTTATTTAAATCTTAATTTTTTTTGGAAATGGAATAAAACTTGCTTAATTAAGCTTAATAACCTTGGGGTAAGAAGAATAAAAAAGAGCAAAAACAAAAAATGTAGAAAATTAAAACAACAATGGAAAGGGTCGTGATAAAAAAAAGGAACTCAGCGTTAGCGCCCTGAGTTCCTATAAAAGGGTAAAACAAAAACTTGGGCAATTAAAGCCAAAGTGTCTATGTCTACGTAGCCACTTTGGCTTTTTTACTTATTGCCCTGAACGAATGATGTAATCGAAAGCAGATAGGGATGCCTTGGCACCTTCACCGGTGGCAATGATGATCT
>NZ_JAFCTF010000012.1:0-134550 GCF_049895885.1 Acinetobacter sp. TSRC1-2
ATTTCCAATAAGTTGCTTCAAATTTAAGAAAGAAATCATCAATTAGGCAAAATAATTCGGTACTATTAAACATCAGGACTAGAGCTTTAGGTTTGGTGTGGTAACTCAACTGATGGCTCTAGTCCTCTTATTTTTCAAGTCAATTTCTTATCCGCGATTCGGGTTATTTAGTAAATAATGCTGTCAAATTCGGTGGGTGATATAAGCTTTGCATATGGGAAAAAATGATCATTCCCGAAATTAAAAACGCCAATATTATTATTACAGAACTATACAATCGCATTTATTTAATTGGTCAAACCTACTAGGCCAACAGATTAACTTTATTTTGTTACAATTACAATAAAAGATTAATATTATTGAAATAATTGAATTTTTTAATAAATCCTCATCTTTTTTATAAGGAATATAAATATATATATAAGAAAACTTGATTATTTATATTTTTAGCGTATAGTTAACTTAACTAGAAAAAAGTCTTGTTTCGGTAAATCTTCTTTAAGTATCGCAGTTTTAGTCATAATCCTTCGTTTTTTTCAGATTTTAAGTCTCGTTCTTTATTATTTTCAAAGTTATAATCAGTCAATAAAATGACTAAAAATTATTAAAAATCAGTAGGATATATTATGTCAAACTCAAATGTTGTTAAAGGTACTGTAAAGTGGTTCAACGAAACTAAAGGTTTTGGTTTCATTCAACAAGAATCAGGCCCAGATGTTTTTGCTCATTTCAGCGAAATCGCTAGTTCAGGTTTCAAAACCTTACTTGAAGGTCAAATGGTTGAATTCAGTGTAGCTCAAGGTCAAAAAGGACCGAATGCTGTAAATATTGTTGCTATCTAAGTAATAATAAGCAGTAATAAAAAAGCACTCATTAGTGCTTTTTTATAATTCAAAATTTAATTTTAGAATTGTTTTCCAGATTGGAAAAATCTCCAAAAAATAGGATATAAGTTGTTAAAAATAAATGATTTAATTGCAAAATCTCCAAATGGTACCGAAATTATAGTATCGTTAATTCCTCTAAATAAAATGCAAAATACACGTCAGGGTTTAAAGAAAATTGAAGTAGGTAAGAGAGTTCTTCTTCAGTCTGGGATTGAAGTTGATTTAAATCTAGATGGTCGTACTTTTTATACTTCTTTACATCAATTATTTAAATTAAATCATAGAGTTGTTTAAAAAAATTATAAATATCGAATAGTTAACTTAATCATTTATCTTTCATAATTTTATCAAGGTATATTAATGTTTAAACAAAGTATCAGTGTAAAAGATCAATTTGGTATTAAACACTTTATTCAGGCAACAGTTGACAATCATTTTGCAAACACCCAATCATTTTCGAATATAAAACATATTACAGTTGATGGTGAGGATATTCGTCCTAGTTTTGAAATGTTTTTCCAAAGTACCTTAAGTGGAAAAATTTTCAAGATTGTATAAATTTGAATCCTGCTCAGGGCAATGTATCTTCATATGGATGATATGACGTGCAGATCCTTGAATATTTTATATAAATTGTTTTCCAATTGCGCCGATCTTAAAGCTGTCAAACCTGTTTAGCCCGATAGTTACCAAGTTCTTTATTTCTCGATAGATGGTGGAAACGGGCTTAACTCCTGGGCAAATATTAAAAATAAAAATTTACGTTTCTAGGCGGCATAAATTCCCAATCTTTCTTCTTTAGAAAGCAAGATAAATGCGAGTATCTCTATTTCAAAGCCATTCTTTGGTATCATCCGCCACAGGTGTTCCATTCATCAGATGCATGATCATGGCATGAGCGATGCTGCCCTGAAATGGAATCTCTGGCAACTGATCAAACTTGAAAAACTGAGCATCACTTAATTCATTCTCCTGTATTTGAATGTCGCCGGCATCATATTCAGCCTTAAATGCCATCATCAGGTTGCTTGGAAAAGGCCACGGCTGACTTGCCAGATATTGAATATTTTTGACCTGAAGCCCCACTTCTTCCAGAGTTTCACGACGCACTGCTTCCTCAAGCGTTTCACCCACCTCCACAAACCCGGCAATTAAACTGTACATCTGGGTTTTATTGCGGGCATTTTTCGCCAGTAAAATTTCATCTGTCCCGCGGGTAATGATGGTAATGACACATGGATTGACTCTTGGATACTGATTATAGCCACAGGCAGGACAGACCATTGCATACTGACTAACATGCTGCTGCGTCTGATGGCCACAATGACTGCAGAACTGATGATTACGACGCCATTCCAGTAACTGAACCGCGCGGCTTGCCTGCTCGAACTGCCGTCTACTCCACACCTGCACCAGCTGCCTGATCGGAACGAGCTGATAGCCTTCAGGTACAGACTCATTCTCCTTCAGATCCCGTGCAATGACTTCACCATCTGCAGACAAGTTCAAGTCATGCTGAAGCCTTTCCACCTGAGGCAACTGAAAATCCTCGTCAACCAGTAGTTGCTGCTGTCTAAAAATGTAAGCTTTTAAGTGCATGGTGGTCATTCAGATACCTTGATTAAAAAAAATCCCACACAGGGGGCGTATGGGACAAAACTAAGGAAGCTTACATGGAGTAAATTCATGGAAAATACTAAGCGTAACCGGACTGAATTACAATCACAATAATTTGTATCTTTTTGATTAAAATCACATAATTTTCACACCTGTTATGAAACAAATGACTTGGGAAAATTCAGGACAATAAGTAGGCCTGAGCCATTCATTGTTAAAAGCCTTGCCCCTGTTGATCCAGCTTGCTGCGCAGAGTATTTTCACAAAAAATTGAACCCTCAGCATTTACACTGCTGTTTCCTCCATGTCCTGAATCATGTTTATGCGTTTTGGTTTAATCCTCGGTGATCAACTTCGTCATCAGCTGGCGACACTCAAATTCCTGAACCGTGCACAGGACGTCATCTTGATGGCAGAAGTACTTGAGGAAAGTACTTATGTCGCGCATCATCCACAAAAAATAGCCCTGATTTTCAGCGCCATGCGCCATTTTGCCAAGGAGCTCAAAGCTCAGGGGTGGCGTGTCCGCTACCATCCCTTTCAACGTGACAGCAGGATCGGTAAACTGATTGATTTCGTTCAGGCACAGCAGCAATTGTTGCCAGCAAGTGCACTGGTCATTACCCATTGTGGTGAATATCGTCTGCAGCATGAAATTGAAAATCACTGGAGCAGCCAGCTGCAACTGCCGGTGCACTGCCTGAATGACGATCGCTTTTTTTGCAGTCCTGCCCAGTTCCGGCAATGGGCCAGCCAGTACCACACCCTGCGCATGGAATACTTCTACCGTGAAATGCGCAAGCAAACAGGTTATTTAATGCAGCAACAGCAGCCGCTGGGGAAACAATGGAACTATGATAGTGCTAACCGCAAGACTTGGTTAGGCCAGCCTTCCTTGCCTGCTCCGCTACGGTTTGAGCTTGATCAGATTGATTTGGATGTTATTGAACTGGTCAGACGCGAGTTTCCCCAACACATCGGGTCTGTTACAAATTTCCACTGGGCAACCACTCGCAGCAATGCCCTGCTTGCGTTGCAGCATTTCATTGCCAACAATTTGCCTCATTTTGGTGATTACCAAGATGCCATGGTGTATGGCGAAGATACCCTGTTTCACAGCCTGCTGTCGCCATACTTGAATTGCGGTTTGCTGGTGGCAAAAGAAGTTTGTGATGCAGCAGAAGCTGCCTACTACAGCGGTCATGCCCCACTTAATGCGGTGGAAGGCTTTATTCGGCAAGTCCTCGGCTGGCGGGAATATGTCCGTGGCATTTACTGGTTGCGGATGCCCGAATACGCCAGCAGTAATGTATTGAATTATTCCACTACCCTGCCACAATTTTACTGGACGGGCCGAACCAAAATGACCTGCATGGCAGAATGCTTTCGCAATACTTTTGAACATGCCTATGCTCATCATATTCAGCGTCTAATGATTACCGGCAACTTTGCTCTGTTAATCAGTGTGGATCCTCAGCAGATCAGTGAATGGTACTTGGCGGTCTATGCCGATGCTTATGAATGGGTGGAACTTCCGAACACCCTAGGCATGGTGATGCATGCTGATGGCGGTTTACTGGCGAGCAAGCCTTATGCGGCTTCCGGAAATTACATTCAAAAAATGTCCAATTACTGTAAGCACTGTCCTTACAATGTTAAAACAAGGACTGAAGCCGATAGTTGTCCTTTTAACAGCCTGTATTGGTATTTCATGATCAGGCATGAGGGAGTCTTCCGCTCCAATCCCCGGATGGGCATGATTTATCGACAGCTGGATAAACTGCAGGACAAAGATCAAATCATTGCACATGCCCAACAGTTGCTGAGACAGCTAGATGAGTTGTAGTGCCATGAAAAAACAGCATTTACCGGAAAAAATCTGTGCTCACTGCCTACGCCCCTTTACCTGGCGCAAAAAATGGCAACGCTGCTGGGATGAGGTCAGATATTGTTCTGAAAGATGCAAACGTCAATCCAAACAGCGCCTACCATAGAGTAACGCCGCTAGAAACGTTTGTACTGCCGGGAACAATAGGCCCGAATCACATCCGGTGAACGCAGTTGCAAATGTTTAGTTTTACGTCCTGTCACTCGTTCACGCCATAGTTTAAAACTACCTGGTTTCATATTCTGACGCATTAAGCGAATCACTGAAGGTTCATTCAAACCAAACTCACGCTGAATGGCTTCAAAAGGTGTTCTATCCTCCCAAGCCATTTCAATAATCCGTGACAGATCCGCTCCCACATATTCAGTTACATGATGCACAACATGCCCCTTATTCCTTTAATTTGTTTAAAAATATAGAAAGTTGATTGATTAAGTTCAAACGAATAACTATCTATAGCTCCTGATCAGATCAAACTGACGGATGTCATCTTATGAAAAGGAACATGAAGAATTTGTGATTTTTTAGGCTGCTCTGTATTTTTCTTATTCAATGCTATTCACGTGTAGCCCACATGACACTTTGCAGATCCTTTTAAGTGTTTTCTATAAGCGGATCATCAATTTTAAATACTTTGGGTTATCATTTATAGTTTGTAGGCACCTGATTAATTAGCTATTTTATCGAACTAACAGGTGTCTACAAAATTAGTGGCTATTCAAAGATACTTGCAAAATGTTATCGAAACAGAGGTAAAAGGTTGGGGCTAAGATTCAATTTAATTGCTAGGATTTATAATATAGAACTGAGCAAAAAGTGATTTATGAAAGATCTATTCTGTTCAAAAAAACTCATTAAGTTTTTATAAAAAAAGAAGCTATTTATAGCTCCTATTCAAAAAAATATATTCTGTTTAACATTTATTCTAAATAATCTGTGCGTAATAGAGGAATCTGTTGGGCGTGGCATTGGCGACGAATGGTCAAATCCATCTTAGAAATCGCTTGTGTAGTTAAGTGTGACTGTTCATATGCCAATAAACCTTGTAATTTTTTTAATAAACTCATCATTTTCCTATTTCCCTCAAGTTCTTAAACCAAATTTAATGACAGTATTTTATTTTATAAATATTTAATTTATATGAATATAATTATTAAATTTTATGAAACATATGATTCACTGAAGATTCATAGCGGCCACGCAATAAGGAGTAAAGCTAGAGCAAGAGAGTTTTAAAAATACCTGATTTTTTTAGTCAAGATTAGGTATATTGTAATTCACATATGCAATTCAGTTATTTTAAGAAGTTTGCTTGATTAATATCAGATAATGCTGAATTGATCTGAAATATTTTTCCACGAATATTTTTTACCCCAAAACTCGTCAGACGCGCAGTGTGCATTTTTAAATACTTTTCTGCATTTTCTTGATGATCAAATAGGTATATACCACCTGCTTCTTGAGTATCACTATTTTCTGTCCAGATTTTCCAGATCATGCCTGTTTCTAGATTAATACTTTCAGCAAGAGTTCGATAGGCTTGGCTCATCGCTTCACCAAATGGACCTTGAGATGGGAAATCCACCTGAAGAATAACGGCCATTGTTGTATCCTTTATAATCCAATACCAATCTTAATACTTGAACATTTTATAAATTTTTGTGCAAGTAATAAAAAAAAACTTTGAGGTAAGCTTTGCTCTTATAAAAATGAAATATTCCAGTTTTTAGGCCAGCAGAAAATTTCAGTGCTTCAGATTTTTCAGTTTTCACGAACCTGGGGCTGTATCTAAATACTAAAGACTAAATTGTTATTAATCTCTGCACACCAGTATTACTAATAAATTGCAAAAGGAAAAAGGATGGCTATTAACTTCAGTTATATAGTTTAGACTTAATAAACCTTTATAGCTTGGATAATTTTTTTGTGATTTTTAAAGGCGTGTATCTATTCTTTGATTATTATTACAATATCTTAAACGAGAAGCAGATCCCGGCTGCTTCAGTGACCCATAAAAATTCGAGCTGGATTAGCTAAAGTATGTGTGCTATTTGCTGTTTTGAATCTTAATACAAGAATGCTGGGTGCGATATGTACTTTTCACTTAGACAATCTTCTGTCCGATCAAAAACAACCTAATCAAAGTTAGAAAGCGATTCAACGCGATAAATCAGCAAGAAATCCCTGGACATGCGATTTTCGGCGTTTTTCTATTGATTACAACTTTAGGCATGATCTGCCCTTTTCTCCCCAAAAGCTCGTTATTGGTAATTAAAAGCATCATAAATTGCTTCAGCTTAGCTTATCTGGAATGACCACGGTGATAAAGCCTTTACCCATCTGCTAGAAAATTTTTGGTGTAGTTCGCCGAGCAAGGTAAAACAGCATATTTAGATTTAACTGTTTTTCGAGAGCATTGAACAGGTCTTCTACAGCATCGGAAATAGATCTATTCCCCTACTGCTGTAAATATCTTTAAGTATTTTTATTAGGGTTATATAGCTTCACAAAAAATTCACCCTGACATAATTATTATAATTGAAATTTAAGTGATCAAAGATATTTTCAAGTCACACTTAGCCGGATTAATTACGGCAATGCTTACTATATTTACATGTAGTAAGCATTTTATTTGATCTATTTTTAATAATTGTAAGGTAAATATAGGTCAGAGTAATTTTTTTGGATTAAAAAATAGGTATTTTGATTTCTGAATTTTTTATTCTCTATAGATTTAGTAGTTAATTATTTTCTATTTATTATATTTTAATAAAGAGAGAATATTATGATTTTACTGACTTTTTAAATATAAATGGATGAATCCGTGGCTATAAAATTTGTGGCTAAATCTAAATTACCGACCGCTTTTGGTGATTTTGACATTATTGTATTCCAAGACCCCGATACAGGCGAAGAACACATTGCCCTTTCTCAGGGATTGGATGCCATTTCAGCGCAACCCGTCTTAGTCAGAATTCATTCTGAATGTCTAACCGGAGATGCTTTTGGCTCATTAAAATGTGATTGTGGTCCACAATTACATTCCACAATGCAAATGATCAGTGATGAAGGTCAGGGGGTTATTTTATATTTACGCCAAGAAGGTCGGGGTATAGGGTTGACGAATAAAATTCGGGCCTATGCCCTTCAAGATCAAGGACATGATACCGTTGATGCAAATCTGCTTTTAAACTTACCGGCAGATGCACGTCACTATGATATGTGTACTGTTATGCTAGATTATTTAAACATTAAAGAAGTTAGTTTAATTACTAATAACCCTCTTAAAATTAATGCCTTAAAAGATTTGAGTGTAAATGTAGTAGAGCGTGTTCCTATAACGGTAGGTTTAAATATATTTAATGAAAATTATTTGCAAACGAAACAAGAGCGCATGTCACATATGTATGAGAAATGTGACTTTTAGTAGACGCGGATTTAAATTTCATTAATTTCTTAAATTAATATGCTGGATTGAAAATGCTCAATAAAATTTTATTAATATCATTTTGTCTTATTCCATTAAACGCAATTGCAGATGAAAATCAGCCTACTATCAAAAGATCAACAGGCTTTAGTGCAGGCTTAGGTATTGTTGGAAGCACGGGTCTATATATTGGTGAAGATACAAACCTTACGCCAGTTCCTATATTATCTTATGAAGGAGATCGCTTCTTTTTACGTGGACTCTATGGAGGAATGAAACTCTATAAAAATGAGTTATTTACCTTGAATGGCATCGTGAACGTCAATATGAATAAACTTGATGTTGATGATTTAAATGAATCGAAGTTGGCTCAAAAAAATTTAAGTAAAGTGCAATTAGAAGATCGTGATATCAGTGCTGATATTGGTTTAGAAGCGATAGTGAAAGCACCCTATGGCATTATTTCTGTGCAAGCAGTCAATGATATTGGCAGCGCCAGTGACGCGGCAGAAGTAAAAGCTAATTATCAGTATTTTTGGCGATTAAATAATCAATGGACTCTTATGCCAAATGTGGGAGTGGAATGGTTGTCGGATAGCCGAGCCAATTATTATTACGGCACACTAGATAGCGAAGTTGCTAAGGGCGTAGAAAAATATAGACCTAATAACCTCATTATTCCATATCTTTCCTTAGCGGCAAATTACTCATTGAATCCAAAAATAAGAGTAACTTCGGCCGTAACACATAAATTTTTACCCGATAAAATACTAGATAGTCCCTTAATTGATAAAGATTCAATGACCAACTTCTTTATGGGAATTACCTATAAATTCTAAGTTTATCTAAACTTAACGTAATACAGCTGATACCAAGTCAAAAGTGTAAGCCCAAAATAGAAATGTCCGGTTTCTCGAAAGAAAAAAATGTCCGCTTTTAGAATACTCAATTAGAGATTTTATTAGCGGGCTATTTAATATATTGAGCTCTATGTCAAATAAAGAACTTAAACGAGTAGCCGTATTGCAAGAAGCGGGTGATCAAATGCTTAACCCAGTTCCCGGACTGCTGAATACTTCATATCTCAGAACGTCAAAGCAGACGTTTAAGGCAGATATATAATGCTCAGTAGATGCATTAGCACAAGCTGCACGTAACCAAAACAGCCATCCCAAACTTTCTAAATCATGAAGATTAAAGTGGTTAGATATTGTCGCTGATCAATTCCCTGGTTTTGGACTCACCCTTGTACATGGAAAGTGCACGACCATTCATAACTTCAATAGAAACGAATTATTATTTGTCTAATCTTTGACTTCGCGCTTTAACCAATTAACAATATTCATCACCTCACTATGAGAACTATTTTTTCTTGTTATCGCATAAAAGTGATAGTCACAATATATAAAGCCAAAAGGCGCTATTACTCTTCCATTCAATATTTCTTTTTCTACTAAAATTTGAGGTGCTATGCTAATACCTAATCCGGAAACAGCGGCCTCTATCATTAAATTTAGACTATCAAAATAACGTTCACTAGATTTAGGCAGAGAATTAAGCCCTGATCTATCCAACCATATATGCCATGCGTTTTTATTGGAATGAGTGTGAAGGAGTGGATAATTCAAAATATCATTTGTCGCGTTTAAATTATATGTTTTACGACTACAAATAGGCCCCATGTTGTCAGGAAATAAAATGTATTTCTCTAGAGACTCCGGAAGCCTGTGACCTAGATGCAAACTATTGATAAAAATATCAATTTTTTCTTTTTCTAGTAACTTTAAATCATTGCATGTCATTAATTTAACATGGATATTCGGATAAATGAGTTCGAGTTTTTCTAATCGTGGAATTAGCCAATTGGCCATAAAACTATGAGAGGCTCCAATAACAATTTCAACTTCAGCAGCTTTATTGGTTAACTCAAAGACACATTTTTCTAGATCGTTAAAAAAGTGAGTACAAAGGCGGAATAAGTCTTCTGCATCTCTTGTTAAAGAGATAGTTGATGAATGGCGAATAAACAATTTTTTCTCAAGCCATTCTTCCAACTGTTTTATTTGATGGCTAACAGCACTATGGGTTACGTATAGTTCTTCTGCAGCTAAGCTGAAACTTCTGTTTCTAGCCACTGCTTCAAATGCTTTCAAAGCATTTAATGGTGGTAACTTTCTATATTTCATAGTGTGAATTTTTCTAACATCATGCTCTAAAAATATATCAATTATATAACAAATGAAAATCTTCTAAGATTAAGAAAATTTCAATTCTTCAAGTGATCTAAAATGACAACACTGTATACCGGAAATGGGCCTGATAAATCAGGTTTTTTTGGCAGATTTGGAGGGTGCTATATGCCCGAAAGTCTGATCCCTGCCCTCCAAGATTTAGAACGAGAATTTAATATTATTCGGCATAAAGCCGAGTTTTGGACTGAATATCGACAAATTTTAACGGATTTTGTTGGTCGCCCCAGTCCTCTTTTTTATGCAAAAAATCTAACAACCTATGCGGGAGGAGCCAAAATATATCTTAAAAGAGAAGATTTGAACCATACAGGTGCCCACAAGATTAATAATTGTGTTGGACAAATCTTGTTGGCTAAATTAATGGGTAAAACAAGGATAATTGCAGAAACAGGTGCTGGACAACATGGGGTTGCAACAGCAACAGTATGCGCTCTGTTTAAGCTTAAATGCACTATTTACATGGGAGAAACGGATGTTCATCGTCAGCAAACGAATGTTGATCGAATGAAATTACTAGGAGCCGAAGTTAAAAGCGTTCAGAAAGGTCGTGGAACGCTAAAAGATGCTATGAATGAGGCATTACGTGACTGGATCAGTAATGTAGACACAACCTATTATCTATTAGGAACGGGTGCAGGTCCTCATCCCTATCCAACCATAGTGAGAGAGTTCCAGAAAGTTATTGGCATAGAAGCTAGAAATCAAATACTGCTGAAAGAAAATCAACTGCCTGATGCTTTAGTTGCCTGCGTGGGTGGCGGATCAAACGCATTGGGGCTAATGCATCCATTCCTACAAGATACGGGTGTCAAAATGTTTGGGGTTGAGGCGGGTGGAAAAGGAACAAATAGCGCTGAGCACGCTGCATCTATTTCAAAAGGTAGCGTTGGTGTCCTGCATGGTAATTTGACTTATTTATTACAAGATTCAGATGGACAGATTATAGACGGACATTCGATATCGGCAGGATTAGATTATCCTGGGGTTGGTCCTGAGCACGGCATCCTGTTTGAAACAGGGCGCGTTAGCTATGTAGCTGTTAATGATGAGGATGCAGTCAAGGCATTTCAGATTTTAAGTCAGCAGGAGGGAATTATACCTGCGCTGGAGAGTGCTCATGCTATCGCCTATGCAATCAGACTAGCCAAAGAAATGCAGCCTGAACAGAGCATTATTGTCAATTTAAGTGGAAGAGGTGACAAAGATTTAAATACTGTCAAAAAATATCTTGCAGGAGTAACCGAATGAACCGTTTAGATCAAAAATTAAAGAAATTAAAACAGGAAAAGCGAAGTGGCCTGGTGTGTTATTTTACTGCCGGAGATCCTGGTTTCGCAGAAAGCTCTAATTTGTTTAGTCAATTAGGTCAAGCTGGAGCAGATATTATTGAAATTGGCATTCCATTTTCTGATCCCGTTGCAGATGGGGAGATTATACAAGCTGCGCATATCCGAGCTTTAAGGGCTGGCCAAACTGTGAATAAAACGATCGAGTTGGTCAAAGAAATAAGGTCGAATGATAACAAGACACCTATCGTATTTATGACCTATCTAAATCCTATTCTGCAATATGGTTTTGAAAAACTTGTATCTGAAACAGAAAACCTTATTGAGGGCATCCTTATTCTAGATGCACGACTTGAATATCAAGATCATTTTAAATTGATCTTAAATGCAAAAAATATGCACTTAATTTCTATGACCGCTCCAACCACTCCCATTGATAGGTTAGAACAAATATCACAGAGTTCTACAGGTTTTCTATATCAGGTTGCGGAAAATGGTTTAACGGGAGGAACTTTAAACCTACCCAATCTTGAGCGGAAAATATCGGAAATAAAACCAATTTTTCAGATTCCTATCGCCATTGGCTTTGGCATCAAAAATGAAAGTCATGTTAAAGCTTTAGCGAATAAAGCAGATCTAATTGTTGTAGGTTCAGCGCTTGTTGATACTTTTTTTAAGAAAGGTGTTAACGCTACTTTAGAAAAAGTAAGAGCTTTTTCACAGATCCTTAAACAAACTCAATAATTTTGTGTAGAGGGAGAAGATAGTTCTATTCTCCCGTTTTTTACTTATGAAATTAGTCAATTTTTATCAAATATCGATATAACCGCTGGCCTGCCAATCCCATATTCACGACAAAGCGCTGGAACAAGTGTACCAGATTCAGCCTGCTGCAAAATGGATACGATCTGACTGTCAGCAAATTTAGAGATTTTCACGCAAATTCTCCTGCCTATACTTTAAGAGAAAATTCTACTTTTAATTCCTATTATTTTTAGGGGGGATGGCCATTAATGAAAGTTTCACTGTTTTAGACTTCGAAAAAGATTTCTTAAAGTGAATAAAAAGGCACCTTTTAAAAGGTGCCAAATTAAGATTAGAATTTCTTAAATTTGAGGTTGTTAACTCATTAGGCTAGCTTTTCCAAAATTTTCTCGAATTTTGAATGATCTGTTTGCCACTGCGGCTTCTTGTCTTTATCAATAATCAATGCCCGCACGCCCTCGATAAAATCACCTTGCTCCAACCAGATGTCTTGTAAATCCCGTTCCAGCTGCATAGATTTTTCAAGGGATAAATTCTGACCCACTTGCTGTAACTTCAGACTGGCTTGTTTCGCCATTAAAGGACGTTGTTGCAAGGTGGCGAGCGTTTTATCCGCCCAAGCCTGATCTGTAGAATCGGTTTCATGCGCCAGACTTTGTTCAATTTCATCCAGGTTTTGATAGGCAAAATGCTTATTAATATGATCTGCACGTTTTTGTAATTCACTTTCTACAGGATGAGTAATAAAAGCGCTAATAATTTTTCTGATTTCCGTACTGGTCAAAGCAGGTGCAGCAATCAATGCAGCATGTAATTCAGCAAAGCGCTCACTTGGAACATGATAATCGACCAAATCTAAATAAAGCGCATCACTGCTGCTGATTTGTTCGCCCGTCAGCGCCAGATATACCCCAATTTCATCCAGTCTGGACAGAAAATGGGTCGCTCCAACATCGGGGAAAAATCCAATCGCTGTTTCTGGCATGGCGAAACGTGATTTTTCACTACTCACTTTGATCTGACAAGCTTGAGCTAGTCCGAAGCCCCCACCCAATACATAGCCGTCCATTAAAACGATAACCGGTTTAGGACAGTTACGTAGGCTGCTCAGCATCGCGTATTCAGTGGCAAAATACGTCTGATACCCATTATTTCCAGCTTTATAGCTGTCATACAGATAGCGAATATCTCCTCCAGCACAGAAAGCTTTCGGACTGTTAGAATTGATCAGAATGGCTTGTACCTTTGGATCATGGCACCACTCATCTAACTGTGCCTGAATACCTTGAATCATCGGCAGGGTTAAGGCGTTTAAATGGCTGATACGATCCAGACTAATTATGCCTAAACTTCCTTGTACGCTAATCGCTAAATTATTTTTATCGCTCATTTTATTTTCCTATTCTTGTTTTATTGATGGGTAAATTTGGCCGGGCGTTTTTCAACAAAGGCCTGCATGCCTTCTTTTTGATCATGACCGGCAAAAATGGAATGAAATACCCGTCGTTCAAAGCGCAAGCCTTCGGCCAGGCTCACTTCAAAGGTCCGATTAATCGATTCTTTAATCATCATCACTGCAGTAAGCGACTTTTCAGCAATCTTTTCTGCGGTTTGCAAGGTCTGTTCTAGTAATTCTTCTTTAGCAAATACGCGTGCCACTAAACCACTTTGTTCCGCTTCCTGCGCCCCCATTTGTCGCGCGGTCAGGCACATTTCCATGGCTTTGGCTTTACCAATGGCTAGAGTTAAACGCTGTGTCCCGCCAATACCGGGCAATACCCCTAAGGTGACTTCAGGCAAACCGAATTTTGCATTATCTGCGCAGTAAATAAAGTCGCACATTAAAGCCAATTCACAACCACCGCCCAAGGCATAGCCACTCACCGCGGCAATTAAGGGTTTACGGCGCTGGGCAATTCGATCGGCCAGACTGAAAAAATCATCCAGATAAATTTGCGGAAAGTTTAAATCTGCCATTTCTTTAATATCGGCACCGGCGGCAAAAGCCTTTTCTGAGCCGGTGATGACAATACAGCCAATTTCCGGATCTTTTTCAAGCTGATCCAGGGCCTGATTGACTTCAACAACCAGCTGGTTATTCAGTGCATTTAAAGCTTGTGGACGGTTTAAAGTAATCAGCCCGACCCCGTTACGTTGTTCTAATAAAATCGTTTGCCATTGCATGATTAAAATCCCTTTAAAATTATAGGCTGCGTGCAATCACCAGGCGCTGAATATCGCTGGTGCCTTCATAAATCTGACAAATGCGGGCATCGCGATAAATCCGTTCAATCGGAAAATCTTTCAGATAACCATAGCCACCAAAAATTTGTAAGGCCTTGGAACACACGCGTTCTGCCATTTCCGAAGCAAATAACTTGGCCATAGAGGCTTCGGTTAAACAGGCTTCACCGGCTTCTTTTTTGCGTGCTGCAAAATGGACCAGTTGACGCGCGGCTTCAATTTCGGTAGCCATACTGGCCAGCCTGAAAGAAATCGCTTGCTGCTCAAAAATCGGTTTACCAAAGGCCACCCGTTCATGCGCATAGTGGGTGGCTTCCTCCAAAGCAGCACGCGCCAGACCCACCGCCTGTGCCGCAATGCCGATCCGTCCACCTTCCAGGTTGGCAAGGGCAATTTTTAAGCCTTCTCCTTCTGCACCCAGTCTTAGGCTTTCATGAATGCGGACATCGGTTAGGGCAATCTGGCAGGTATCTGAGGCATGCAGGCCCAGTTTTTCTTCGACCCGAATCACTTCATAGCCCTGGGTATAGCGCGGCACTAGAAATGCGCTCATGCCTTTTTTACCAGCGCCTGGATCGGTCACTGCAAACACAATAATCATCCCGGCATTGTGCCCAGAGGTAATAAACTGTTTCGAGCCATTGATAATGTAGTGATCGCCATCTTTGACCGCCCGAGTTTTAATCGCTGCAGCATCCGAACCGGTATGCGGTTCGGTTAAGGCAAAGGCGCCTATCATTTCACCTTGAGCCAAAGGTTTTAAAAATTGCTGCTTTTGCTGTTCAGTTCCGAATTTAAAAATCGGCACACAACCCACCGAGTTGTGCACGCTCATGATGGCGGATGTTGCACCATCAGCCGCAGCGACTTCTTCTAAAGCCAGTACATAAGCCAGCGTGCCTGTACCTGAACCGCCCCATTCTTCTGGAATCAGCATGCCCAGAAAACCCAGCTCACCCATTTGGGACAAAGTCTGTTTAGGAAATATGCCCTTTTGGTCCCACTCGCCGGCAAAGGGTTTAATCTGTTCCTGGGCGAAGCTTTTGGCCATATCCTGAATCAGTTGTTGCTCTTCCGTAAATTGCATTGATTCTTCCTTCAATCTCTTTAATTCGATCTTTTATTCAATTTGCTGGCTTTGGTTGATTTATGCGGTCTTCACCTGCTGCTTATTGATTTCCTGATTGCGCAGTAAAAAGCGCTGAATCTTACCGCTCGGGGTTTTTGGCAATTCAGTGACAAATTCAATCAGGCGTGGATAGGCATGTGCAGACAAACGTTTTTTCACGAATTGTCCTAATTCTTCTTGCAGATCAGCAGTCGCATGAGCAGGATTGGCCAGAATTACAAAGGCTTTAATCACTTCGGTACGTTCAGGATCAGGTACACCAATCACCGCCGCTTCAATCACGGCATCATGCTCAAGTAAGACACTTTCTACATCGAATGGGCCGACCCGATAACCTGACGTTGTAATGACATCATCACTACGCCCCACAAAACTCATACTGCCATCGGCATGAATTTCTGCGGTATCTCCGGTCAAATAATAGTGTCCTACAAATGGAGATTTACGGCTTTCTTCATAACCGGAGAACCACATCATGGGCGATCGGCTAATATCAATCGCCAGGATTCCGGGAGTGTCAGCAGCTAATTCATTACCCTGTTCATCCACGACCGCGATTCGATAACCGGGGCTGGCAAAACCTGCCGAACCTGCACGAACCGGATGTTCAAGTGCATGGTGATTACACACCACCATGCCGACTTCAGTCTGACCATAATGGTCATAAATCGGCACATCCAGAACATCTTTAAACCAGCGGATCACTTCCGGATTTAAAGGTTCGCCGGCGCTGCTGACCACACGCAATTTACCGCGCAGTTGCGCCATCTGGGCAGGATCTGCTGCCATCATCATGCGGTAAGCTGTCGGTGCGCCGGCAAGATTGGTGATGCCATATTCCTTGACTATTTCACAGACACTTTCTGCATTAAAACCACCTTCATAAAATAAGGTCGAATGTCCGAGCAATAAGGGTCCGGTAATGGCGTAATACAAACCATAAGCCCAACCTGGATCGGCAATATTCCAGAAAGCATCTTCAGCGCTTAACCCGATGGCATTGTGCATATAGCCCGCAAAAGCAATCAGCGCTTTGAGCGGTACTTTCAAGGGTTTTGCCGGTCCAGTAGTACCTGAGGTAAACATCAATAAGAACGGATCATTTATATTGAGCATTTCTATTTCACAACCTTCAGCTTGACGATTCAACACCGTCCAAAAACTGAGATCGTGTGGATAGGTTTCCGCTTGGGTTTCAGCATGTACGGTGACAATCGCCGGACAATGGCTAATCTCGGATAATTTGTCCCGATTGGTCAAATCAGTCACCACCAGTTTGCTCTGGGCAAGCTGAATACGATGCTCAATGGCTTTGGGACCAAAGGCAGTAAATAAGGGTTGATATACCGCACCGATTCGCCAGGTCGCCAAAATGGTAATAATCAGCTCGGGGGTACGTGGCAATAATCCGGAAACGCGATCACCTTTGCCAATCCCTTGAGACTTTAGGAAATTTGCAAACTGACTGGAATATTTCTTCAGTTCGCGAAAGCTATATTGTTCTTTACGGCCATCTTTACCGTACCAGAACAGGGCAATCGCATCGGAATCGGCATGACGGTCACAACATTCATAGCAGGCATTTATCGCCTGCATGGAACCGGATAAAAACTGACTTGCAACCGTATTTAAATCAAAATCTTGTGCCATTTTTTGATAATTGAGCATGTTAAACCTCAGCCTGAATTTATAGTTATTACTGACAGGGTGTTTTTTGATGGAGCCTCTCCTTGCTCCATCAATGATGATTCAATTGTTAGGCTGGTGGTGCAGTGTATTGATGCATGATGCTGGAGAAGTCCAGAGTGGCATCGCCTTCCTGACAAAGCTGCTGATAGAGCTTCTGTACCATGCTCCCGAGTACAATCGGCTGATCAACCTGTTGCGCTGCATCGACGGCCAAACCCAAATCCTTGAGCATCAGCTGGGCGGCAAAACCGTCTGTATAACCCCGTGATGACGGCGCATTGGCACAGATATCCGGCCAGGGATTATAGATTTCAGAACTCCAGCAACGTCCGGTTGAGCTATTGATCACTCCAGCCAGAGCCTGCGGATCAATTCCCAGTTTGGCTCCAAGTGCCATCCCTTCTGCAACAGCAGTCATGGAAATACCCAGAATCAGGTTATTACAGATTTTTGCCACCTGTCCTGTTCCTACAGCGCCACAATGCACCAGATTTTTACCCATACAGCTGAGTACCGGTTTTACCGCCTCAAAGGTCGCTGCATCTGCACCGACCATAAAGGTCAAGGTGGCATCTTTGGCGCCCAAAGTCCCGCCGGATACCGGTGCATCACAGACACGAATCTGTCTGGCCTGAGCTGCTGTAGAAATTTCCTGAATGGTTTGCGGATCAATGGTACTGCTATCAATACACAAACTGCCCGCCTGAAGTACGTCCAGAATACCGTGTTCACCGAGATAAACTTCACGTACATGCTTGGCTGCAGGCAACATGCTGACCACGATATCCGCCTGCTTCGCGGCAGCTTGTGGACTGTCACAGACCACACCGCCCGCTTGTGCAAAATGCTGTAAAGCCACTGCACTTAAGTCATAACCAAAAACCTGATGGCCCGACTTGAGCAGGTTCTGTGCCATGGAGCCGCCCATGTTGCCTAAACCAATAAATGCAATCTTCATGCTGATGCTCCTTAACGCAAACTGATCGTGGTATTCACACCTGTGGTTTCCTGATCATCCTCAAACCAGCGACTGGTAATGGTTTTGGTCTGGGTATAGAACTGCACCGCCTGTTTGCCATAAGGACCTAGATCGCCGAGCTTTGAACCACGCGAACCGGTAAAGCTGAAGAAAGGCACAGGTACGGGAATTGGAATGTTAATGCCAACCTGACCGATATCAATCTGGTGCTGGAATGTACGTGCAGTATTGCCATTTTGGGTAAAGAGTCCCACACCATTGCCAAATGGATTGGCATTAATCAGCTGAATGGCTTGTTCTAAAGTATCAACATGTATGATGGCCAGTACCGGACCAAACACTTCTTCCTGATAAATACGCATATCGGTCGTGACCTGATTAAAAATCGTCGGCCCGACAAAATTGCCTTTTTCATAACCCGGAACATTCACATCACGACCATCGAGCAGCAATTCAGCACCCTGTTCGACCCCACTGTTAATTAGATCAATCACACGCGCTTTGGCACGGGTTGAAATCACCGGTCCAACATCGGTATTCGGTTCATGGCCTGCATTAACCTTTAAGGTTTTGGTTTTATTGACCAGTTCATCGACCCAGTGCTTGGTTTCACCGACCATCACGGCTACTGAAAGCGCCATACAACGCTGACCGGCTGCGCCAAAGGCTGCACCGACTAGCGCATTTAATGTCTGTTCTTTATTGGCATCCGGCATGACTACAACGTGGTTTTTAGCCCCCATCATCGACTGTACACGTTTACCATGTTGTCCCGCCAGGTTATACACATGCGTACCTACAGCGGTCGAACCGACAAAGGAAATGGCTTTGATATCGTGATGGGTACACAGCAGATCAACCACTTCTTTACCGCCATGCACTACATTTAATACACCAGCTGGTACACCTGCCTGAATCGCCAGTTCAACCAGCATCATGGTCGATAGCGGATCTTGTTCTGAAGGCTTTAAGACAAAAGTATTGCCGCAGACAATCGCCATCGGGAACATCCACAGTGGAATCATCGCCGGGAAGTTAAACGGCGTAATCCCTGCACAGACACCCAGTGGTTGCTGCAAGGTATAGGTATCAACACCGCGTGCCACACCTTCAATATATTCACCCATTTGTAGTGAACCGATAGAACAGGCATGCTCCACCACTTCTAAACCACGCTGAATGTCACCTTCGGCATCGGCCAGGGTTTTGCCCTGTTCCGCCGTTAATACTTGGGCAATACTTTTTGAGTTAGTACGAATCAGATCCTGCAGCTTCAGCATAATCCGCATACGTGCCTGAATCGGGGTTTGGCGCCAGCTGGCAAAGGCATTTTGTGCGGCAGCAATCGCGGCATTGACTTCTTCTGCGGTAGCAAATGGTACCTGACCCAAAACTTCTTGAGTGGCAGGGTTGATAATATCTTGCCAATGACTGGTTTTTGATTCGACAAATTCACCATTAATGAGGAGTTTTGCGGTGGTGAATCCGGTACTTTGCTGTGGATGATGAATGGCGTTCATGGTCGCTCCGTGCTGGTTTGTTATTGTCGTTGTATCTGCCTTTACTGGCTTTATTCGGCGTATTATTTTTACGCTGTTTCTGCAGACTAACAAAGAACACTTTGACCACCAATAGAAATTGGTGCACGATGATTGTGCAAATTTGCACAGGCATTTAACAGGATGTTAAATAAAAAATGAAAGTGGATTGGGATCATTTACGTTTCTTTTTGGTTTTAGCGCGTGCCAAAACGCTCACCAATGCAGCACGCTTGATTGGGGTGGAACACAGTACCGTGGCACGGCGGATTCAGGCTCTGGAAAACACCTTGGGTACTCAACTGTTTAAACGCGAAGCGACAGGTTATGAGCTGACATCGGAAGGCTTGGCACTGGTACCCCGTGTAGAGCAAATGGAACAGTCGTTTATCCAGATTGACAAACGCCACGACCCCTTGCAAGGTCGGGTAAGGATTGGTGCGCCGGAAGGCTTTGGAACTGCATTTTTAGCGCGGTTATTGGCCGAGTTTTCTCAGCATTATCCCTCCTTAACCATTGATTTAATTCCTGTTCCGAAAACCATTAAATTGTCACATCGTGAAGCCGATATTGTGATCGCGATTGACCGGCCCAAATCTGGACCCTATATCATTACCCGTCTCTCGAATTACTGTTTAAAGCTGTATGGCAGTAAAAAGTATTTACAACAAAATCCCCCAATTAAACGGGTAGAAGATTTAACTCAGCACCGTTTTGTCGATTATATTGATGATCTGGTTTATAGCTCAGCGCTGTATTCGCTGGAACGCTTACCCCTGCAATTGACTGCCTGTTTTCGCAGTAACAGTATTCTGGCCCAGCAAATTGCGGTCAGTGCGGGTGCCGGACTGGCGATTTTGCCGCGATTTATTGCCCAGGATAAACCTGAACTTGAAGAGGTACTCAGTGAGCAGGTGAATTTTGCACACACTTTCTGGATGCTAACCTTGGTTGATTTACAACATGAACCCCGGATTAAACTGGTCTGGGATTTTTTGCGTAAACAGGCAGATATTCAGCAAGCGGTGTTAATGGGCAGATAAATCATTTCTTGATCTTTAGATGACTTTTTTCTTTGTAACTTGATTTAATCTGTATTGAGTTGAATCAACTTAAGCCATAACGTATCGATACAGCAAATAAACCTATAAGAACATTTTTCAAGCTGTGTACTTGCTAAATTAACAGCCGATGACTTGAATAATTTTTAGGAAAATACAGGAAAATAATATGAAAGTACTGATTGTTCTGACTTCACATGACACGCTTGGTAATACCGGTAAGAAAACCGGCTTCTGGCTGGAAGAGCTGGCTGCGCCTTATTATGCGTTTATCGATGCCGGTGCAGAAGTTACATTAGTCTCTCCTAAAGGGGGGCAGCCGCCGTTAGACCCGAAAAGTAATGAAAAAGATGCCCAAACTGAAACCACTCATCGTTTCGAAGCGGATACATCTGCCATGCAAGCGTTGGCGAATACCCAGAAACTAAGTGAAATTTCTATTACCGATTTTGATGCAGTATTTTATCCGGGTGGGCATGGCCCATTGTGGGATCTAGCCGAAGACCAGAACTCGATTTCCTTAATCGAACAGACTTTGCAGGCAGATAAACCTGTGGCATTGGTCTGTCATGCGCCTGGCGTACTACGTTATGTGAAAGACAGTGATGAGCAACCGATTGTAAAAGGCAAATCAGTCACAGGCTTTAGCAATACTGAAGAAAATGCTGTAGGCCTGACCGAAATTGTTCCCTTTTTGGTCGAAGACATGCTCAAGGAAAATGGTGGACAATATTCCAAGGCAGAGGATTGGCAGGTTCATGTACAGCAAGATGGCTTACTCATTACCGGACAAAACCCGGCGTCTTCTGCTGCTACAGCAGAAGCACTGTTAAAATCACTAAAATAAGCAGAGATAAGTATAGAAAGATTAGTGTACAAACACATTCACTACATAAACTCAGTGAATCCTGAGTTTATGTAGCTGGTATGCTGGCCTTTAAGTTATGCAAACGAAATTTGAACCTAAGACATTAAGATGCCTTTATTTTGACTGATAAAGGCAATCAGAAAGTCAATAAAACAAGAATGGGGCTAAATAGGTATTTGGCAATCTGAAAAAATTAAAAATTCTTGGAAGACTATTATCGAAATAGAGATAAAAAATTAGTTTAAGATGTAATTTAATAGCTAGAATTCATAAAATTTAACTAATGAAAAATAATTTATAAAATAGGTTTAATATAATCTATCAGAAAGTTACACCTTGTCTTTCCGCATATTCATATATATAACTTCCCCACCACTGCATCATTTCCATACGCTGATTAATATATTCAGCATGATTATAACTTGCACGAGTTTTATTTTTATCCGTGTGCGATAACTGCGCTTCAATCCAATTTTGTTGAAATAAACCCGATTCATTTAATATGGTACTAAATGTAGATCTTAAACCATGAGATGACAGCTCATTCTTACTATATCCCATTTTACGGATTACTGTATTTAGCGTATTAAAATGAATCGGTTTGTCTTTATAGCGTGGACTTGAAAATACATATTTTTCACCGTAAGACCACTCAAGTGCTGATTTTATAATACAAATAGCCTGATCCGACAAAGGGACCAGAAAATCAGGAATCTCATGGCCTAAAATAACTTTACGTCTAAACTGCTTAATATGTAATGCCGGGATTCTCCACATTTTATTTTCTATATCAAAGTGATGGGGTTCACTAAGAAGTAATTCAGTGCCCCGAACCCCTGTATATAATTTAAGCCATAAGGCTTTTTTAATAAGGCTATGAGTATTCACTTGATTTAATTTATTTATGAATTCTGGAATATCATGCGATTTTAAATAAGGATAGTTTCTCTTAATCTTATTATTAACCAGTATTTTATTTAAACCATTTGCAATATTGTATTCACAATAACCCATCGCCACAGCATAATCATAAATTTGATTTAAATAACTATAAGCTTTTTTAACCGGTTCTTTTACTTCTCTAAATTCAATTTTTTTTATGACTGTTACTAAATCATATCGTTTCACTTCTTCAAATGCCATATCACTTAATTCTGGATATATATCATTGGATAAACATTTTCTTGCCAATTGAATAACACCACAACGTGGCTCATCACTAAAAGAATTTCTTATTTTAAATTCTAACCATTCCTCACAAATATCTTGGAAGGATTTTATTTTTTTATTACTTATACTTTTAAGAGTGTAATTATTTAATTTATATTCATCTCGTGCAAACCTTGCATCTTTTAATAACATTGAAGGATACATACCCAGTTTTATTCTTGGTCGCTTGCTTGATCCTTCTACAGAATATCGATAGCTCCATGACTTGCGTCCATTCGGTTCAATTTTCAGGCTTAGGCCTTCATCATCTGCTAAAAAGTAGATTTTATCCTTCGGTTTGGCTTGGCGAACCTTAAATTCTGTAAGACTCATAAAATTGCATGGAACCACTAATGACGCTGGATAGTTTGATTATAGCAAAATAAACATACTTTTATATGATGCGTATGATACGCATCATATAAAAGTATAGTCTATTGTTATTTAATAATTTTATTTAGCATTAAATAATTTTAATCACCAACCTAGTAACCAGCTTAGCAACCCTAAAAATAATCTTGTGAAGTGCTGACTAGAGATCTAATTCATTTTTTATTTGGAACTTGGCTTTTATAGTCATTTTTTGAATAGAGCAAAAATAAATTACGGATGTGAAATTTTCCTGAATTTCCTAGCTAAAGAGTATCTGGAATGAGTTGATATTTAACCAATGAAGATTCATATATACATATGGGGCGCAGTTAACCCGCCATTTCCAGAATTAGACTAGATCACTGTAAATATTAAATACTTTTGATAAGAGATAATGAAATAGCGAATGGATAAACAGGAGAAATGGCTATTGCAGATGTGAGCGAGGCAGCTTAAGAACACAGCTGCCTCGAATTTAGTATAGGGGGAAGTAATCGACTAAAGACTTAACGCATCATTGCATTTTAATTCCAAAGTACAGTGATTTTTCCTGTTGTGATAACAGTTCTTTTAAAATTGCCTTAATTTTTGCCGTTCCGTCATCTTCAATTTTATTATTTATATTATCTGTAACATTTTGACTATTACTACCCACGATTGGCAATATTCCCGCAAATGTCCATTGCTGGGTATAAGCCGGGTACATATCGTTAATCACTACATTACTTAAGGCTGCACTTCCCGTATTTTTTACCATAATCCGATAAATTAAACATTGATTGGGCTTTAAATTTTCATTTTGTACCGTATAGGTCGCATTTATCACTCCCGAAACATTTGCCATACTGCAATTTTCAACTTTGAATTGCGATTTCAGAATTTTTAACTGATTCGGACTGACGGTAATCAAGTCTGTATTACTTAAATCTACTAATGATATTTCTTTCCCCGTATTGTCCGGCTTAGCAATTAACTTAACTTGACTGCTCATACCATTGGTTACAGTTAAGGGTGCTTCAACCTTAATTAATAAAGTCACTGATTTATTGGGTTCAATCATATTGCTTAATTCAGTCTCTGTCCCGGATAGCAATGTATCACTCGCATCTAGCGTATCATTGCCATTTTGATCCAAAAATAAGCTATACAAGAAGCCATCAGTACGATTGATTGGGTTAAGACTGACCTTCACTTTGCTTTCATTTTCCACCCCATAATTGGTCAAACGGTGCAAAAACACATAAGTCCCCCCAATCCCTACCTGGGCACTTTGGTCATTGCTTAACTCCAATACACGCTTTTTGGTTTGTGGAATGACTGCATCAAGAATAATGTCAGCCAAACCTGACTGAAGTGACTCTATCGCAAACCAGATATTTGTTTTAGCCGAAACAGAGGGATAAATGGTCACGACTGCGCAGACTTGTGCTGTGGTATTTGCCGTAACATTCAGTTGAGTAATTTGCTGACTATTTACACCTGTTTTACACTGCGCAAGATCCGCTTTATAAAATTCAATTTTTAAACCAACAGT
This sequence comes from Acinetobacter sp. TSRC1-2, assembly GCF_049895885.1. Lineage (NCBI taxonomy): Bacteria > Pseudomonadati > Pseudomonadota > Gammaproteobacteria > Moraxellales > Moraxellaceae > Acinetobacter > Acinetobacter sp. TSRC1-2. The sequence goes on from NZ_JAFCTF010000012.1 coordinate 24,746, forward strand.
AAAGGGCGTAATACTATTTTTAACCAAGCTCGAATACTCGCCGGTCCCCAGGGTTGGCTCAACTTTGCTACTGGATGCATACAGTTGATAATCCTGCGCTAAATTTCCGTAATTTTGAATATTGAGCGGGAAGTAAACTTTGGTGTTACTGTCTGCTTTTTGGGTCCAGAGTGGTGTAGCACCTGTTCTACCCTCTTTTCCAATAATCAACATACCCGCACCCGTTGCTGCTACATCGGCTGCAGGGGCATTGCTGATGTTATTGGATAAATCACTTTTGGCCGAAATCAATGTTTTCACGGTTGAAGTATTATTTTCAGGAATCAGATCCTGCATCTTCATGGTTTCAATAATGGCTGTATTTTCTACAAAACCCGCACTTGTAGTATCGGTATCTGTGACTTTTAAATTTTTAACCGTAAAACGGTATTTCGCATTGGCAGGAATATCACCCAAACTTAAACCACTTCCTGCGGTACTACTAAATAGTGCAGTCAGTGCATTGGCCTCTGTCCAGGTCGAAGGACAGGCCTTACTGGTACCATCGGTCAAATCTTCACAGATCAGACTGGTCTGATTGGCAGCATCACCGGTCGTCACTCTGAGTAAATTTTTAAATTTATCTCGCAGAACCACACCATCTGCCTGCACGGCTGTATTGTTGGTAATATCCAGTTTATAAGAAATCAGGTTATCTTTTTGAACCACCGATTCTGGGGTCAAAGTTTTGACGACCCCTAAATCAATATCATCTTCTTGGATCTTGAGATCAAACTTAACATCTGCAGTGACATTACCGCAGGTAGTCAAATTGGTGGAAATAGCTTTACTGTTAGCATCCAGCGCAAATTCAAACGGTAGATTGATATCCGTATTGGTTTGGGTATTACCAAAAATTTTAATCACCAAATCATTCACCTGAACTCCTTTGGTATAATCCAGGGTAGCGTTATAGACTGGGGTATAATTAAAGGTCACTTTGTCTGGGTTTGTGGTCACCAAACTATCTGCGGGACTCAATTCAACCAAGCCCGATGCAGTTTGCTTGTATAATCTGTAATTTGTGCCATATATCGCTTTAGTCTGAGCATAGCCTGTTGGATATTCAATTTTAAATTGCAGGGTAGGCATATCGCTCTGACTTAAAATTTGTCCAACAATATTAAAAGGTACAGAATGGGTCTTCCCTGTTGCATTCTCACCCTCATAAAAACGCCCCGAAGCAGCACCAAATTCGACTGCAGGTTTTAAACCCAATTGAATATCATCAATAAAGTTGCCCAGGGTTGCATTTGAACCAAATTTTGTCGCATCAAAAATAAATTGATATATCCCACTCACTACATTTACTTTCGCTTTCGCTCCAGTAGAATTCGCATTTTTCCATTCAAATAAACTCGTAACCGTCTGACTCGCTCCGATGGTTTGATTTGCAGTGAAACTAAAACGGTCAGCTGAAACCTTTCCGATATAAAATGTGGTTTGCTCGTTTAGATCCGAACGGGCAGCATGCCTAAAATTCCAGGAAAATTCTTCATCTTTAAATAAACAAACAGTTTGATACAGCGCTGATCTTGCACTGGCGTTTAACTCTGCATATTGATTGATTACAGGAGAAGTATTCGCTGTATTCCAGGCTGTATAAGTTGTAGCTGCTGCTCCTCTTCCTCGCCAAATTTCTATCAGTTTTGGACTAGGATGAGTGGTTAACCAACCTTCAACCACACTTTCATTAAATTGGTTCGTCCCAGGGTTTGATGAAACACCGGGTTGATTAAAACTTAAATTGACGAAGCTGCGCTGAATTTTAACTTTACTGGTATCTGCTGCAGTATCTGCCGCATTGACCTCAGCCACACCGCCGAGCAATAAAACTGTAGACGTCAAAACATGAGGTAAATATCGCTTGATCATAATGTTATTTCACCTGCACTTTTTGCTGTTTTGACTCTAGTTGTAAATCTTGCCACTGTGGTAGATATTTAATTTCAAGCCCATGTGCATTCGCAACCTGCAGAATAACCCGCCGGCTTTTGGCTTCAGCTATTTTCATCTCTATATCGGTTTGAAAATCAACTGCACCCTTGACTTCAGTCGTAATATTTGCAATATCCATACCCTGCAAGACCAGATAATCTTGCACTGCCTGAACACGGCGCTCTGCCAGCTGAATGTTATAGCTCGGGCTTGCATAACGATCGGTATAACCCTTTAAAGTAACAGACAATTGCGGATATTGATTCCCCAGAATCCCCCATTGTTGCAGCACCGTTTTACTCGCTGGGCTTAGGTCTGCACTGTCCCGGGCAAAATGTACAATATTATTGATCTTTAAACTATTAGACTGTTGAATAGGTGATACTTTGACTAAAGGCCAAAATTCGGAATTTACCCCCTGACAGCCCTCTCCATTGAGCTGCTGTAATGAAGGCAGATGCTCAGGATTCCACGTGATATCAGTATGCTGCAATCCTGTAGATTCAACCACCTGATATAAAGCCTGTTGCGCAGCATTAAAAGGTTCTTGTGCATGTCTCCCACCTAACTCGCAATATTCTGCTGCCGCCCAAACCAGCATCACTTCTGCATGTGCCAAACTTTCTGGCGCTTTATCAATGGCACCATGCTGTTTTAAGTACTCTACTTGCCACCATAAATCACGGCGCATCACTTGGGACACACTTAACACCGGAGTGGTTAAACTCAAATTTTTCTTGGACTGCAATCCATCGACAATGATTTGGGCTTGTTGCAAGGCTTCTTGCCCGGCAGCAGTTAAACTGCGCTCGGATTGTTGATTGACCGCATAACTTAACCACATTTTTGCTTTATAAGCATGATAGCGAGTCAGTGCATCTACATCAGTATATTGTTGCAAAGTATTGGATAAGGTATTCATTTGACGCTGAGCATCAGCAGATGAAAAGGGTTCAGCATAAACCAAGCTATTGCAAAAAAATAAACCTGTCAGCAGTATTGTAGCTAGTTTCATGTTCTATCGTCCCTGTTCTGGCTCTAAAGCAAAGTTTATTTTTGCCGAACGGCGACCAAACAGATTTTCATCAAACTTGAATCTGAATCTTAAATAAGCCCCTTCACCGGTTGAGCTGGTATTTGCCAGTTCATCATCTTGATAACCCAGAAAGTTATAACCTGCTGAAACCCAAAGATTGGTTGCAAGCAAATACCCCAATTCTGCTCCGACCAAATAACGCGTCCCTGCACCGCGGTTGGCCCATAAAGCACCTGCCTGTACACTCATATCCCAACGTTCATTGATGTCATAAATTACACGACCACTGAACAATTGCGTTAAAGCATTGCTAGAAATATGATCTTCATCGAGTTCAGACCATTTTGCCGCATATTGACCCGATAAAGTCAGACGGCGCTGTGGATGATAGTTAGTATGAATAGAAGTCACATAGGCTTCACGTTTGAATTCCGCTTCCAAATCAGTGGCATTATTTTCATAGTAATATTCAATTTTCGACAAGACATCGAGTTTATTTTGATCATAATCGCGCCACGCATAACCGAGCTGAAAACGGTTGCGTAAATGATCCCCCTGATCTGCTTGTTTATTATCGACAAAGTTCAGCGTGTTTTTAGTCAGTACGGTTGCGTCATCAGATAGCTTATAGGCATAACCAATGGTATTGATCAGAGTATCTGAAGTATCCGAACGGCGGCCTTCCAAACGGGTGGTCGCTTTCCAATTCTCATGAAGTAAATATTCAAGCCCAAGATTCAGTGCAGTGGCATCGTTCTTAGTATTGTCTTCATTTTTAGATAAAGACTGGATACGCTCAAAACTGCTACTGACATATACACGCGGTTTTAATTGCCAGCGGTTACGCAGTCCCAATACTGCTTCAGCTTCACGGTTACTGATGCCATCCGCAACACGATATTCACTAAATGCTAAACCATCTTTCATATAGTTACTGGAAATACCAAACACCGTGCTGTTGGTTTCTTCCGTGCTATTCATAGAATATAAACCATCAATCGCAGCAATCACCTCATGGCGGGCATAGACTTCTGTATTTGGCAGGACTTTAGCCGTTCCCCCTACAGACAAGACTTGTTTATCGGAATTAGATAAATCCTGTTCGTATTCAATAAAAGCCGATGCGCCTTTCCAAGGCAGATTACCGGTAAATTTGATACGCCCGGTGGTTCCATTATATGGACCCAGATTTTCTGTCGCTAAAGTTGCAGCAGCAGCGGTTTCATCATAATGACGCAGCCCTAACTCAACCGCGAGAATTTTAAAAAAATTACGTTCCAGACTGGCAGATAATCCGGTACGAACGCCGTTATTGTCTTGGTCTTCGGTACGAATGGCTTCAATACGTGCCAAACCCAGTTTTGCAATCGGTGCTGAAGCCTTGACACCACTTTCTTTACGCCCTGCACTAATGGTTGCTGCATCATTTTGGAAACCTTCTTCAGCTTGCTGGTGATAGGCACGCACATGGGCAAAGCTCGGCGCATATTCAAATTCTACCCGGGCAGCCGCACCTTGGTTTTTATCACGGGTTGAATCACTATTGATCTGAGTAACCTGATCTGCCGTTGAGTCGGTATTTTTAGACTGTGCTACTTCGGCAATTAATTTACCGTATTGCCCCACCTTCACCACGGCATTTAAACTGGCAATCTGTTCCTGATTTAATGGATAATTACTTTGCACAAATGAACCACCCATTTTCAGATGGCTTTTCATGGCATAACTAAAACTCATCCCACCGACTTGATATTCTTCACCAATTTCATCCGCTTCCACCGTAATACGAATAAAGTTTGGATTCAGGTCTTGATCCACGCTAGCGACAGCCTGTTTTAAATAAATGCTATTGCTATAGGTATCGACTTCATAATCGGTAAAACGGGTGAGGCTTTGTTTGGCAATAATCAAACCCGGATTATTACGATCTCGGGTCAGAATCTCGACTTTTTCACTATTGTCTAAAATAAGTTCATTTGAAATTGAACCGAGACTGTAGGGACCAGAAATACCCAGTGCACGATTTTCTGTGACCACTTGACGAGATTTGGTCTCGGCCACAAAAGCTGATGCTTGAAATTTATCGCCTTCATGTCCAACTTTAAGACCCGTCAATGAACGGTTGTATTGCCCTAAAGCAAGGCCTTCATCTTTCTCGGTACGGGTCACATAGTCGCCATACATCGCATATGAACGCCCTTTATCTAAGCGTACATACAATTTTCCGGTCGATTGGGCTTCAAAGCCTTTTGCCGCGGCATCACCATAAACAGGATAATATTCATCAGGTTGAATATCGCGAAACAGGCGTTGCTTGGAACTTTTATTCGAATCATAAGCCAGGGTTAAAAGGTAGTCCCCTTTGACTTTACCTTTAAGAAACATTGCAGTACGACCGGTCAATGAGGTGTCATTACCCCACTCGGCAATTTCATTCAGCTCATCTTCAAACCCGTCATTGCCATTCACACTATGCAACTGTGTGTTATCAAAATTATTAAAGTTAATTGAACCTTCAATTAAACCCACGGCAATCAGCGGACGTAAATCTGCCTGAAACTGAATGTCGATTTCTTGTTTGAGCAAACCACTGCTGACGCGTAGTTTTCCATGTGCAGGCGCATTCGGTGCAAGCACCGGAATAATCATCTCGCCGCCATCAATGAAGCTTTGAATGCCGGGTTCATTCGGATTTAAATCTTGAAGATCAATAATCCCGATATCACTTTCTAAAGTGATCGAGGTACGGGTGGCAACCCTGACGCCTTGTTTGTCTTGCAACTGAACTCGCAGTTGCATCACATCACGGCCATTGGCCATCACCGAGGCTTGCGGTTGCTGTAACTTCAGCTGATGAATTTCATCAGGAACAATAACCTGAATTTGTTGGCTTTCACGGACATTGCCAGCAAAATCCAGTTGTTCAGCACGAATGCTGTTTTTACCGGTTTTTAATGCCACTCCCACATATTCAACAGCTTGTTTACGTTGCTCATCTAGGATGGCTAATTTACCGCGTTGTTTATCTGCCACCACCATGTCATTGACTAAAATACGTTGGGTTGCACCTGCTGCACCTTGAACTTGAATCGTCGTTTGTGCATGAGGCAGAACCTGTCCTTCTGTTAAGTTTAAAATTTCTAAAGCGTTGTGGTCACTACGTTTTAAATATTCTTCAAGATTCACTAAAACAGGCATTTTTACGGGATCAATCAATAATTGCGGTTGTTTTTGTGCAGCAAAATCACCTCGATTAAGCAAGCAATTTTGATTATTGTCATTTGCCAAACAGCCTTGGGTATTTTCTGAACGGGTACTGCTTTCTAGATAGCTCGGTGCATCAATAGCAAGTTGCTTGTTAATTGCTTTTTCAAGATTTAAGTTACTGCTGTTAATTTTTTCCTGACGCTGTTTTATTGCATCCGTTAAGGGTGCAGAACATGTATCTGCCTGATCTGCTATTGCGAAATCGGCACGATGCAATTCGCCACGTTTGACATCGACAAAACGGCTGGATGGATCGCCTGCATTTCGGTTGGACTGGGTCAGTAACTCTACCCCGGCAGGTAAAGTCGTGCGGTCCATTTTAAGCACATGGGTTTTTGCTGACACGCCATAAAAGTCATATTTTCCTTCACGGTCTGTGATGATATAGCTGCCATCTTCCATATAGATACGGACACCCGGCACCCCCAACTCGCCTTTATCCTGTATGCCATTACGGTTACAGTCGCTATAGACTTTACCCACTACAAATGCATCGGCACTAAACACACCTGGACGGACTTTAACTTTGGCCTGTGCTTCATTCGAACTGAGACCAAAACCATCCACTGCACGAGCCCGGTTAATCCCATCCCCATTTAAAGCATTGGGTCCAACCAAAACACGGTATTCAATTTTAGTCCTGGCATTGACTGCGAGGTCGCCCAAACCCAGCGTTAAATAAGGACCTTTTCCGCCTTCAGGATCTGCAACCGGCTTGCCATCAATACGCATGGTATTCGGCACATAGCTAAAACCACGCGGCAAACTGTCTTGCAATTTGACATCACGTGCAAGTACATCGCCTTGATTACTCACGGTAATGCTGTAATTGGTGAAACCACCCAATTCGATACTGCTATCACGTGCAGTTTTTTGTACCATCAAACCCGATTGGCTTAATAGCGGATCAATCGGAATATCGATATTCAATGCCGGACTGCTGGACGCCAGGGTAAATACGCCACCATAAGAATATTGCGAATGTACCGCCATGCCGTTAAATGAACTTATCGGATAAAGCACCTGATCACTGACAAAACTATATTGATGAGTCGAAATTGTTGAGGTATCGACTAACAATTTATAGTTACCCAGAATCACTTGCGGATAAACAAACTCGCCTGTCGCAGATGTGACCTGTTTTGCAGGAATTGAACGTAAAGCCCCTGTGGTACGGTCAACTTCAAAAGCAACATTATTGCCTACAGGTTGATCATTTTCATCAACCAATATCACTGTTGCCCCAGCAACAGGTTTTTTGGTTTTTGCATCAAAAATAATGCCGTATGGATCAATCAATATCTGCGTTGAAATATCACTAATGGGTGTAATGGCTTGACCTTGCTCATCTACACATTCAACCAGACTTACTGTGACTTCATCACGTTTAACTGTTTGTAAAACAGCATCATTCAGATTTTTTTCTGCATTTTCTTCAGTCTCTAAACTAAATTGGAACAGCCCGGTATTTTCACCACTTTCCATGGCAGAAATAATGACCATATCATCCGTCAATTTAGACTGAATACGAATACGTAGCTGCTCTTTGCTAAAGCGATTGGCATTACAAAGCGCGACATTGGTTTTTAAATAAATCGGTTCATTAACCTTGCCGGTATACAAGCTGATTTTAAAATCATTTGTGGTGCTATCCAAAGTTGGCTGTCCCACGACCCTGGTTTCGACCCTATTGGATAAGGTTTTTTGATCCACTTGCCCTTTTTGATGCAGAACATAAGCTCCATTCACCAATGTGGTATAGCTAATGGTCGGTTGAGTTTTAAGCTTTAACTTAATCTCGCTTTTTTGACCGGCTGCAAACGGTTTTTTATAAGCAATTACGGCATGACCAATTTGGTTTTTATCCTGAGGTAAATGACTTGAATATTGTCCTTCTGCTAACTTATGCAAAACCAGTGTAGTAGAAACCGAATCTGACACTTGAATCTCTTCAAACACAGTATTTGCCGGCAAAGGATCTTCAACAAGCACCCATGATTGTTTCTGTCCATCGACCGTGACCGTTGCAGGAGATACCGGTAATGAAGCTGAGTTGGTTACCGTTAAAGTGTAATTCAGGGTTTGTGCCTGCTGATTTATGGTCAGCAGTGATTGGTCTACGGCTTTTTCTATTTTTAGTTTTGCTTCAAAGACCTGTACAGGGTCTTGCACTGTTTTTTGTTGTTGCGGTTCTTCACGAATTTGTGCCGTTAAAGGAAGCTCTAGCTTGGACTGATCGGGAGTGTGTAATGAGGCATCTGCCACTACCCATAAGTGTATGGTTTGATTGGGTTGTAATTGCAATCCATCTTTAATCAGGGTATCTGAAATATCCAAAACACCATCTTGATTGGCATCTAAATAGATTTTTAAATTTGATAAATGGTTAACAGGCTCGGTTTGAAAATCAAACCATGCCTGAGTATTACTGGTATTGGCCACCTGATTTAACCAGATGACTTTTGAACCTGCTTCTACTTGCTGGAGCTGATCTGGAAATAGTTCAAGACCATAAAACTTTGCAATTTCGACATTGACTGCATTGGATTGAGTTGTGCGCAGTAATTGCCCACCGTTCAAATCACTAACTTCAAAACTTGCATAAGCAATATTCTGAATCATTTGTCCAGCCATAGGCATCGCAGCATGACCGTGCTGTGCAAAGAGCAAAGCAGATGCAAGTGCGGACAAAGATAATGTCTCCACTTTTTTATTCATTGCTTTTTTCATTGCCACACCCCAAAACCAAAAATACGAAAATACGAAAATACAAATAATGAGAACGAACGAATCGAGTCCCCCCTTTCGAAAAAGGGAGGTGACGGATTTAGAAAGGGTTATGGCGTGGTTACGCCGCTGTCAATTTTCACAGCAAACTCTAAAGTTGCCGATGTTGCTGGAGTCAAGGTATCCACGGTATAACTCACCTGACCATTGGTTTGAATTGCAGACGCTGGCTTCAATGATCCTGTAAATAGCTTGGTATAACTTGGCACCATGTCGGAAATCACGATATTGGTTGCATTCGCATTACCATCATTGGTGGCTACAATTTTGTAGTACACACATTGTCCAGGTTTTGCCTGTAAATCAGTAGTGCCATAAACCGTTGGAACCGTTGCACACTCTGCTACAGCCTGAGTTTTTACCAAACGAACTTGACCCAAGTTGATCACAGTACGGTCAGTAACGATTATATCGGCAGGCTTATTAGTACCAGTCGGCTTAAAGGTCACAATGGTTGTATCCGACTCACCCGCAGTCGCAGTTGCAGGTGCTTCTACTTTGACCAAAATTGTGACTGATTCATTTTGTGATAAACCTGCACCATTGGTTTGTGCCAATAAAGCGGTTAAAGAAGCATTTCGTGCTGCTACAGTTGCGCCAGTCACCAATTCATTGGCATCAATCGTACCGTTTTTATTGAGATCAACATAAACTGAAGTATTCATGCCCAGTAACGTAGAAGACCAATTAATTTCAATTGGATACTTTGTTTCACCTTCAAGTACATTACCTGTATTGGTTAAGGTATGGCTGTATACCAAAGTACCGCCTGGTGCAACCTGACCTTGACGATCTGGACTGAAGGTTAACTGGCGTTGTTCTGCAACTTTCACATTAAAGGTAATATCATCATTCGTCCCTGTAGCAGGTGAAGAAATTTCGACTTTAATATCTTTTCCAGTCACTGTATCTGCAGGCGTTCCAGCAGGTGGAGTCACAATTAAACAGAAACTTTTTGCAGCCCCATTCGCAATATTTCCAGAGTTTGTAACTTTGGTTGCTGTACAGTTACCACTCACGTCCTTTTCATAGACTTCTGCGATCCAGCCAGTCGGAATATTCGGAACAGTAATGATATAGTTATCTGGAATATTGCCAGTATTTTTGATTGTAATATCGAAAGTAGTTGGGGTTGCTGGCGGAGTAGTTGCACTACTTACTGGTGTAGATGTACCAGCACCTATACCAAGATCTGTAGTTGGGGTTTTGCTAACCAAATCCACGGCATTGGCGAGTAAACTTGAAACAACTAAAGTGAGCCTATCCGTTCCTTTGTTCGCATCAGAAGTGCTGGTTAAAATAATTTGATTATTACTAACCACTGCACCATTCTGGAAAGTCACGCGAACGATATACTTTTCGTATGCACCAGCTGCAATCGGGCCAGTATTATTTGAAGTTACAGGAGTTTTACCATCAACTTTTAGTATTTCAACAATACTTCCTGCTGGTAAATTGGTTTTATCTACAGATAAGGTATAAGAATCGGTTGTATTACCGCGGTTATGTACAACAATCATGTCCCCTTCAGTTGCACTATCACCAAATACAACTGGTACACCTTGCTTACCTGCTAAAGTTATACGGTCATCAATAGGTGCACCAGGAATCGTTCCATCTTTAAAATTATTTAATATAGAGTCATTGATTGAACCATCATATTTTCCGGTCACAGTTACAATCGATGGATTCGATGGAACAGTAGTTGGATCAATAGGTGCTGTATCAGGAACATCCGTAATAATTAATGGAATATTTGGACCACCTGAAGGTCCAGTTTTACCATCAGGATCAACATACGCTGTATTTTTAATATCGCCAGCACTTGTTGTATCTAACACTTTAACTTTAAAAGTCAACTTGCCCGAGGTATTTGCAGCAACAGTATCAATGTTAAAAAGGAATTTATTTCCACTGACTTCAAATTTATCTGCAACATCTTTTGCATCAGTTAAAGCGACAGAACTACCATTATAACGTGCAGAACCAGCAACAAATTGAACAGTAGCTGGTAATACGTCAAAGATTGCAACATTGGTTGCTGAAGCATTACCCGTATTTTTGAAGGTTAAAGTATATTCAACTTCTTGACCTGCTTGAGTCACGCTTACACTTGCGGCTTTGGTAATTTGCATCACCGCGCCAGTGGTAATGGTCGTAGTGTCAATATTTGTTTTAGTTAAAGCTGACGCATCATATAACGTTGTAGATTGTGCAGTAGCAGATACTTGCAGCTTATCTAACTGGTTGGCTACTGCAGTACTAGGTGTAGTTGCTACTACAACCAAACCAACAGATTCACCCGCAGCCAGTTCAATTCGATCCGATGTTGTTAAAGCAATTTTACTGTCAGCAACGCCATCTTTATTGCGGTCAATATAAATTGCAAACTTGCCATTTTCAAAATCAAATGTGGTGGTTGCGTCATCTATATCGGTAAGTGAAATCGCAAATTTATCCGAGCCGTTACCGGTATTGGTTAAGATATGTGAAAAAGTTACCTGACCATTTGCTGTTGTCTGCGCAGCGCGGTTAGCTTCAAGTGTAAAACTGCCGACTTGAGCGACCAACGTTTTTACTTCATTGGACGTTACCACACGTTCTGTACCGGTATTATCAGTATAAGATGCAGTTGCAACGTTACTGATATTGGTACCGGCTAAAGGTGCAGCAGCCATCGCAGAACTACCCAGCAGCGATATTCCACCAATTACTGCCAGTGATGCAGCAATTTTACTTAATTGAAAATTATTTTTCATAAAGAACCTAACAATAAAGTCGATATTGACCAATTAAAAATTTTATTTAGATGTATTAACTTCGACTTGAGCAGAAACAATAATTTTCTGTTTTGGTTTTAACTCACTCACATTCCATTGCAAAACGCGATATTCAACCAGTGGGACATTTACTTTTTTGCCATTTTCCATACGTGTTAATGGCGCTTTAGCAAAACTTTTACCGTCTACGGACGCATAGGCATCTGTGGGTAAGCTTTGCCCTATGTAAGTTACATCGGTAGGAAGTGGAAGATTCAACTTTAAATTTTTCAGACTTTGACTAGATACATTTGAATATTCAACTTTGTAATCAAGCAATGCTTTTGGCTTTACTTGATCTGTTGTTTTTAATTCTTTTTTTACTTTTTGGTTTGCCTCTATCTGAAACACTTTCATATCAGCAACTAAAGCTTGGCTATTCGCGGAAGCATGTGTTGTAGACCCTGCTGTTAATAGCAGTGATAAAGGTATCAAAATCGTTTTTTTTTCGGATTTAATCATCATTGGATACAATTTTAAACATAATGTCATTGCATTCTTACATTAAAAAATAAATAAATAAAAAACATGACATATTTCACACTTTACGAATAAATACCAAAATTATCGTCTTTTTATTAAAAAAATTTGTATTTATTGACATTTTTTGTCATGAAATAAAAGCAAAAAAAGTAACGTTAATCATCAAAAGATTAAAAGAATTGATAAATCTGTCATTTTCGGCCTTGCCAAAGGTTTAAGCTTGCTGGAAGTTTTTGGAGTGGAGCGTCAAAAACTCAACTCAAATTGCAGCGCGTTTATCGAGTTCTTATCTAAGCTCAGCGGATTTGCCTAAAGTGGTACCGCCTATTTTAAACTTACTCTGTGCACGAACGACGCTTACTTTTTCCTTAGTGGTATTGGATGAGCATAAAGTGACTCCTATCGCTCGAAGCTATTTACCACAACAAGACAGTTTTCGCTTAAGTCCTTATAGAATGCATTTAGGAAATCGGTTGCTCGCTCATACAAACTTAACCGGTAAAGTTTTATGGCAGCTTTAAACTTGGAGAAACAAAAAAATGGGTTGCCAAATGTGGTTTAAAACGTCTTGCTCCATATCCAGTTCAAGACAAAGCCCAGTTCTATAAAGTGCTAACAGAAACTCAAACACAAGATGACTGTTTATCTAAAGAAGAACACGAACTAGGAATTATTGCGCTTGCGTTACCGGTGTTAAATGCGCCAGGTAAGGCAGTTGTCGCATTAAATTGTATGGCGCAGACTCACCGTGTAACAGAGGAGCAGCTTATACAGCAAAGTTTATCTTTACTTAGAAATACGGTTTATGTATTAAAAAGTATGCTTTAGGCTATTAAAACTTATCTATAATTTTCAATTATGAGTCATTTCACCTCTCATAATAAATTGAACAGGATTGCTCATTGCCCTGCTACCGGATTTATTTTTGAGCTATCTCTGCTCATGCTTTTTAGATTCTCTAGATCTTTGATTCCAGTCGCATATTGATGAGCTAGAGCATGGAGAGTATCTATATAAACCCATTCTAGGTCGGTATAATTAAAAATAATGGATCACTTTTACATTAATTAAAATAAATTCTATTAAATTAGTTATTCTATTTTGCACAAACTAAAACTTATAAACTGATATTTAATTTTCTAAATTTTTTTATCAAATGATGATAGATTATTTAATTTGATATTTATATGACAATTCATATACTTATACCCATAAGGTATTTTAAAATAAAAAATACAGGTTTTGATGTGGTAACAGACTACTATCCATACAGCTTTTGATGTGGTAACAGACTGCCATAAGTACAAGTTTTGATGTGGTAACAGAAAATAAATGATGTAGTAACATAGTCAGTGTATAAAAAACCATCAAAAGTACGGACATGGCTAAAGATTGAAGCTGAATAATTATCCATACCTTATAAATATAAAAATAAATTTATAAGTATAATAAATCATGGTTTTAGATATTAATATTTAATACATGCCTTATTAAAAATTTTATTTTTATAATTATAATAAAGCCTTTATATCTATATAAAATTCAAAATAATTTAAATAGAAGGGTTTTATAAATCAAAATATAGGGGTATTTTTTTTTAAAACTGTCTGAATCGCATATTTGTAATATTTCTGCATAATTCTCATAAACTGCATCGATTTAAAAAAATTTACCCATCCTTAGTTTAGCCACTATATGGACTTCTGATGGTTTAATGGGTGAGCCCCCTGAAAAAGAGTGCATTCTCGCTAAAAGCAGATCGCTTAAATTAGGTTTACAAGATCAGATTCTTCACTGTCTAAGCCATTGGTAGAAATACTGAACCCTATTTCATATTGCTAGACGTTATGGCGTTTCAGAGCCTATAACTTCTAAAACTGTGCATTATTTTAAAGACTTTCGATTATTAGAAGTGGTCCACTAGGCAGCTGGTTAATAAAGCCTTTTATTTACCTAAGATAGTGTCGATAAAATCGATGGCTATTCACTATATAAAAGATAAATATGTAGAACACTAAAAAATGGATAAAGATCTGGAGAATTCGGATAGCTGCGAAGGATAAATTTCGCTTCAATGGGGGAAAGACCCTAATGGACTAGAGGATACAACAATGACCTCACGCAGCATTACTGAATGGCAAGACTTCGTTAAGAACTGTATTGATTTTCGCCCACATGATGGCGTTTACCGTATTGCTCGAGAAATGTTCACTGAAGCTGAACTGTTTGACTTGGAGATGGAGCAGATCTTTGAAAAAGTCTGGATTTATGCCTGTCATGAAAGTGAAATTCCAAATAATAACGATTTTGTGACGGTTCAAATTGGCCGCCAACCCCTGATTATCAGCCGTGATAGTAATGGTGAACTTCATGCCATGGTTAATGCGTGTGAACACCGGGGTGCAACCCTGACACGTGTCAGCAAAGGAAACCAAGCCACATTTACTTGTCCTTTCCATGCATGGACTTATAAGTCAGATGGTCGCTTGATTAAAGTCAAAGCGCCAGGTGAATATTGTGAGCACTTCGATAAAACCACACGTGGTCTTAAACAAGGTCGCATTTCTAGTTATCGCGGTTTCGTATTTGTCAGTTTAGACAGTCAGGCGACAGATTCTTTAGAAGATTTCTTGGGTGATGCCAAAGTCTTCCTTGATTTAATGGTTGACCAGTCACCTACAGGTGAGCTTGAAGTTTTACAAGGTAAGTCCGCCTATACTTTTGCAGGTAACTGGAAACTCCAAAATGAAAATGGTCTAGACGGTTATCACGTCAGTACTGTGCACTATAACTATGTATCGACTGTTCAGCATCGTCAGCAAGTGAATATCGAAAAAGGGGCTGATTTAGATACGCTGGATTACAGTAAATTAGGCGCCGGTGATTCTGAGACAGATGATGGTTGGTTCAGCTTCAAAAATGGTCATAGCGTACTGTTTAGCGATATGCCCAATCCAACAGTTCGTCCGGGTTATAGTACCGTCATGCCGTACCTTTTAGAAAAATACGGGCCAAAACGTGCGGAATGGGCCATGCATCGTTTAAGAAACCTGAATTTGTACCCTAGCCTGTTTTTTATGGATCAAATCAGTTCGCAATTACGCATTATCCGTCCTGTAGCTTGGAATAAAACAGAAGTTATTAGCCAATGTATTGGAGTTAAAGGTGAGTCTGCAGAAGCACGCCGTAATCGTATTCGCCAGTTTGAAGACTTCTTTAACGTGTCGGGTTTAGGCACTCCCGATGATTTGGTGGAATTCCGTGAACAACAAAAAGGTTTTCAGGCACGTCTTGAACGCTGGAGCGATATTTCTCGAGGTCACCATACCTGGGAATATGGCACCACCCAAAATGCTCAGGATTTAAATATTAAGCCGGTCATTACAGGACGTGAATTTACCCATGAAGGGCTATATGTCAACCAACATGGTCAATGGCAACGTTTAATGCTCAACGGCTTAAATAAAAAAGCCTTAAAAATGCAAGATGTGACTTTTGAGCAAGATATTGCCAAGGAAGAGGTGTAATCATGACTGCTGAACTTAACTTTGCTGTATCCCAGTTTCTCATTAAAAAAGCTGAGCTCTGTGACACCTATGATTGGGATGCCTATCTTGAGCTATATGATGAAGATAGTGAATACCATATTCCTCAATGGATTGATGATCATAACTATATCCAGGATCCAAATCAGGGCTTGTCTTATATTTATTATGAAGACCGTACCGGATTGGAAGACCGAATTTTTCGTATCCGTACGGGTAAAGCAGCTTCTGCCACCCCCTTACCGCGCACTTTGCACATGATTAAGAATGTTCGTGTGAAAGAGCTCGACGATGGTTTAGTTGAGGCAAAAGTAGCATGGCACACCCTGTATAACCGTCAAGGCTTGGAGGGTAGTTTTTATGGTCATGCCACTTATACCTTGCGCAAAGATGAAGATAGCTTCCGCATCCGTCGTCAACATACAGTATTACTGAATGACAAAATTGACTCGGTCTTAGACTTTTATCACGTTTAAGGATCAATCGTATGACTCATTCAGTGGCGCTCAATTTCGCTGATGGTAAAACCTTTTTCATTTCTGTACATGATGACGAATTGCTGCTCAATGCAGCCATTCGTCAAGGGATTACACTACCTCTTGATTGTCGTGAAGGGGTATGTGGAACCTGTCAGGGCCAGTGCGAAAGTGGGGCTTATGAACAGGAATATGTCGATGAAGAGGCGCTCAGTGAACGTGATTTGGCAGAGCGTAAAATACTGGCTTGCCAAACCCGAGTGAAATCCAATGCTGCATTTTATTTCGATCATAATTCAGATATTTGTAATGCCGGCGAATCTTTAAAAATTGCCACCACCGTTACCGCGGTAGAACTGGTTTCTGAAACCACGGCCATTTTGCATGTGGATGCCAGCAGTTATAAGCAACCTTTGCACTTTTTACCCGGTCAATATGCACGCCTGCAAATTCCAAATTCTGAGGACTGGCGTTCATATTCTTTTGCCAACCAGCCTAATGCAACCAACCAGCTGCAATTCTTAATTCGCCTGCTACCAAATGGTGTAATGAGTAATTACTTGCGTGAGTGCTGTGAAGTCGGACAGACCATTTATATGGAAGCCCCTTTAGGCAGTTTCTACTTGCGTGAAGTCGAGCGTCCCTTGGTGTTTATTGCTGGAGGTACGGGATTATCTGCCTTTTTAGGGATGCTGGATAATATCGCTGAACAACCCAATGCTCCATCAGTACATCTTTATTATGGCGTGAACCAAGAAGCAGATTTGTGTGAGCAGCAACGTTTACACGCGTATACCGAACGCATGCCTAATTTTAATTATCAACCGATTATTAGCCAGGCTTCGGATAACTGGACAGGTAAAACAGGTTATATCCAGGATCATTTAAATAAAGATCAACTGGCAGAACAAGCTTTCGATATGTATTTGTGTGGTCCACCGCCCATGATTGAAGCAGTAAAAGACTGGCTAGAGGATCAAGCTTTACAGGATTATCGTATTTATAGCGAAAAATTCTTGCAAAGCAACAGCGGTCGCCTTTAACACCAAGCCTTGTCATTTCAGGCTTCAGTTTTGTAGTACTGAAACTCTTCATCATGATATCCACAGTTTTAAATAACTCTAAAACAATATACTTAAGGAACGTAGTATGAACCGCGAACAAATTAGCGCCCTAGTCAAACAAATGAATGTAGATACAGCAACCAGCCCTGTAGATACACGAGTACAAGAAATTGTTGTACGTTTAGTGACTGACTTATTTCAGGCCATTGATGAACTTGATATTCAACCTTCTGAAGTGTGGAAAGGCTTAGAATATTTTACCGATGCAGGTCAAGCCAATGAACTGGGATTGTTGGCAGCGGGTCTGGGTCTGGAACATTTTCTGGATTTGCGTGCCGATGAAACTGATCTTAAAGCAGGCATTAGCGGAGGAACGCCACGTACCATTGAAGGCCCTCTATATGTAGCAGGTGCACCAGAGTCTGTAGGTTTCGCCCGTATGGATGATGGCTCTGAGTCTGACCAAATTGACACCCTCATCATTGAAGGTACAGTGACCGATACAGAAGGCAACCTGATTGAAAATGCCAGGGTCGAAATATGGCATGCAAACAGCTTAGGAAACTATTCTTTCTTCGATAAAGCTCAATCCGACTTTAATTTACGCCGTACAATTTTTGCCGATAAAAATGGGAAATATACGGCTTTAACCACCATGCCAGTCGGTTATGGTTGTCCTCCGGAGGGTACCACTCAAGCCTTGCTGAACAAGTTAGGTCGTCATGGTAATCGTCCATCGCATGTCCATTACTTTGCCTCTGCCCCTGAATTCCGTAAGCTCACCACCCAATTTAATATTGAAGGTGATCAATATTTATGGGATGACTTTGCTTTCGCAACACGTGACGGTTTAGTCGCAACAGCAGTGGACGTTACCGATCCACGCGAAATTGAACGTTATGGTTTAGATAAACCGTTTAAACACATTACCTTTAATATTGTACTGGTCAAAGACAGTGTTGCGGTACCTTCAGCAGAAGTTGAACGTCGTCGCTTATGTGCATAAGCTTCTTTTGCTAAAACTATCCTTGAACTACTGATTTATCTGGGTTCAAGGATATTTCCGCTTAAAAAACTGCATTTTAATTCCCTCTCCCCCGAATCATTATTTCTCTAAAAAATGGTTAAAAATGAGTGCTTTTATACTCATTTGTTGTTCTATTATTTACAAATCAAGGCTATGCCCAGGCATATTTTTATTACAGCAGATTGACGTATTAATGAAAGCTAACAATCTTCTCATTTGACCAAAAATCCCTAACAAAATCTTTAAATAAATCATCCAAATTTAAATCCCGATTTCAGTCGCTTAAATTAAACGGCTATTCATCCAATTTGGAAAAAATGGATGATTTTCAGGAATTTCTGGATAGTTTAAAACGGCTAAAAAGAGTTCAATCAAAACTATGGAATAGTTTTTAACGTTAATGAATGACAAACAGAAAATAAGCAATTTCTCAAAGGAAGGCATGAGATGACATATCGGACATGGTCAAAAATAGAATCAAAAAAATCATTTGTGTTATTGAGTATTTTAAGCGGAATAAGCTTATCTGGTCAGGCGCAGTCAGCAGAGCAAGAATGGAAATTCACGCTCAAAAATGCCTATATTGAACGAGATTTTGATTCTTCGGCCGTAAAAGATATCGGCAGTTGGTCGCAGTCAGCCTCACTGTTTTATACCTCTAAAATGAGAGACACTCCGCTTAGCATTGCAGGAAGTCCAATTACAATAGGGGCCAATGCCTCAACCCAATATGCAGTTCGTCTGAGTTCGGATAAACATGTACCCGACGCTATTCTGCCTTTTGATTCGGCAACTCAATCACAAGCCGCCGACTATTTAAAATATGGCGCCACGCTTAAATTAGGCTACCAAAATACTTTACTTAGCTTAGGGGAACTTTGGCTGGATCTTCCTTTGACTACAGTAGATGGCAGCCGCCAATTGCTGACCTCTTATTGGGGGGGGAATTTACGTTCACAACTCAGTGATCAATTGCAACTTGAGCTCGGACATGTCACTAAATTGTCTCCGAGAAACGAAGAAGATTTTCGCAAGTTCTCTTATACCGCCAAAGGAATCACCACCTATTCTGATGGTCTAAATTATATTGATTTACGCTATCAAATTTTACCCAATTTAAAAACGGAATATTATTTTGGCAATCTGGACAATCTTTATAACAAACATTACTTAGGAATTGAGCATAACTGGAAAGCCGATGATTTCTCTTTAAATTCAAAACTCAAATATTTTAATGCGCAAGAAGACAATGACCAATTAAATATTGATGCGCAAAATATTGGTTTGCTTGAAACTGTAAAAATCAGCAATCACAGTATCGGCTTAGGGTATCAGCAGATTATTGGTGAATCTGCCTATCCTTTACCCGATGGTTTTTTACCGGAACCTTATTTTATTAACTGGAATGCGACAGGTTTCTTTAAACAAGATGAGAAGTCTTATCATTTTATCTATGGTTATGATTTTAAAGATTATATTCCAGGGCTAAATACCACAGTTAAATATGTGTATGGGGACAATTTCAAGGCCGCTGATGGTCGCGAAAATAAAGAAAGTGAAGCCAATTTCATTGGCACCTATGCATTTCAACAGCCCTATCTTAAAGGACTGGCTTTGCAATACCTGTTAATCGACTACAACGTTAAGCACGGTACTGATTTTACTGAAAATCGATTTTTCGTAAATTACAGTAAAAAATTCTAAAATTTTTAAAGGATTAAAGATGAAAACAATTGAGATTAATACGGTGATAGACCGCGAAAAACTATCCCCCTTACAATGGCTGGTATTTGCACTTGGCTTCTTAGTATTTTTTTGTGATGGATTGGATACCGGTATTATCGGTTTCATTGCGCCTGCGTTACTGGATGATTGGGGTATAAGCAAACCTCAACTTGCACCAGTACTCAGTGCAGCTTTAGTGGGTATGTCGATTGGCGCAATCCTGTCTGGCCCACTTGCCGATAAATTTGGGCGCAAGAAAGTCATTACATTCACTACCCTACTTTTCGCTACATTTACCGTACTGTGTGGCTTTGCCACTTCTACACAAGAATTGATGATTTATCGATTCATTACCGGTATTGGCTTAGGGGCTGCCATGCCCAATATCAGTACCATTGTTTCAGAATATATGCCTGCTAAACGTAAAGCATTTTTAACCGGATTGGCAGGTTGTGGCTTTATGCTCGGGATTTCATGTGGTGGGCTATTGTCTGCTTATTTATTGGAAAATCTGGGTTGGGCTAAAGTGATTATTATTGGGGGCGTTATTCCACTTATTCTGGTCATTATACTGATCTTTAAACTACCCGAATCCACTCAATACTTGATTAAAAATAATCAACCTTTAAAAGCACAGCGTATTTTAGAAACCATTCAAGGTAAACCTTTTTCCGAAACAGTCACCCTCAAACTTGCTCAAACTGAAATTCAATCGACTCAAAGCCCGGTTAAACAAGTGCTGGGTAAATATTTAGTCAGCTCGAGTATGTTGTGGCTTTGCTGCTTTATGAGCTTACTGGTTTTTTACCTTTTAACCAGTTGGATGCCAACCATTTTAAAGACCGCAGGTTTTACCACTCAGCAGTTTAGCTTAATTGCCGCTATATTCCCTTTTGGTGGCGTAATTGGTGCCACAATTATGGGCTGGTATATGGATAAAACCAACCCTACCAAAGTGATTCGCTATTCTTATCTGATTGCTTTTGGCTTGTTTATTGTAGCCGGCTTTCTAAGCTCAGATCTGTTGTTTTTTGGAATTACCATCTTCTTAATTGGTGCCTTGCTGGCAGGTGCTCAATCTTCCCTACTGCCTTTAGCCGCTATTTCCTATCCTTCAACCTGTCGAGCGGTAGGCGTCTCATGGATGCATGGGATTGGTCGAATTGGAGCAATTTTAGGGGCTTTCTTTGGATCCTTAATTTTTACATTTGACCTAAGTTTAAGTAGTTTATTCTACATTCTTGCGATCCCTACTTTTGTTTCATTTATTGCACTAAGTTTAAAAGTACTCAGTGAAAAATCTAAACAACAAAATCAATCTGAAATTAAAGAATTAGCTTAGGCTAATCTGAAATTGAAGAACCTAATTTAAATCATTTAAATTAGGTTCTTTTTTTTGATTTTTAAAATATCAATTGAGATCGATAAATTTGTTTTTAGTTTCACTCGGCTTTTCACCAAATTCCTCACGATACTCTTGAGAAAATCGACTTAAATGATTGAATCCCCATTTAAAAGCCAATTGTGAAATCGATATTTTCCGATTGAGTCCAGATGCACTCAACACTTTATAAATTTGCTGTAGCCGGTGTTTTTTTAAATACGCCATCGGACTAGTTCCATAGTAATATTGAAACTCTTCATACAATTTTGATTTTGAAACACCTGCCAAGTCTTGTAAATGATCGGCACAAATTTCTTCTTGGGCATGGGTAAGAATAAATTTATGTACTCTTTGGATATAAGCAGGCTGTTGCTGAGCAGATAATTGTTTAAGCTGTTCCGAGTAATTATTTTCTTGAGACAATAACAAAGCTTTAATTATAAAATTTTCATAATCTTCAGCCAGTAAGGGTAATCCATAAAACCCGGTATATTGTGATTTAAACTGTAGAAAATTCTGAATATTCTTCCACCATGCGGTAATTAAATGTTCTGATTCAAAATGCATTTCTGGATTAAAAATAACCGATTTTTCCACTGGCTGATGCAGCAAATCGGCTAAAACGATTTGTAAACTTTTTTCAGGAACAACCACTTGAAGCTTTCTACAATCTTTATCAATAGTCAAATCTTGTAAATCTGCATTGGAGACGATCAGGCCATTTTTTTCATCTGATAAATAACGTTCCCCTCGCATATTCAAAATTTGTTTGCCACTCAAAGGAAGACTAATACTATAAGCTTTAAGATTCGAGGTATTAATAGCGACATTCGCACCATAAGAAATAGTACCAATCGTCATTCGTTTATTGGGTAAGCGCATGCCATCATAATGAAAATTCAAAGTATCCCGACAACTTGTATCCAAACGATGTTCACCACAAATGTTTGACATCAAGTTTTGAGCAAAATCCGCTTTACTAGAATAATGATTTAATTCAATATCTTGTTGGCTTAGTGATTGCATTCCATTTTCACCTAGCTAAAATTTATTATCCTCATTAATATATCAGCTAAATACTGCTACTGGCTAGATTAATCTCATTGTTTATGCTTTTTCAAAATTAATCCATTCCTGTAACTTAGTATTAAATTTATTAATTGGTAAAATCCACCATTCTATGACTATTAAAATCATGGAGATAATCTATATTTATTCTAAAAATTATTTTTATCTATATTTTAAAATTAAAAATATCCTGCAACTCCTAACAAATTATTTATACTTGCAAAGTATTATAACCATATTAATAAAGTATATTGTCTCTAGATTTTAGTTTTAAAACATATATATGAATAAAATATATTGTTTATAATTTTTTTCTTACATCCTACTTCTTGCATAAAACAATTTTTTTTTGTTATATATCCTCATTGCTCTTATATTTTTTTTAATATAACTTAAAAAAATGGATTATTTAAGATACTGAAATAACCGTTTTCTCTGATCAAGATATAAGGATATAGAAATGATTGAGTTAGGAAAAAGTGAAAATTGGCTGCCTAAAAAATTTTTTGCTCATTTTCATCAATCTCAAGACGTTTTAGACTGGACAATGAAGGTAAATGGCCCTCACCATTTACATATTCCAAATCCGAAACAAATTAATTTTTTACATCAAGGCATTCGAATTGGTGAAACTACTTTTGGTAAAATTCAGTACTCAACACTTGTAAATATTAATATTGATAATTTGCAGCATTGTTATATTTTTAATGTGCCGCTTGAGGGCGTACAAGAAATTAAAATTAAATCTTCAACTATATATTCTAGTAATAATGTAGCGGCAATATTTTCACCTGATCAACCCTTTTCCATGGTTTTGGAACCAAACTGCCAAAAGCAAATGATTCGTATTTCTAAAAAAAATATGGAAAATCATCTTATTCGGATGTTAGGCTATAAAATTACGCGCCCATTAATTTTTGATATTCAAGCCCCGATGCAAGGTTCAATTAAACAATGGTTCAATTTAGCCATGAGTTTGCAAGAATTCTTATTAGAATATGATTCTGTTGTGGATTTACAAGGGATTTGGAATAATTTTGAAAATAATCTGATTTCTCTTTTACTCCATTCTCAGCCACATAATTACAGTTTAGAACTTGAACGCCGCTTACAGGGAAAACCGTCTTATTTAAATTATATTGAAAGCTTATTTAAAGAAAATTTATCGCAACCTTTGAAATTAAGTGAACTTGAAAAAATCTTGGGAATTTCTCGTGAAAGATTATATCGTGATTTTCATACCTATTTTGGTCAATCCCCGGTGGCCTATTTGCGTAATTTACGCTTTGAAGAAACCTACAAGCGTTTAAAAGAGATCAAGCCCTGGGAAAATGTTTCAAGTATTGCCATGGACTGCGGTTTCCAGCAATTAGGACGATTTTCCCAAGAATATAAAACCCGTTTTGGAGAATTCCCTTCTGAAACACTGAAAAATAATAAATAATATAAGGCGGCAGTTTAAACCAACTGTTTTAAGCATACAGTTGGTTTGTATATAAAATAATTATTTGAATTAAAACTACTGTAATTTGATCTATTTTAAATATTTATTCTTTATCTGGTTTTTATATTTCTTCCTAGACCTCTTCAAAAATTAATTCAAATAAAAAGAGCACTTTATAAATCAAGTACTCTTTTTATCTGTTTAAATGAGCTTTTAAAAACCAAGTCATCAACATTATTTAGTCATTATTGACTTCGATATCTTTTTGCAGTTTTTTTGCAGTTTTATCTGGATTAAGGAACAGAATTGCCGCTAATCCTACAATTAATAAATAGACACCGATATATGAAAAACTTAGATTCATTCCTGTAACCAGTTTGCCTAACATTGCAGCATCGGGAAGTATTCCTTTCATCGGCTGAATATAACCTGCCGATTCCATAAACATTCCCACCATAGTCGGTGAAATCATTCCGCCTAACGATGCCAATGCGGTGACTGTCGCCATAACGGCCGCTCGTTGTTTAGAACAGATACTATAGGCTAAAGTAATAGGTGCCAGTGGGAATGTCATTGCCAAACCCGCTGCAATAGTCAGAACGCAAACGGCTGCAATCCCAGTGGTATAAGGTAATAATAGAAAGAAAATGCCTGACATTAAAATTAAAGATCCAAATACACAGCCCATTGATTTGTGTACTGAACTTCCTTTCTTCATTAAAATTTTCGACAAATAACCTGCCACCAGCAAGGTCAAAGCACCAAATATCCAGGGAAATGTCGAGATCATTCCGATCATCTGTGGAGAAGTGTTGAGCACTGCCGACAAATAACGAGGTGCCCAAGTTGTTAAAAAGCCCATGGCCCAGAAACATCCAGCACCGGCTAAAAATGCAGAGATAAACATGGGTGAGAAAAAGACCTTAAATAAAGGCACTACTTTTAATAAGTCTGAAAATTCAGCAATACTTTTATTATTAATATAACTTGTATTTGGATGAACCAAGGGCTTAGGTTGAGTCAGTTGTTGTTTCGCTTTGATATGGCTATATGGTCCTTCTTTTGCAATTAAAAACCATAATAGACTCCAGCCCAGACCGAATATTCCTAAAAAACCAAATGCCCATCTCCATCCATAAGAAGGATGGGCAATAATAGCCGCTAAAATTGGAGCAGCAATAATGGGGCCTAAGGTCGATCCTATGGCAACCAAACTACTTGGCAATCCACGTTCCTTTGGTTCGTACCATCCATGAATATGTTGCAAAGTAATAGGTGTAGCAGGCCCTTCTGCAGCACCTAAAATAATTCGTGTCACCAATAAGAGCGTTATGCCCCCTCCCATGAGCATGGGAAATTGTAAAACTGCCCATGCAATTCCCATGGTAAAAAGGATCCAGCGGGTTTGTATTTTTGCCGCCAGTAATCCCACTACAATAGAAGAAATGGCGAACAAGAAGAAAAATGAACTTCCAATAAAACCAAACTGACTACTCGACATCCCCAATTCGCGCATTGCAGGTTCAGCTACAAGTCCTAATACCGCTTTATCAGCAAAGTTAATCATCTGGAATATGATCAGCATTCCCGTAATTAACCACGCCCGATTAGTCATTTTTCCTGTTTCAAGCGACTCCACCAGTGAAGTCGGGAAATTTTTGGTTTGGCTCTTCATATATTCGCCTCCCGAATTAACTCACGAGCTTTGCCCTCTTCCAGACGAGATTTAACAATATCGATGACATTAAAAGTGTCATTGTCTTCTGCTGCCAAGACCAAGCCATCAAAATCATTTTGAGCGACGTTTACCATTTTTTGGACATCGGCTGAGTCAGGTGTATTGGGCACAATGTGATGCAAAATAAGTGCCTTCACATTTGCCTCTTGAGCAACCAAACCTACTTTTTCATAAGAAGTATGAGATTCTTCAAGATGTACCGCAATACCATTTCGGGTTGGCCCTTCAGGGAAAGTCGCTAAAATTGCATCCAGATCGATGACTTCATGCATTAATACGTCTGCATCTTTGGCCAATAAAATACAGTTTTTAGAATAAGTCGTATCGCCTGAAATGACCACAGAACCATATTTAGAATCGAACCTGAAGCCAAAAGCAGGAAAACATAAACGATGATCAACCAAGATTGTGCTGACTTTAACCAGCTCATCTTCATAAATGACAAAAGGTTCCATTTCGGGATGTCGGTTATGCACAGGATCGGCTTTGGCCTTTTCTGGAATTTGAATATCAAATGCTTTAATCCATTCCGTTGGACTTGAACGTCCTTCATCTGCCATTCGAATTGCAATATCGGATGCAAACACATTATGTATTAAGGCATCGACCATGGCAGCCGTACCGACCATCGGATGATCACCACCACAACAGCCTTTAATCTTTGGATGTGAGTGAGCCGGCATAGCTGGGTTTTGTAGTGGCTTGCCAGGGCCATAAATTTGAATAGGTTGACTGAAAGATTCGCCAGGAACTTGCCAGCCCGTGAACAGGTAAGAACCTAGATCATAAATATGGTCAGAATGATGATGGGTGATAAAAATACCACGTAACTCACCCCAAGTGGCATGACTTCTATAATTGCGAATACTGCCCATACCACAGTCCACAATATAGGTCGCATTGTCGACACAAATAGCCGTTGAAATACCTGCCCTAGAACTGGATACGATTGGACCACCGCCGGTACCTAAAGCAATAATTTTCATTCCCTGTTGATTATTAATTGTCATTGAATCGTCCTTTTTAATTTATGCTAATAACACACTGTTAATATAGTCGAGTAGATTAACGGGCCAATATGCAGTTTTTAAAAATTCACTATGCGTAATTTAAATCATTTTTTATAATAAAATAAAAATCTTTTAGAATTAAAGCATATTCTTGAAATATAAAATCAAGCCAAAATATCCCTTCTGGAAAACAAAAAAAGCTTTCAAAATATTGAAAGCTTTTTATAAGAATATATTATTTTCAGGGCTTAAAACTCACAATTCGGAAGGCGCGCGGGATCAATAAAACGAATATTACGAGCCGCCGATACCTGAACCACCTTTTCTGGGTCGGTTAAATTATGCAATTCTGAGAATAGACTGGCTAAATCATTACCTGGACTTACCCAAAAAATGCCTTTAGCAGGTCCAGCCGAAGTAACTTTATAACCATGTGTAGTTCCACGTGGCCAGTAAAGGTAATCGCCCGCTTTGGCGGTTGTCCATTCACCATCCAGATAAAGTGAATACTCTCCCTCAAGAATAAAAGCATGTTCATCCTGGACCGGATGCATATGAGGCGGAACAAAAGTACCTGAAGGATCATTCGAAATCCAGGCAAAACTTGACTGTTGATCCCCCCCTACAATAGGTTCATATACATGGCCCAACACATTCCATTTAATATTTTTAAGTTCTTTATTTAAACGTGATTCACTGAACACTAAAGACGATAAATTTTTTTGATTTAACATTTCCATTTTGATACTCCCTTTTTTATCATTCAAACAATTTTTCGGCATTTTCACTATGCATTTTTTCATGACAATTTATTCAAAAAAATGGATAAAACACATACATAAAAATAAAAAATGCATATTCCTCATTATTAATCTCTATATAGTTAAAATTTTAATTGATCACAGAAATTTTATGAAAAATCTATTTAAAATTATAAAATTAACAGATGGTGAAGATCCAGATCCTCGTTTTACGCTTGCCAATGAAAGAACCTTTTTGGCATGGAATAGAACGGCACTGGCAATATTAGTGGGTGCGGTTGCATTTATTACCCTTAATAATGGAATGATTGAAAAAGTCATCGCCCATCAGATTTTTATCGCTTTAATTTTACTTTCCATTCTTCTTAGCGTAAGTGCGATTTTTCGCTGGTTCAGAATTGAATACGCGCTTAGAACCAAACAGTCACTTCCTTATCCCTGTATGGCTCCCCTCTTATCGGTTTTTAGCTTAATTCTGATTGTGTTCATTTTTATTCATATGAAATAGGAATAATGATGCAAGATAATGGACTTCAACCCGAAAGAACTTTTTTATCCCTAGAAAGAAGTTTATTTTCTTATATTATAATCAATTTTACTTTCTTTAAAATTTTGATGAGCAAACCTTCTGCCCTATTTTATATTTCTATTTTTATTGCATTAATAATTAATTTTTATTATTTTACTATGCTGATTAATTTTAAAAAAATAACCACACTGGGTACAAAGAGTAAGAATTCATTTATCCATCGTCTCCTATTATTGTCTTCTGGTATTTTCACAATTATTTTGGCTATCTTCGCTATCTGTATTATTTATTTATAAAAAAACCACTTTAAAAAAAATGGTTTTTATAGTATTTAAAATCATGCAGTTGTAGAACCATACAATCGTTCAATCGATTCTACTATTTCTCCATCTTCAAGGAAGTGAAAAAGTAAGCTAAAATGATCACTATTCTTAAGAATAGTAAAATTTGCAGTATTCCCCTTAAGTTCCCATTGATCTTTCATTTCTTGTGATTGTTGAATAAAAGCATGAGTTTCATTATTTCCAACAAAAAATTCAGCCGGCACTAAGTCTTTAGATACTCTTAATATCGGCGAATTATTTCTTGCCTGAATGTGATTTAATTTAATATTCATGTTTAGGCTGGTAGATATTAAAGGCTCTAAATCATATATTCCACTAATAGGAATAATTCCCTTAATATTTAACTGATCTTTAACTCTCTCTTTGGCATTTAATACCAACTCTGTTGTTAAGTGAGCACCTGCTGAATGGCCACAAATATACATAGGCAAGTTGTTAGAAGAACCATTTAAGTAGGTTTTAACAGTTAACAGTCCATAACTTAATGAGGTTCTTATCTTTTCAATACTGACTTCTGGGCAAAGAGGATAATTCATGATGGCAATATGATATCCCAGTTCAGCGAGATGATCGGCAATAAAATAAAATTGATTCTTATCTCTGGATTGCCAATATCCAGCATGTAAATAAACCAGAATGGCTTTTGCTTTACCTACTGCATAGCAAACATCAAAGCATTCGCGTGCATGAAAGCCGTAATGGAAATCTTTTTTCCATTCTTTACTGATCAGTACTAGCCGATTTAATTCCTCAATTCTAGCCATTACTTCATTATAGTTTTTATTTTTCTGTCCTGTTACGTAGTCATTTTCAAATTTACTTGCATCCATAGCCATTACTCTACCGTTTTCCTAAGCTCCTATTGAATATATTTATTTAAACTTTAAATATTCAAAAATTTATTTTTTTTATGCAATTTTCCTTATATCTTTCAATTGAGCAAGTGTAGTGACCTGATAAAGTTGGACACATCATTCCAATGCGATTAAGGGTAATACCGAACCTTACTTAAAACCAGAATTGTCCTTGAAGGAATCACCTTGGGTGCTAAAGTCCTTTAGGCACATTTTGAAGCTATAAAAACCATTGTAATGCGATTTATGAATAGCCACCAAAATTCTAGACACACAACCATCTTTTGATGGGCCTTTGCATACTCTAATGGAGAGCGTTGCCCATTAGAACCATATCTGCTTTTAGAATTCTTATTTTTTAGTGTTTATAGCAAGTAATGAGAAGCCCTCTGCTTAACCTTAGAATATATCAACCTATCAACAGTTTGTGTTTTGCTATAAACGATAAAATATAGGGTTTAGATTTAAACCTTATTGTTATGTCGAACAAACTCAAACGGCAAAAACTTATTCTCCCAGAAGGTCATGACAAACTCCTAATTTACTCCTGCTGTGCGCCGTGTTCAGGCGAAGTCATGGAAACCATGATTGAGTCAGACATCGGCTTTTTCAATCTTCTTCTACAATCCAAATATTTATCCAGTTAAAGAATCTTTAATTCGCAAGCAAGAAAACATTCGCTTTGCCCAAAAGCATAATATCGCTTTTATCGATTGCGACTACGATACAGACAACTGATTTGAAGCTGCCAAAAACATGGAAAATGAACCTAAAAAGGGATCCGCTTTACTATGTGTTTTGACATGTACTTCGAACGTACAGCACTTTTTATGATTGTTCATGTTCTACGCTTATTATTTAGTATTTACCGTTGCGGGAATAATTTTAAATTAACATTTGCTGCTGACATCGTAACTTTTGGATTAGCTTCACATGTATCATTTACAATAATAATTGGTCCATTGGTTAAGTTTCCTGAGCTAGTTGCTTCGGTAAGAGTTTAATTATGACTAAGAATGAAACTTCTTAAATATTGAAAATTAAAAGAAAAGAGTTCAAACACTGCTTCTGGTTCAAAAATAATATTCCTCTTTATAAGTTAAAATTAAATAATAATTTCATGCATTTTTTGCATAGCATAATTAAATTTTGCATTATCGTTTTCCCCGAAAAAAAGTGACACTTGCTGCAGTTAATTGCTTAATCAATGATTTTGCACCCAGCTTCTTAAAACAAAGCCTATATAAATTGATCAACATGGAATGTCATCAATACCTTGCTATTCAAGCAATAAACCTGATGCAAAGAAGATTAAAGAAGGAACTATTTTTATGAACCAGAAAAAATTGCTCAAATATATCCTGCTTGCAATGATCTCAGGAATACTCGTTGGTTGGGCCTTTCATAATATTTTAACGACTGCTCAAATAACGGAAATTGCAGCCTACTTCAAGATCGTTACAGATGTATTTTTAAGATTAATTAAAATGATTATTGCACCGTTAGTCTTTGCAACGATTGTTTCTGGTTTAATCTCAATGGGAAAATCATCTTCTTTGGGATCAATTACACTAAAAGCGATGAGTTGGTTTATTGGCGCCTCGTTTATCTCACTTTTGCTTGGAATGGGCTTAGCAAATTTTTTTCAGCCGGGATCGGGCATGAACCTGAGCATCCCGAAAGAGGTAGTAGATGTAGGGGTGAGTGCTACCAGTCTAAGCTTAGAAACATTTATTACGCATATTTTCCCGCGTAGTTTTGCAGAAGCGATGGCAAATAATGAAATATTACAAATTTTAGTTTTTTCAATTTTCTTTGGTTCAGCACTGGCTTATGTTCAGCACCATAGTGAAGCTACAGTGATTGGCCGAATTATTGATGAACTTTGTAAAGTCATGTTCCGTATCACCGATTATGTGATGGCTTTTGCACCTATTGCAGTTTTTGCAGCAATTGCCTCGGCCATTACTGTTCAAGGACCGAAGTTAATTCTTGATTACAGTATTTTCATTGGACAGTTCTATGTTGGATTGCTGATCCTGTGGACAATTTTAATTGCTTTCGGTTATATCTTCTTGAAAAAAGATGTTTTCAGATTAATGCGAGTGGTACGTGAACCGACCGTATTAGCATTTGCAACCGCCAGTAGTGAATCGGCTTACCCAAAAACCATGGAAGCTTTAGATAAGTTTGGTGTGCCAAAACGTATTACCAGCTTTGTTCTTCCATTGGGTTATTCATTTAATCTTGATGGTTCAATGATGTATATGGCGTTTGCCGTATTGTTTATCGCGCAAGCCTATAATATTGATTTAAGTTTTGCCCAACAGGCTTTGATATTACTTACATTGATGATCACCAGTAAAGGGATTGCTGGCGTTTCTCGTGCATCTATCGTGGTGATTGCTTCAACTCTTGCCATGTTCAAACTTCCTGAAGCGGGCATTTTATTAATTTTGGCTGTTGATCAGTTTTTAGATATGGGACGCACTGCCACCAATGTTATTGGAAATAGTATCGCTACAGCGGTGATTGCCCGTACTGAAGGCAATAAGCATGATCTTCCTGAAGAAGAAGGCGTTGTTATAGATACCCTTATCCCTGTAAATCGATTGGCTGATAATAATTAAGGGATTTCAGTAAAGTGTATATAAAATTAATGAAATAACCCATTTAGCAAGTAATTTTAAAAGGTGATTTTTAAAACAGGTAGCATAGATTTATAGTGCTATATGTTTTAAAGATCACCTTTTATTATTGGGGAGATGTGTTGTTTGAAAACCAAGCTTGATATATTTAAAATCAAAAATTTATAAATAGAAAAAATTTAAAATCATTTAGGTCTTTTAAATTTAATATCGGAAAAAACTCTTTAATACATTTAAAATATATCGAAATCTTCTATATGACTTCAACCATCAAGCAAATAATTTAAATTTAACTTTCCTTAAACTGATTTGTTAAGGTATTCCAGATATAATTAATTTTATTTGAGAATGCCATTTCACGCCTAATAATATATACATCTTGAAATAAATTATATTGATTACAATCAATTATTTTTAATTTATTATCAGCAATCTCTTTTTCAACCAATAATTTAGGTAACCATGCGATACCTAAGCCTTGTAGAACCAACTCTTTTAAATCACTTGCATTATCTGTTTCGTATAAAGTTCGATAATCTAATTTATTTTCAATCGCTTCATCAACACAGTTTCTTAAGTATGCTTGTTTACTATAAGCTAACAAGGGAAATGTCTGCTCGAATGAGTATTTGGGAGTACCATTATCATTTAATGCAGTTATAGGCAGTATTTCCATTTCAAAAATTTTATGGAATACGAAAAAAGATAGATCAAGTTGTTGTAAAGTTTTTTGATCACAATAACCAATTAAAAAATCACACGAACCATCTTTAAGTAAGCGCATTCCTTGTTTGAGATTAGCAGCAATAATTTCTAATTTTAAATCTTCCATGTGGGTTGATAATTCATGAATAAAACGAGGGAAAAACTGTGTAATTAGAGAATGAGACACTGCAAATTTGACCGTTAACTCATTGTTTTTAACATTCTTCTCTAGATATTTAATGGTTGTATCTAGCTGATTTTTTATGTTTTTTGAAGATGCCAATAAGACTTGACCTGCTTCTGTGAAATCAATATTTTTACTATATCGTTTTAAAATTTGGAAACCCAACGCATTTTCAATATTTTGAATCCTACGTGTAAATGCAGATTGTGTGACGTGACGTATCTCTGCCGCCTGGGAGATAGATTCTTCTTGCTCAAGTGCAAGTAAATCTTCAATCCATCGAATTTCCAAAGTCATAATCAATCCTTAATACATACTTTTATAAATTATAATCTATTATGCAAAAAATGCATGCAGTAATATCTTTTTACATTAGAAAAAAAATACTCTGCGCTCTAATATGGATTTATTGGAAATTAGAGTCTATTTAAATGAACATTAAGATCAATACACGTACTGAAAAAGACTTATTGGGTTATAAAGAAATTCCTACTCATTGTTATTATGGTATCCAGACTTTAAGAGCATTAGAAAATTTTAATTTAAGTCAAAACAAATTAAGTCAGTTTCCTGTTTTTATTAATGCACTCGCAATGGTTAAATCGGCATGTGCACATGCTAACTTTAAACTTAATAAGCTTGACGAAAACAAAAACAATGCCATTCAATATGCTTGCCAACAAATTTTTGATTATAAGTACCATGATCAATTTCCGATAGATATGATTCAAGGTGGTGCAGGCACTTCAACCAATATGAATATTAATGAAGTTCTGGCTAATATTGGTTTAGAGTATTTAGAATACTTAAAAGGTGACTATCAATACTTACACCCAAATAATGATGTTAATATGTCCCAGTCTACAAATGATGTTTATCCTACAGCTATTAAAATTGGTTTAATTGCTGCAATAGATCAATTAAACACCCCATTTTTAAACTTAATTCAAAGTTTTAAACATAAGTCAGATGAGTTTTCTCATATTTTAAAAATGGGTCGTACTCAGTTGCAAGATGCTGTTCCGATGACTTTAGGTCAAGAATTTGGCGCTTTTGCAACTACGCTACAAAATGATTTGAACAAGCTTAATCAAATCATGCCAGATGCCTTAAGTGTCGTGAATTTGGGGGGGACTGCAATTGGAACAGGTATTAATACCGAAGTTAAGTACCGTGAGTATGCGATTGCCTCATTATCGGAAATTACCCAACGAAAAATTAGTAGCGCACCTGATTTAATTGAAGCGACTTCAGATATGGGCGATTTCGTTTTATTATCTAGCTTATTAAAACGTACAGCCACTAAACTATCAAAAATTGCCAATGACTTACGTTTACTTTCTAGTGGCCCGCGCACAGGTATAAATGAAATTCATTTAGAACCACGTCAACCTGGTAGTTCAATTATGCCAGGTAAGGTTAATCCAGTTATTCCAGAAGCAATGAATTTAGTATGTTATCAAGTCATTGCCAATGATTTAGCCATTACTTTGGCTGCAGAAGCAGGCCAGTTACAGTTAAATGCTATGGAGCCTTTGATCGCTTTCAAACTGTTCGAATCTATTGATTTGCTAAGCAAAGCGATGCAAATGTTCCAACATAAATGTATTGAAAATATACGTGCAAATGCTGAACATTGTCAGGCAAATGTTGAAAATTCAATTGGTATTATTACCGCACTGAATCCGTATTTAGGTTATGAAACAACAACACGTATTGCGAAACACGCCCATGAATCAGGCCACAGCATTTTGGCTTTAATTAAAGCTGAAAATCTACTGTCAGATCAAGTTTTGGCTGAGGTTCTAGCGATCAACAATATGGTACAGCCTAAACAATGTGCTTAATCATCAGTTCGTATTAGTATTAATAGTTATCTAAGCTAAAAGGAATCTATTATCAGGTTCCTTTTAGCTTGAAACCCTTGTGCTGGAGGGGAAGATAAACAGCATGATCCATCATAATAAAAATCAGATCTTTCTTTTCTGGTACTTTTTGATCGACTCCCGGCCACTTTGGCATAGGACATTCTTATTTTGGAGCTGCCTCAAATAATTCTGCACTCACCCTA
This sequence comes from Acinetobacter sp. TSRC1-2, assembly GCF_049895885.1. NCBI lineage: Bacteria > Pseudomonadati > Pseudomonadota > Gammaproteobacteria > Moraxellales > Moraxellaceae > Acinetobacter > Acinetobacter sp. TSRC1-2. Next base: position 59,692 of record NZ_JAFCTF010000012.1, read on the forward strand.
TCGAGATGCGAATGGTACATGATTCGATTGTAGGATATTTCGATATACTCATCCTTTCCAAATATGGCTGTAGGTTATGTCAGTTTAGATAATTCCCTGTTGTGCCTAGAAGATTAGAGATAGGTCACTTGTCATTAACTTTACAAAATGAATAATGTATCCCCTAGCTCTCTTTGATAAATCAAAAAGTTGTTTATTTTTTAATTTATGAAAAAGTTCTAAGTAAGTTTGCTAATCTTCCTGTATGCACTCAATCTTCTAACTTTGATTGAATGCCAGCTCGTTAACAACCGTTTATATTTAGCTGTCTGATAAAACATTTCCCGTCGCTCTTATCACTTGGCATTTAAGGTAAATGATCTGGTTTAACGATTGGGTGAATCACTTTCAATACGACCATCAACCAAATTGATGGTGCGATCACAAGTGGCTGAAAGACGCGGATCATGCGTGACTAGCAGTACTGCACAATCACGTTCACGATGTACTTTACGAAACAGTTCAAACATTTCAGCAGCGGTCTGGGTATCCAGATTGCCTGTGGGTTCATCCGCCAAGAGTAGGGCCGGTTCAGTAATCAGCGCCCGGGCAATCGCCACCCGCTGTTGCTGACCACCTGAAAGCTCATTCGGTTTCCGGTCAGCGAACTTTTCCAAACCCACAGCAGCGAGCAAATCACGCGCCCGTTGCAGCCCTTGTTGATTCGGTTTGCCACGAGTCATCATTAGTGGCATTAAAATATTATCCAATGCGGTAAATGCCTGAATCAGATGATGAAACTGAAAAACAAACCCGATGCTGTTACCGCGCAGCGCAGTACGACCGCTGTCCTCCATCGCACTGGTCGGTTGTCCCAGTAGATAAAGTTCACCGCTGCTAGGTTTATCCAGCAGACCCAAGATATTCAATAAGGTACTTTTGCCAGATCCAGAAGGGCCAATCAGCGCAGCAAAGTCGTTGCGACCAATACACAGATCAATGCCATGCAGAACTTCAACTTCATTAGGCTGGCCGATATTATAAGATTTACGCAACCCTTCTAGGCGCAGCACTTCCTGAGACTGATCAGACATGACGAATTGCCTCCACAGGGTCGAGCGCTGCTGCCCGGCGCGATGGCACCGCTGCAGCCAGTACGCCTGTGAGTGTGGCCAGTAATAATGCCAGCATCACCAGCTCGATTGAAATCGGGATATAGAATAACCCCGGGCCAAAATTATTAAAGACCCAGACCAGACCATAACTGACCACACTGCCCAGCACCGAACCGAGCAAGCCAAAGATTGCGCCCTGGAATAAGAAAATTCGTAAGATTTGTGATTGAGTTGCTCCAGTGGCGCGTAAAATACCAATTTCCCGGGTGCGCTGTACCACACTGACCGACATCACGCTAGCAATCCCGAAAGCGACTGAAATCGCCACAAACACAATAATCATATTGGTCGACAGGCTCTGTGCGGTAATCGCATTCATGAGTTGCGCATTGGTTGAAATCCAGCTTTCTGCTTTCAATGAGGTCAAACGTCCTATCTGTGCCGCAATGTTATCTGCCTCAAAAATATCTGCAATGGTCAGGTCAATGACCGTCACCCCGCCCGGCAGACCCAGTAAAGACTGCGCCTGTTTCAAGTCCAGATAAACATAGCGTGCATCCAGTTCGCGTACCCCCAGTTCAAATATCCCGGCAATATTCACCAATGCACTATTCTGCTGACCGGTATCCAGTCGCAACTTGCTACCCACCTGAACACCCAGATCTTTGGCTAACTGGCTGCCAATCAGTACATCGTCAGCGCCCACTCGTAACTGACCACTCAGCAGATATTCTTTCAGCGGAATGATCTGTTGATAACGCTCTAGATTGATACCGACTAACGCGACCGATTCGACTGCATCACCCCGCTGGACAAATGCAGGTCCAGACACTACCGGAGATACAGCTGTCAGTACAGGCAACTGATCCAAGGTTTCGGTAATTTGCTGCCAGTTATTGATCGAGCGCAGCCGCTGTGCTCGCTTGTCTTCCTGCACTAATTGCACAGTCCCTACAGGAGGCGGCACAATCTGGTTCACCTGATCCGGTGAAAGCAAACGGATATGTGCCTGAGTGCCCAAAGTACGTTCGACAATATTCGACTGCAACCCTTGAATTAAAGCGCTAATAAACACGATTACAGCCACACCCACTGCGACACCGACAGTGATCATGATGGACTGCGCGCGACCCTCGCGCAAAAAACTGACCGCGATTTTCCATTCGATCCAAAGCCGCCCGAGAAAGTTTTTCAATCGAATTTCACCGGTAATTCATTTTTGCTGTCGGTATCATTAGCAGGATTCACCAATGTATTGTCTTGTGGCTTTAAACGGACTCTTGCCCCATCTTTTAAGGAAGATTCTGCATTAACCAGTACTTGATCACCAGCACTTAAACCAGAAATCACTTCTGACATGGCAAGACCACGTAAGCCTAAACTCACCTGCTGATGCTGTATTTTCCCATCATGCACCATTAATACCACTGCCTTATTTCCCTTGATACCACTTAAAGCATCATTGGGAATCGTGAGTGCCCGCGCTCGTCTATCTGTCTCGACATTAACCGATACGGTCATGTCCTGACGTAGAAAATCAGGCACTGGATTCACATTTAATCTGACCTCGACCGTACCACGCTGAGGATCAATGCTCGGTGCAATAAAATTGATACGGGCAGGGAAAGATTGATCTGGATAAGCATCGGTAATGACTGTTGCATTTTGCTGCAAGGCCAGTTGTGGTAAATTCCGCTCATCCAGCGGCACCCGGATTTCTGTATTACCCTTCAATGCAATCGTAAATAAAGTTTGCCCTGGCTGGACCAAATCACCCGGCTCCACATCACGTGTCAGTACAGTACCTGCGACCGCAGTGCGAATTTTTGTTTTGGCCAATTGCGCCTGCGCCACTGCAAGCTGCTGACGAAGTGAAGCTTCTTCGACTTGCCCCGGAGCCAGGGCTGCCGCTTTTAAGCGTGCCGTTTCAAAATTGTTACGCGCGACTCTTTCTGCTTCTACCGCCTGTTCTATTTCTTCAGCCGACAGGATCCCCGCTTCTGCATTGCGTCTACGGACTGCCTCACGACTCGCCTGTTCCAGTTGTGCTTTGGCACTGGCCAACTCTGCCACTGCCTGTGGCCGTGTGCTGGTTGCCAATTCGGTGAGTGTAAGCTCGGCCTGCCGCACTTGGGCAAGCAGCTCATCCGATTTCAGAACCACCAACAGGTCACCCGGTGAAACCTGGTCTCCTTCCTGTACCAGCCGTTGAAGAACTACACCGCTAATTTCACTGCCTACCTGAGCACGCGAAACCGTCGCCACTCGTCCGGTCGCAACGACATTTTGCACCAGAGGCATAGAGGTTATAGTATAACTTGGCAATACTGGCCCTTGCCACCAGCGAAATAGAGCAAAACCTACTGCAAGCACAAGCAATATAATGATCAAATATTTATAGCGGGTAGCACGCAAGGAGCATCTCCAGTTCGAATTAAAAGCTTGGGGCCTTAAATGGCAAAGTATCGTTAGCCTATAAATTTGTATCTTTTCATTTTAGTTAATTATCAAGCTCTATTGAAAAGTCTCATAAACCTAAACAGTTGAACGCGGCAGAAGAAACCCGGTATAGATTGATGATTATCCTCATTATCACCCGAATACGCCCATCTAAAGATAAACGAAAATAGTATCTTATACCTCTCTATTCGCACTTTTTGCTTGAAGACAGTTACATACAAACTTATTTCATAAGTCACTTTTACTGCATTATATATTATAAATCCGGTCATTAAGTTGAATCTAAGCTTCCCTCTTTTCCTTCGGTTTTGATAATGCGTTGCAAGTGTTTTGAAAGTTTTTCAGCCTGCCGAATAGATACTGAATCCCTATTCTTATTTATTGATCTCTCGATTATGAACTCTTAATTCAGCATTCAATTCGCAGTATTTTTTGATTTTAATAACAATAGGGTGTGGGAATAAAATGCATCAATATCCTCATAGCCTTAATCTGCAAGAATAAAAACCCCTGTAGAAATCAATTTTGAATTTCTTTTAAATAACTCGAACTCATGTACCGCACCGCGACTGTTACATAAACTTAGAATTTGCGGAGTTTTGGAGTAAATCCTGACTTAAACGTTAAAAGCGGAATTCTGCACATCAGTAGTTGAGAAATTTCCTATAACATGTAAACCAGAAGCCCAGGTTACTGTTATATGCTGAATTTATGTTTTATACATCTGCTAACAGATTTTTAGAGAGCTATCTGACCCTGCTAATCCATTATAAAAGTTTAGTACCTAGAGGATAGATCTCAAACTGCAACACAAGAGTAAAGCTTTCCTTTTTACATCATGTAATCCCCTATTCTGATTGAGTTGGTCCAATCGGTTTTTAGGAAAGTTTATAACTGCCGGTACTTTTTACCCACTCATTCTTTTTTAAGATAGTGTTGTCCAATTTGAGCGCTGCTTTATCTTATTCCTTTCATATCCAGGATACGAAGCGTGACTACTAGATTCCCCGCTTTTTAATATGCATTTTTGAAATCAGTTCTACGTAATACTAAAAACCCAGTCGTTATCAAAATAAGTAACAATTAAAATGCTTCCCGGAAGGGAAGCATGAATGTGTGTAAAAATAAAAAATTAAACCATAAACTTGCATTGGTACTTTTTTGATTAGACTTAGATTAATGGGCTAAATTTCTGAAAATAAGTTTAAGACTTTCTAACATTTTTTCAATTTGTAATGGCGTTAAACCTTCAAAAGATTGATCTAAAACGATGTAGCTGAGATCGTTAATTTTTTGCGCCATTAGTTGTCCTTTCTCGGTTAATACAACCCGTGTAATGCGGGCGTCATCTTCACAACAATAAGTATTGACTAATCCTTCATCTTTTAAACGGTAAACAATTTTTGTGGTGGTCGACATTTTGCAAATCACCATTTCGGATAGATCAGATACACTTGCCTGGGGTTTGACTTTTAAAGCTTGTAAAATACGCCGACGAGAATTATCTAAACCATATTTTTTTAATGCCTGATCAACATTCTTTACATATTGAGCATGTACTTGTGTGACCCAGTAATATGGGGAATGATCCAGATTAAAATCGGCTGCTGGAGAAAAAAACTTATTGAATTTTTTTGTCATGATTGAAAACCTTTAATTTATTGTTGTAATTGAAATTATTTTTTAATCCTCAAATTCTATTTGAAAGATACTCGTTTTAGCAATACATATTAAATTACTTTTATTGCTTATACCGATATTAAGTTTCTTGTACAATTGTTAGAAAAGCTACACATACTTTAAATCCTGTGTAACAAAATTTTAGTAAATAAAAAATCTGCCCTCTTGCCCGAGTTTTCGTATCGCTTAGCTTCGTATAACTCCTGCCTTACCTTACTGTTTTGTGCACATCTATATTTTTATTATTGTTTGGGACTTGCTATTCTTCAGATCCTTATCATGGGAAATTACACTCGAAACATATAACTACAAAGGGTCGGAATTTTACTCAGCAAATGTGCAGCAAACCGTGTAATAACTATCCCCACTTTATCCACAGAAATTGGGGATAATTTTGATGCCGAAAGCAGCACAAACATTGAAAAAAAATCATTTTTGATTATTTTTTGATCAATATTAAGCTTTCAAACATAAAAAAGTTGACCTACTTGCAAACTCGTATTTTGCTCATTGTTCAATTTTTTTTTATTGTGTACTTCCCTGTTGATATTCAATTTTTATTTAAAGCTTGAATGGAATAAATAATTTAACTTAAGTTACGCCTCAACATAATCTTGAATCTCTTTGAAATCTGTACCTAAAATCAGTGGTTTAAGATGACGGAACCTTCTCTTAGCAATGATCAAAGCAAGTTTTCGATTTATACATAATATAAAAATTTCATTCTAAAAAATAATGAGTTATTAATGGCGATGAAAATTCACGTCAATTTTGATGATTTATAAGTTTAAGCAATATGTGATTTTAGTCACACTAACTTACATTTTAGTGAACATATTTTGAGTTTATGTGATGAGTATTTAATCAATAAGTGGTTTAATCAGTCTCACAATAACAATAAATAAATATAAATAGACAAGGGTGCGGAAATTTAACTCTCTAATTCTTTGTTATAAAAAGAAGTAAAATAAAGAATTAGAGAGTTATGCTTTTCTTGTCCAATTCACGACACTTTCCCTCGCATAAATCATATGAAGCATGGGTATAGAATCCAAATATTTTTGAGCGCGTATAAGCGCTATTAGAATAATTTTAGAAAAGATTAAACATGGAATGTTCTAAAGAATCTTCAAATGAACCGTACCGTGTTTGTCGGAGACCCATTTACTTGAGAGAATGTCCCGATGACAAAATCAAACCATACCCCTGAAATCAAAGAAAGAGCGGTTCGCTTACTTCTTGAATCCGAAAAAGACTATCCTTCAATTTGTCTGTAATCACAGCAATTGCGCCTAAAATTGGTTGTACTCCTGAAACACTTCGTGCCTGGCATGTGAGCAATATATTGCGCAAGATTTAGATCAACAAAATCCTGTCAAAGTGCAGCTCCTACAGATCAGCAACGCATCAAACAAATGGAACGCGCAATTAAACAACTGCAACGGGCGAATGAAATTCTTCCTAAGGCAGCCGCTTTCTTCGCCCAGGCGGAGCTCGACCGCCCACGCAAATAATGGTTGATTTCATTCAAAACAATAAAGTGCTCTATATTATTGAAGTCATCTGTAAGATCCTGCCGGTTTCACCATCGACTTACTATCGTGCATTCGATCTTGCAGGAAACCCTGAATATCGATCAAAACGAGATCTGCATGATCAGCATTATGGTGAACAAATTAAACGAATTTGGCAGGAAAGTACTGGTCGATACGGTGTTCGTAAAGTATGGCAACCACTGACACAAGAAGGATATGCTATTGCACGCAGTACAGTGGTTCGATTGATGTAGCAGCTTGAAATATAAGGTGTATGGCGTGGTAAGAATAAACGAACGCCACGTCGCAGAGATGGTCAAGAATGAGCTGATGATTTGGTGAAGCGTGGTTGCAGTGCGAAACACCCCAACCCTTGCGAAAAAGTGTTTCTCAGGTTGCTGACTTCACCTATATTTAGATAAATACGGGCTAGATTTATACAGCTTATTATTGATGTATTCTCCACAGGGATCGTCGGTTGGAAGGGATCAATACGGATGAATACAGATATGGTACTGGATGCACTTGAACAGGCAATTCATAGCCGTGGCATGCCTGAAAATGTCATTCATCATAGCCTTGCGCAGTAGCGCTGCTCAGGTGTGCAATACCTTTCAATTCGTTATACCAATCGTTTAGAGACTGCAAAATTAAGGGCTCCGGTCGGTACCACAGGAAATTCGTATGACAAGGCATTGACTGAAACAGTGAATGGTTGATACAAAACCGAGCTGATTGAATATTTGAAATCAGATTGAAGAGGTTGAGCTGATGTTGAGCTTGCCATATTAAATTGGGTGGATTGGTTTAAAAAAAACGGCCGCATAGTGCAATTGGGGATGTGTCACCATGTCAGTTTGAAGCAATGTACTATAATAAGTTGAATGTGTTAGGTCAGGCAGCCTAACTTAAATAAACTGTCTCCGACAAACCCGTTACGGTTCACCCTGTATAACTCCTCTCATACCTGCAGGTTCTTGTGCGGTAGTTTTCTTTTTATTTTCTGGAACTACCCGGTTCTATATGTTTCTATCGTAGAAAATTACAGTCAGGCCGCAGAGACTAGGAATTCTTGTGTTCAAATACTTATAACATCGAGTAAATTTTGTCCCATAGTTATTTGCAGAAATTGGGGATATTTTTTGCTCTGAAAATAGCGAAAACATTGAAAAAAGCTTAATTTTGATTAAAAAATGATCAATTTTCTTGGCAAAATATTTCAGTTAGAAGTAAAAAAGCTGACTTGTTTCCAAGCCAATTTGTTTGAGCATTTTTAATCATCTGTAAAATTTCTAAAGAGTTCATACTTAAACGAATATAAAACTGTACTTTATATATATACCCTTCTGCTAAATACAGAGGAAAATTGGTGGAAGTTTCACTAAAATATTTATAATTTTTGCTCTAATTTATACTTGAGTAAATATAGGGGACTTTAATGTTGCTTATAGTAAACAGGAATCACTCATCATTTTTTAACTCACCGTTTCTCATATAAAAAATAAATCTTATTTTTACATTAATAAATTTCGATACACCTGCTGGATTCCTTATTAAATTTATTTCTCTTAACGTGTACAGGCTATTTACCTTTTGCGAATAAAAATGAAAGGATACTATAGATATGGCGACTCGAAATAATGAAAATGATACAGATAATAGTTCAAATCGTGGATTTGCAAGTATGGATCCAGAAAGACAACGTGAAATAGCCAGTCAGGGTGGCAAAGCCGCGCATGAAAGTGGAAATGCTCATGAGTTTACTTCAGAGGAGGCCCGTGAAGCAGGTACACGTAGTCATATAAACGATAATAATTCAGGTGGCCGGGGGGTCGCAGCCGTGATGACGATGATGATCGCGGTAGTCGCTCTGGTGGTCGGGGTCGCAGCCGTGATGACGACGACGATGATCGTGGCAGCCGTTCAGGTGGCCGAGGCTCAGGTAGAACTCCACCACGTGATGAACAGGGACGATTCACGTCTAGATAATTAGAAAATTTCTATAATTTTTTTCAAATTATTAAAAAAGCGTAGATTTAATATCTGCGCTTTTTTATGTTCTTCCCAAATAGAAGTATTCTGTTTTAATTTCTGTAAATTATCTAAAATTTTAGATACTCGATTACTAAGAGATTTAGGTCTCTAGCCTCCCCAATAAGTTTTCAGTTTCTATTAATTCTACATTTCTTTTTCACACTTACATTATTAACTCAGAAAAACTCAAACCCTGATAACCCTTACACATATCCGATTTTTTATTGCGTAGACTGTGTATCTCGGCTTCTATAAATAGGCAATTATAATGAATAATTTCAATCCAAATGAGATCAAAGAACATGCTTCAGTAATCGCTTCATGTGGTACTCAAATAGGCAAAGTAGACCATTTAGAAGGTCAAGACTCGATTAAATTGACAAGAAGTGATGATGAAAATAATGAGCACCATATTATTCCCTTAAGCTGGGTAAGTGAAATCAAGGATGAAAATGTGATTTTGAACAGAAATGCAGAAGATGCGAGAAGAGAATGGAAGACCTTATAACAAGGTAATGCTTTTGAGTGAATTAATTCTATTCTTTGAATTTTAGAATGCCAGTCCAATCGACTGGCATTTTAGTGTCACATATAAATTTATAACCGCCCCTAAAATGATGTTTTACAGCTTCTAAAACATTGATTGTAGGTTCAGATTTTGGCTGCTATAACATTATTTTGAGGTGTAGTCTATTTTGACAAATTGTTGTTAAATCTCCTGAATCCAGAAAGGGAAAAACCAAGTTGTCAAAATCTCTTAATTGATTTCATTTAGTATAACTAACAAGTGTCTAAAAAATTGTCGCTCTTCACCAATACACATGTCTAGCCTAGGATGGTTTTTATCACCTGCATTAATCCTTCCACAAACATACAGATAATTGTATATGAGGTTTATCACAATTTTGTTATATTATTTAAGTGAGATTGGTACTCAATATTTGGATCTAATTTAAAGAATTTCAGTTGAGAATCTAGCAAATATGAGTAATACAACTCAAGGATGGGATACTAGATGAGTCAGACAGCGAGTTATTTGGATACTCAATCTATTTTTAATTTAATCGGGCAGCATGCCGACTTAACAGTCATCTTTGATACGGTCAGTCAATGGTTAGAAGCACGGATACCAGAGTCAATGGTATCTATTATGTTGTACTCAGAAGCCGAACAAACTTTAAATCTGATCAGTGGTAAACAGCATTTTTCTGATCGTTATAAAGAAGCGATGAAGGATTTAAAAATAGGACCCCATATAGGTGCCTGTGGGGCCGCAGCTTTTTATCGAAAATTAATTATTTGTGAAAATTTAGCTACCCACCAAAACTGGTCTTCTTTTTTGCAGTTTATGCAGCAAGATCAACTAAATGCCTGTTGGTCGACACCTATTATTAATGCAAACGGGAAACTATATGGTACTTTTGGAACTTATTATCCCTCCCCTAAAATTCCGACCAAGATTGAAATTAAATTACTTCGTCATGCCGCATCGCTCATTGCCTTAAGCATAGATTTGAATCAAGAACGTCAACATACCCTTGCATTGAATGATAAATATCGTTCTTTCTTTACCTATCATCCGGATACCATTTTTGAACATGATTTAAATGGGATTATTATTGATAACAATTTAGCCTCTAAAGAGTTAACCAAATTTAGTCTTGAACAAAGTAAAGGTTTACATTTTTCCCAGTTGGTTTGTCCTGAATATCGGGCGATAACACAAAGTGCTTTTGAGCAAGCTGTACAAGGCGTAGGACAACATCTTGAAATACAGGCGGTTAATAGTTTAGGAGAGAACTACTGGGTAGATCTGACTTATTTACCGATTAAACAGGCTCAACAGGTGGTTGGCATATTTAGTATCGCACGTAATATTACCGATCGGCGGATAAGCGAAGAGTTTCTACATCTTCTTAAACGCAGCGTGGATGCTAATCCTCATGGAATAATATTAACCGGAGCTTCCGATGACCAGGCTATCGAGTATATTAATCCTGCTTTTGAAAGCCTAACCGGCTATACAAAAGAAGAAATTTTGGGGAAAAATTGTCGTTTTCTGCAAGGTGCCGATACCGATCCTGAAACGCTAAATAAAATTCGAGAGGCGATTCAGCAGCAGCAAGAAATTCAGGTCACCATCAAAAATTACCGCAAAGATGGCAGCTGGTTCTGGAATCAGCTGGTACTCGCCCCCGTGTTTGATGAGCAACAACGTTGCAAGCATTTTATTGGAATTCAGCAAGATATTACCCAGCAACGAGCAAATATAGAATATAGAGCCCACCAACAAAATCATGACAGTTTAACCGGATTAATGAATCATCATGCTTTTGAAAAAGCACTTGAAGTGGCTTTTTGCATACAACATAATCGTCCTCAATCTTTGATTATTATGTATGTTGATCTGGATGATTTCCAACCTTTAAATCAAAGCTTGGGACATGTAGTAGGTGATGAACTGCTTATTGCTGTAGCCAATCGTTTGCGGCATATTATTCCAGAAGATGATTTAGTCGCTCATTTTTCAGGTGATGAATTTGCTATCCTGCTGAATAGATGTGAGGACCTAAAACAAGTTATCGTGATGGCCGAAAAAATATTAAAAGGCTTATCTGTGCCTTTTGATATTCAAGGCCACAAAGTCCATATTAGTGCCAGTATTGGCATTGCAGACGATGACCCTCAGGTAGAAAAATCTAAACAATTGCTCCATCATGCTATTCATGCCATGAGCGAAGCAAAAAAAGAAGGTGGAAATACTTGGCATTGGTATGCTTTTAACTCTACCCTTACCCCTAAAATTGATTATGTGCTAATGCGTCATGAATTAATGGTCGCGTTAGAGGAAAAGCAGTTTAGACTGGTTTATCAGCCGATTGTGAATGCCAGTACAGGACAGCTTAAAAGTGTAGAAGCATTAATCCGTTGGCAGCATCCTGAGAAAGGGATTATTTCTCCCGCAGACTTTATTCCTTTTGCTGAAAGAACCGGTCAAATTGTAGTGATCGGTCAATGGGTTTTACAGCAGGCTTGTCTGGATATGGTAGATTGGAATAACAAGCATGGGACTCATCTCAGTGTAGCAGTCAATCTTTCTCCCTTGCAATTTAGACGTAGTGGTTTTTTGCAAGAACTACAGCAAACGCTAGCAGAAACCCAGTTACCGCCTCGATTGTTAAAAGTTGAAGTCACTGAAACCATGTTAATTGCGGGTGCTGACCGATCATTAGAAATTTTAAAAACAGTCCGAGAACTGGGTGTAAGAGTTTCAGTGGATGACTTTGGAACTGGATATTCTAGTCTGAGTTATCTACGAACTTTACCTATTGATGAGATAAAACTTGATCGTAGTTTTATTGAACATTTACCTGAAAATGAAAAAGATGGCGCTATTGTTGCGGCAATTATTGTTATGGCTCATAAACTAGGATTACAAGTGATTGCTGAAGGCATAGAAACTCAAGCTCAAGCTCAGTTTCTAAGAGAATATCAATGTGACCATTTTCAAGGCTACTATTTTGCTAAACCTGCTCCCCTTAACGAGCTCAAGCTGAGTTATGAATAGATTGAATTATTATGAAAATAAATACAGTTCCACTCTCTAATAACAAATACAGTTACGGCCACTATTTTTAGCTTGATAAAGCTTATTATCCGCCATTTTAAAAACCTCGGTCACATCGTGTGAGTGTTTAGGCCAAAATGCGACTCCAATAGATATCGTAATCGGACCAATAGAATTGATATTGCTTGATTCCATTGTTTTTCTTAAACGTTCCGCAGCATTGTAAGCTACCTTAGGATCTGAAGTAGTCATTAAGACAATAAACTCTTCTCCTCCTACCCGGCAACAAATGTCTTCGTCCCTGAAATTATTTTTCATAAAGCTGGTCAGGGTTTTTAAAACAACATCCCCCTGATTATGGCCATACCTATCATTAACATTCTTAAAAAAATCAATATCAATTGCAAGAACAGCAAAATCTCTTCTTAAACTCACCACTTCTTTTAAGAAGAGTTGCATACCGCGTCGATTATACAAACCCGTCAGTGGATCAGTATTTACATGTTGACGCAATTCAGTAATCTTTTCACTGAACACTTGTGAACTGAGGAGCAAAGAAGTTCTAAATTTTAGTACTTCAAAATACCAAGGATCAACTTGTCTGATTTTGTCTTGAATGTCTGGCTGATTAAGCATACTGGCCATTTTAGCTAAACTATTTAAAGGTGAAGAAATAAAGCGCGACAATCGCCAGACAATAAAAAATATAAAAAAATAAAAAATAAAAATGCCAACTGAAACTTTCAAAAGAATTGTATTGGCTTGCTTTAACAACTCTTCGGTTGGCTGCTGGGAAACTACAATCCAGTTCACACTCGGAATATATGCAAAACCCGCCAGATTTTCGACCCCACGACTATTGATTAACCGGATATTTCCCATCCGTGTACGCACCATATAGTCTAGACCATTATTATTAATAATTTTTTCCCCAATTCTTTTCGGATTAGGGTGAAAAATAATTCGATTATCCTGATCAATAACATACATATAACTTTTTTTAAAGTCATACTCAGTGGAAAGCATGTTCTGAATCAGATTATTCTTTTGTAAATAAATCGTGCCGCCAATCATGCCATAATAATTTTTATTTTGGTCATAAATAGGTTGAGATAGCAGTACAACGAGATTATGTTTAATTGACCAATAGGGAGGAGAAATATAAGTCGTTTTATGCTTTAAGGATTCAGTAATTCCCACTGTGTTATATAAAATTTGGGTACTCAGATTCAAACTTTGCGGTGCAAAAGAGACGACTCTTCTTTGCTTATCAACAATTAATAAACTATTAAATTTGTTGGATTGATTTTTAAGCCGCTTTGCTTCTTCTTGTGTTAATTGGTGATTAGAAAAATTCTGTCCTAACAGGTCAGCACTATACTTTAATTCTTTGAGCATATCATCGAAATGCTGATCTGCACTGGTGGCAACCTTTGAGGCATATTTTTCATTGACTGAAAGCGAGTTCTGAATGAGTTGATCTTTAATCACATAATTGAGAATACATATAGAAACAATAAACAAGCATGAAACACTGACAATAGTCGAAATCAGGATCAGTTTACGCAAATTTAATTTAAGGGCCAGGAGAATCTGTTTCAAAAACGCAGTCTCGCATTATTGTGTCCATGTTTACACTTTATAACATATTTGCAAAATGAGTTAATAAATTGATTTGTAATAAACTTGATTATTTATGTTTTTAATTACAAAAACATGAAAGTATTCATTAAACTATTTAAAGAGAGCGTGATTGATCTGCTTTAAATTTTTAAAGCTTAATCCTTTATTTCAATGCAATTTATATATCACGATTCTAGACAACCACCTTATTTCAAGTTCAATCAGCAGCTAGATGGATGACGCTTTATTTAAAAAAACCGAGCTATTTATATAACTCGGTTTAATCTTAAAAACGATCCATCTATAGGAACCTGAAGCTATATTTACATCGAATCAGAATGTCACCCGCTTATAAGTACGGTAGGTGGGCTTCCAGAAATTTGCCTCGATTGCTTGAGTTAACAACTCATCAGAAATTACAGGTGCAACACCAGCATCCATAGCTGCCTTAGCCACTTTGAACGCAATAATTTTAGAAACCTGTTGTATTTCATTCAAATCAGGCAATAAATCTGCTTCTGGATTTTGTAACATAGGTGAACATGCGGCCAAGGTATTACTCGATGCTATCAGCATACTGTCAGTTATTCGAGTTGCACCTGAAGCAATCACCCCCAAACCAATACCAGGAAAAATATAAGAGTTATTACATTGCGAAATGTTGTAAATCTTGCCCTGATAATTTACAGGCGCAAATGGGCTGCCGGTCGCAATGAGTGCCCTGCCTTCGGTCCATTGCAAAATATCTGCTGGCACGGCTTCAACTTGTGAAGTCGGATTTGACAATGGCAAGACAATCGGACGTTCACAATTGGCAGCGAGCGTCTTAATGATCTCTTCAGTGAATAAACCGGATTGACCAGATACACCGATCAACACCGTTGGTTTGGCATTGTGTACCACATTCAATAAAGAAATAATTTCCTCCGCATTACCCCAATGTGCCACATTTTCAGGTTTTTGCGCAAGCCTGCGTTGGAAATCAAGCAAATTCGGCTGATTTTCAGTGATTAATCCAAAACGATCAACCATATAAACCCGGGCACGCGCCTGTGCATCGGTTAAGCCTTCAGTAATCATTTGTGCCACGATTTGTTCCGCGATTCCACAACCCGCTGACCCTGCCCCCAAGAAAGCAATCGTCTGATCCTTCAGTTGTTTTCCTGCTGCATGCGAGGCTGCAATCAAACTGCCTACAGACACGGCAGCCGTACCTTGAATGTCATCATTAAAACAACAGATTTGATGACGATATTTACTTAACAAAGGCATCGCATTTTTTTGGGCAAAATCTTCAAACTGAATGAGGGCTTTTGGCCAGCGGCGCTGAATGGCTGCAATCACATGGTCAACAAATTCATAATATTCATCGCCACTGATACGCGGTTGATTCCAGCCCATATAAATAGGATCATTCAGTAACTGCGGATTGTTGGTTCCGACATCTAAAGTAATCGGTAAGGTATAAGCTGGGCTTATTCCTCCACAGGCGGTATATAAAGACAGTTTTCCAATCGGAATGCCCATCCCGCCAATACCTTGGTCACCCAAACCTAAAATGCGTTCACCGTCAGTAATCACAATGACTTTGACATTCTTTTTATTCACATTCTGTAAAATGTCATCAATATGTGCTCGATCGGGATAAGAGATAAAAATCCCGCGATGCCGGCGATAAATATCAGAGAAACGCTGACACGCTTCCCCTACTGTAGGTGTATAAATAATCGGCATCATTTCACTTAAATGATGTTCAATTAAGTGATAAAACAGAGTTTCATTGGTGTCTTGAATATTACGCAGATAAATGTGCTTATTAATATCATCATTAAAAGCACAATACTGTTGATAGGAACGCTGGCTCTGCTCCTCAATGCTTTCAATTACATGGGGAATAAGGCCGTACAAATTAAAGTGACTACGTTCTTGTTCAGTAAATGCAGAGCCTTTGTTTAACAAAGGCAGTTCTAAAAGGGTATTACCCGCATAAGGAATATATAAAGGGTGCTTTTGAGCCAAATTCTCAGTTGTCATTTCCAATCTCATTTTGACGTATTGTCGATGGGATGCAGAAGAACGAATCCCATCTGACCAAAGTCTAGCTTAGCTCTATTTGCTGACAATTTGATATTTATAAGCGTGATAGCAATTCACAATTGATTTTATCAGTGAATAAAAAATAGGGCATAAATAAACTTAAGTCGATAAACAAAACTCACTTTACCCTATGTCTGATACTAAACTTCGCTCTTCCTATCAATCTCGGCTATGAGATATCAACAAAAGCTAAACATTCTTATTAAAGTAAACATAACCTCTGCTCATGTTTATAAATCATTGGCAGACTAACGCTAATTTTCTACTCTTCTAAGAGACTTCTTAACATCCAAGCTGTCTTTTCATGCACATCAAGTCGCTGTGTTAACATATCTGCAGTGGGCTGATCATTTGCTTTTTCCACAATTGAAAAAATTCCTCTGGCCGTGCGTGCGACAGTTTCATGCGCATTGACTAAAAGCTTGACCATTTCTTGGGCTTTAGGTACACCCTCGACCTCTTTAATTGCGGTTAAAGATGCAAATTCTTTATAGGTTCCTGGAGCAGGAAATCCTAATGCGCGAATTCTCTCAGCAATAACATCTAATGCATTCCATTGTTCAGTATATTGAGTCATAAACATGGTGTGTAAACTGTTAAACTGAGGACCAGTTACATTCCAATGAAAATTATGTGTCATTAGATATAAGGTATAACTATCTGCGAGTAAGCGTGAAAGATCTTTGACAATTTGAGCACGATTCTCTTTAGAAATTCCGATATCTATATCGCTTAGATGCACTTCTTGCTTAATGTTTCCCATTTTATAACTCCTTATAAATTTTTAACTTACATTTTTTCAGACCTAGGACAGCGATTCTTACTGCTTGACGCTTCTGCCCAAGCAACAGCATGCACCTAAAAATTTTTAATCCCTTCGATAAAGTGTAGGCACTGCATTTCTACCCCTCCTCTTATAGATAAATCTATTCTACTTTTCACCACCATGAAAAAATTTGGCTGGTATACATACCATACCCTCTGCGTTCTCGCTTTTATAGGGGAGCATTGTTTTTAATACTGACAAATCATCTCTAATATCACTTTTGTTGTTTTGGTTTTAAATAATTTTTTACCAACTTAATTCACTAAAGATAATCAGTGCATTTTCCTTCATCAGTTGAGTGCCGGCTTTATATCATTGGTTTTTACGACTGTTTGCGATTTTAGCATGTAATTACAGTACATTTCTTTTTTCTGGATCTTAGAGCCATTCATAGTTTCTGTTGCTGTTGTGAATAGGTCTTAAGATGTGTTATTTAAAGAATCGTATGAAGTGGAGAATTTGCAGCGAAGGTCAGAACATTAATCCTGTGCTTAACCTGAAGGGTTTGCATCACTCTATTGCACTTCATCTGAGAATCTAAAATTGAAATAAGGTTCTTTATTTGTTCCAGTCACTTAACCATAAAAAGCTGCTCTTTTAACTTAGTTGATTATTTTTTTTAGAAAAATATGGCACTTTCATTGTGGGAGTTAGTAGAAGATAAACATTCAATTGTTTTGATTGAACAAGCCATGTAGAAAGGTAAGCTTGTCAGTCACAGGTTTAGTAATACCCAGGAAACCACAGTGAACCTGACTGAAATAGTTGCTTTTCTGGTAGAAGATGTTCTTAAGGAAAATGGGGTAACTATTCCAAAGCAGAGGATCAGCAAATGCATGTTGAAGTGGATAGATTGCTCTTTTCTGGATAACCCTCCTCTTCTTCTGAAGTAACAGTCCAATCATTACTTCAGTTATTAAAATAAGCATTACTCATGGCTGCAGATATCATTTCGCATAGGCTCAGCCATTCGGATTAATAAATTAAGCTTATAGTTAGAAAAAAAATTATTCTTTACGAAGACTTATTTATTTTCGGATGTTTATATTCTTTTTTTAGGTCAATTTTAAGAAATTACTTTAATTTAAAAATCACAATTATACTTAGGCTATTTTACAGGGAAAGAATAACTTTCTTTTCACTTTTTTTGCTATAGAACATATGCTCAGGATTTTGTTGATCCAGTGCAAAGAACTGTACATTTTCCCGACAATTTTTTAAAGAAAGTGAACCTCAGAATTTGATTCTCCAATTCACTTCCCTCATCATTTCATTTCAAATATTGGTTATATTCCAAAGTAGCTTTATAGCTATTGTAGTAAACCCCAGTCAGTCCAAGTTCATATTTTTATTTCTTAATACTGAGGGTGTTTAGCTTGCTTATTAAAAACCTTTTCCCGAATGACTGGATTAGTGATTTTAATTTTGGTAATTAAAACTATTACGCCAATTAAATTATATCTATCGCTAAAAAATGTGTAGTAAGTTGCTACACCTTTTAAATAATCTCTTTCCCGAAAATTTCATTCAGACGCCCTCGATTTCCTTGAACAAAGTGGGGATCATTTTTTAACTTATATTTCATCTCTTTTTTGAAATCATTCATGGATACGCCGGTCACAGCAAAATCCATTTGGAATATAATATCGTTCACAATGACGTTGGCTTGAGAATCGGTTAAACAGCCTTCAGTTTTGAACCACTTGCTGAACTGTTTATAATTCGGATCATTGGCATGAATATACCAAGACCGAACCGTCATATCGAATTTTGCACCCAACTCTTTCACGATGGCATTATCGTCAAAATCTACATCAAGATAGATTTGAGTCTTTTCATTGCTCTGAGGAGTAATAACTTCAGTATGTCTACTAGTAATTTTAAACCGGACACCTACAATAGGCCGTCCTTTCTTAATGGTGTCATATTCCAGCTTCAGACTGGTTCTTTCATTAATTTCTTCAACAATTTTATCTAATACATAACGTCTGAAATCAACCCAACGATCATATTTCTTCTCACCAATATCGGTTAATGCCTTGATATTTTCCAGTGACAGCTCAACTTCATATGAATCCTGATTGGCATACTTGAACTCATTTTTAATAAAGTAGGAGTACAGACTCATACTGGTCACCGAGTCTAAAGCAAATAAATCCTTCAATTGGTAAGTGGTAAAGTTCCCACTTGCCAGACGGGTAAAATAAGGCAGTACTTCACTGGTAAAGCGAATCTGCAAGGCATTTTTGGCGTCATCTTCCCAACGCAACTCCCGAATAATAGGCACCACAGAATGTACTTTTTTTACTTTTCGTTTGCTGTCATCTAAAGACTCCTCAATCACAAAATGGGCAACACGCGATGACAACTCTTTATAGATCCGGTCAATTGCGACATTGATCGAGTTTTTTTTATCTAAACCCAGCAATTCTCCTAGATCATCTTTATGCAAATAAATATAAGTTTGCTCGGTAATTTCTCGATCTTGATTATTTTTTTCACCGTAATTCGCGACCGCCATCGCATAAAGGAGCGCTTTGTACTCATTGGATGACAATTCAATTGGCCGAATTAGGCGGTTGCTGGTACTAACCACTCCATTATGTCGAATATTCCCAATACAATAAGGTAAATATTCTATTTCTTGTTTTTCATTCAGATTATTCATAAGTGGAAAATAAAAGTACTTTTCTACATGTTATACACAAAAGTGGAATCCTATGCAAATTATCCACCCTTTTAACTAGACGATATACACTAGTGAACAAGAAGCAAGCAAAACAAAAGCTAAGAGTGGAAGCCATGTCACTTTGTTTTGTTATTTAAAACACTTTTTAAACTTAAAGTGGAAAATTAAAATAATATTGCACTTTTAAGTGACAAAGCTTCCACTTTTACTATTTCTCAATCACTTTTAAAGCGCTTAAAAACCAAAAGAATGCGTTAAACATCCTCTTAAAGTGGAATAAATAATTAAAATTACACCTTAATAGTGACAAACCTTCCACTTTTAGCTGGCCCAGAAATGAAAAAAGACAATATCCTTGATGAAATTACGAACAAACAGGTTATCCACAGTATAAAAATATTAAAATGACAAGTCTTCCACCTTTAGAGCCAAATAAACTCACTTATCAACAGATTAAGAATTTGTTTTTAAATAATTTTATATTATAAATTTAAACTTTATTTTAAAGCAGTGACAAGTCTTCCACCATAGTGACAAGTCTTCCACCTTTCAGTGACAGGTCTTCCACTTTTCGGTGACAAGCCTTCCACCTTTCAGTGACAAACCTTCCACCTTTCAGTGACAAACCTTCCACTTTTCAGTGACAAGTCTTCCACTTTTAAAATCATAAGATATTGATTTTTAATAATAAAAAAGAACTCTAATTATAATTAACTAATTATATAAATTAATACTAATTATAATTAGCTAGCTATATTTAATAAAAAAAAGAATATGTTTGTTTTTTAATCAAGTTCAGATTATAACTTCAACGTAGCGTAAAGAAGGTGTAGCAAGTTGCTACAAAGTTCTTTATATTACAATAACTCAAGTGAGGTCTATTATGACAAGTAAGTCGACTAAAATCATTGCTGTGGCAAATCATAAAGGTGGTTGCGGAAAGACGACCACTGTCGTTCATCTGGCATCAGAACTGGCAGACTTGGGCAACAAAGTATTGGTGATTGATTTAGATCCCCAAGCAAACGCAAGTCTACATATTGGATCAAGACATCCCAGTGAAGTTGAAACAACCTCTGCTGAATTACTGGTAGGTGATTTAAGTCTATTATCTGAAGCTTTAGAAGAAGAAACGAATTTCAAAAATGTTTCTTTAATTTATGGTTCTCTAACTTTAGGTAAAACTGAAGATCAACTCAAAGATGATTCTCCAAGACCATCTGAAGAACTGGCTACTAAATTGGAACTGTTAAAAGGGTTATATGATTTCATCCTCATTGACTGTCCTCCTAGCTTAAAACTTCTCACCAGTAATGCATTGGCGGCATCCACGCATGTCATGGTACCCATTGAATCAGGTTCACAATATGGCTTATACGGTGTGACTGACTTAATTAACCATTTAAGTAAAATAAGACGTGTTAATCCTGAATTAAAACTTTTAGGCGCTTTATTGATTAAACATGATGAACGTCAAAATGTATGTAAACTGATTAGAGATGAAGCGTTAAGTCAGGTCGGTGAATTACTAAAAACCACAATTCCGATGAGTACTAAAGTTAATCAAGCCGCAATTTTGCAACAACCACTATTAGCTGTAGATAAAAATGCTAAGGTTCGTAAAGCTTTTCAAGAACTAGCAAAAGAAATTATCAATCGTGTTGAATAAAAGCACTCTGAGAATATTATGGTAAGTACAAAAGAACTGTTGGCACAACGTCTTCAGCAAAATACTCAAAAACATCAACAAGCTCAGAAAGAGCATGTCAATGATGTGAAAGAATTACGTCGTAATGTACAAATTACAGATATTCAGCCTAGTCCTAATCAACCACGAAAAATCTTTAATCAGCAAGATATTGAAGACTTGGCAGCATCAATCGACGAAATTGGATTACTACAACCGATAGCGGTTCGGCGTGTGCAGGATAAATATGAATTAATCGCTGGTGAACGACGGTTGAAGGCACATCAGGTTCTCAATAAAAATACCATTGAAGTGATCGTTATAGACGCATCAGATGAGGAAGTTGCACTCTTAACTTTAGCGGAAAACTTAAAACGAGAAGATTTAACCGATTATGAAATCTATGTCGGGTTGAGCTCTTTGAATGAAAAATTGAAAAAGAATAAGCAAAAACTCGCAAAGTCCTTAGGCATGAACCGTGAGGATATGTATAAATATTTATCTTTTGAAAAACTACCTCAAGAGTTGATTGCTGATTTAGAGCAACAACCGACCTTATTGGCACGTACAGCAGCCACGGCAGTAAAAAAGTTTTTATCCGACTATGAAGATAATTACAACAATGCTAAAAAAGCTTTGTTAGATGCTTGGGCCAAACTCTTGAAAAAAGAAGTAGAACAAACAAAATTGGCCTTATTGGCTGAAAAAATTCTTAAGTCGACAGAAACCAAAGAACCGATTAAAACCTCAATCCTGCATAAAATTGAATATGATGGAAAGATCGCAGGTAATATCAAGTTTGATCACAACACTTTAAAAGTGTCATTAAAAATGAGTGAGTTTGATGATCAAAATTTACAAGAATTGGAAAGTCTGCTGAAAAAAATCCTGGTCCAATCAAAAAAACAAGTGTAGCAATTTGCTACACTTTTTTAGCTTCAATCAGCAGCCTACTTTTGAGGATAGCGATTGATGTATACGAAAATCGAAAAATATGATTGCTAGAAAATTGTTGGTTTCATAATTATAGTTTATTTTAATTATTTAGGTTTCTTACCAATTTAAAATTATTTTTTCTTATTGTTGAGGAAAGATAAGAAAGTGGTCAAAAAAATAAGTTTTGTATAAGTGTGCTGCATAATGCTTCTATTTTCTCGTGAGAGGCTGATTTCGATAATTTACACAGGAAAGCTTAAAATATAAAATAGTGCGTCTAGGCGCAAATGAAGAGGAAATATTAGGGTAGTAAATATCAAAATTATCTTTGTGAAAAACCGGCATAAACAGACGATGAAATATCTGCGAATAAAATAGTCATAATAAAAAAGAAGTTGATTACTTAGAAGAGTTTTTAAAGTGTTCTATTTTAGGATCAAATTCAATACTGCATTCACTAAAGTTCTTTCAGTTTAAGAGCAGTCTTTTAAACGACTAGCCTTATAAAATGGAAAATTGACTAATTTAACTTTGAGACTTTTAATACCCTTAAGTTATCTAACTTCAATCATTGAGATAGGTCCACTTCACACTAAATTTTTAGCCTTTTGCACTGCATTCATTAAATTCTAAACAACATATTAATTTAAGAGTAAAACCCAAACGTTTTTTTCATTTTGTATATTTCCTCTGGAGTAGATAGGTTGAGCATATCAAGAGTAGTGGAGGAGATTTATATTGATCATAAAAATATCTTTAGCGGTTCATCCCTTGGATACATCTACATCGTCTAGACCATTAGAAGCTGCATAAATCTCTCATCAGTGATCATACAGAAGAAGTAATCCCTAATTTTAACTTTGGTTCAGTTCTGTCAAATGCTTCAACTTGAATCTTATACAAGAGAGTAGTGGCGAACCAGAAGTTCCGATGAGCAATGCCAAAAAATTGAGTAGTGATAAATCCATTTATATCCTCTGAATCTACCAAATTTGCTAGCCCTCACTGTAGAAGCTATAGCAATGGATGGGTTCTATACATGGTCAGCAGCTACCTTCTAAGCCAAATTTAGTAGTATTAAAAATAATGTCATGACAGCTTCAGTCCTTCAATTTATATTAAATAGCCTAAGTATTAATCAATTTTATTTAAACGAACTACAAATTGCATTTGACAGATAAAGTCAAACCAAAACTTTCGATATAAATAGCAGGGGAGGGTTTCAATCTTTCTGTTCTAACTTCTGTAAAGCCTGGAAGGCGATCTCTGTAATCTTCGCCCTCTCTTGCAAAGTTAGATGGAGCTCGGTACGCAAAAACTTAGCGCCCTTATGGATTTCTACTCTGGATGTTGCTCAATACTCCACCTCCTGTTGACGTCTTTGGATCTGTTCAATTGGGCTTAAAGCCTTAAATCGTTTATCCATCTTAGAGCTCGTTTAATTGCTGACAAATGTTGCTGATGCATACTGTACTATTTTCAATAATTTCAGAATTCATATAGATGCAGTCTATATGCGAAAGCAAGGTTTCATACATGGGTATGTGTTGCTTGAGTACTTAACGAAATATCTCTGAGACTGAACTCACCTCAGCAGTTTATTTAATTACAGAGGCGCATACAGGGGAACCGCCTTGAGGATCCCGTTTCCAGCATGTAGTACGTGTGATGCCATCGGGGTGTAGCCACATTGGGGCAAAACAAATACCGGAATCAATTGAACAGAACCTTGTTCCGTTCTTTAAATAACCTTATTGCATGTATGGTTATCTTTACTGCCTAAGGCAATATTAGCGAGATCACGTTTTAAGTATTTAATGATTTCAGTTTCTGGATGTATGCAACTGCTTGCCAATAATTGACAGATTCCGTTATATGTCAATTTGACATCAAACTCTGCGCATTACTTAAAATAGATTTCGATGCACTTAGCAGACAAAGAATTTGATGCGCAAGAGGTATTGAAAAAGCTTGATAAAGGTGAGGTCAAAGCTATAATTCCACGAAAATCAAACAGGAAAGTATAACGGGAAATAAATCATCAAATATACAAATGGAGGCACCTGTTTGAAGAGTTAATTTTGTAAGTTATAAGAGTTCAAAAGAATTAGAATACTAAGTGATAAAATTGATTCAAGTTTTTCAGCAATGGTTTATCTCTGTACCCGAATTATTAAGTCACGTTAATTCTTAACTAGCTCTAATATAAAAATTTTAAATTTTTGAAAAAACTTGATAGGGCTCGAAACCTTGCAATACCTTAGCTCCAATCAATTGAAGGAAAGGTGTTGAGAAGTACGGCCACTTCTATCAGTAAAACTCTAAATACAGACACAATCGACATGAATCTTAGTAGTAGTTTCAATACAATATAATCGGTCAGCTTCAGAATTTTAACAATCGAATAACTGAGCTATATCGTTATCCACTCATAATGGTTTCTCGTATGCAAAAGAATAGACGATATTTGTCTAGGAGAGGAGAGTGGGGCAATCCAGATTATCTTTAAGTCCATAAATAGGTGTCTATTTAATTTAGTACACACTATCGGGATATTACCGACGATGGTTAATAGAAAAAAGATGTATTATATTAAATTACTATGGGACAAATTGAATATAAGGAGCTTCCAAACTCAGATAATAAAATCTATGCACGTATAGTGGTGCTCAATAGATTCACCGAATTAGGTAGACCTCATACTCAAGTTGTGACTTTAATTTAATCCACTTAGAGAAAAGTTAGCTTTTAAATCTTTATGTAACAAAGCCATTCAATAAATTGATGATTTACTATAAAAATTATTCGGCTTTTATGTAAGTATTAATCACATTAATTAAATTTTTTTCTTCGATAGGTTTCGTTAAATAATCAATAGCTCCTTGTCGTTTTCCCCAGACCCGATCAGTTTCCTGATCTTTTGTACTGATAATCACAATAGGAATGTGTTTTGTCGTTGGATTCTGAGCAATTTGACGCGTAGCTTGAAAACCATTTACTCCTGGCATTACTATATCCATAAGCACGAGATCTGGTAACTCGCTTTGTGCTAGTCTAATGCCATCAGTAGCATTCAGCGCTTCAATAACGTCAAACCCATACTTGATTAAAATTTCTTTAAAATAGAATACTTCTGTTGGTGAGTCATCGACTATAAGAATACGTTGCATAATTTCCCCCATGAAAATTAACTTATGCTGCTATATAGATTTTAATTTGTATTTAATAACTTAATTTTATTAAGAATTTGGTTATTAAATGTTCATTTTAATTAACCTGCCCATTTTTTGAATATAAGAGTAAGTGTCTTAAAATGCTTAATTACAATATATAAATATTCTTAACATATATTCACTTGTAGTTTCAATAACTATTTAATTTTTAATTTTTAAGAATCAGTATTTTTTACTCGTCATTAATTTTTAAGATAAATCAAGTAAAATTACCTCAAGACATATCTCTTTGAAATTTTATTTTAGAATGCTTAGTGAAAAAATTTCGAGTCAATTATTATGAATTTAAATAATTAAATTTACTAAATTTTTAATTAATAGGATGTTGTTTATATTTAATTTTTTTTATTTTAGTATGAGTGTAAGCAAAAAAAACCACACTGGAGAGTGTGGTAAAAATTAAAGCGCCTTGGGAGGCATGAAGAAACTACAGCTAGTTTCTGATTTTTATAATATATAAAATAGAAGTATTTTCATTGGCAAAATATTTCAAAATTAAAATACAAATCACTGTAATGTTCATTTTTTAATCACCATGTTGCATGTTTAATAAGCAATAATATTGAGTATTATTCATGAAAAATGGATGAATTGATGTTGATTACTAAATTAAATTAATAACTTATATGAGTTGAAATTTTTTAAATAGTTTATATACATATTATGTCAGACTACTTGATTGCACTTAATAAAAATAATTAACAATTATCTGGTCTTAAACTTAATTAATGTTGTGCTTAAATGGAGCAAATTAGATCATTAAGTAAGCATTTTATGCAGAATAAACCGTCTTTAATAATTTTATTATAAATACTTAAATATAATTAAATTCAGAGTAATGATTCAATTATAAGTTTAAGAACAATAAGGAGATAATTTACAATTTTATAATATATCTAAAACTTAACCTAAATGTAATAAATAGAATGGAGTTTTTTAATTCTGATTCATTTTTAGGGTATTTATATGAAAATTTAAATAAAATAATTTTATTTAAGGGGTTATTTTTGATAGGATAATTTTGAGTATAAAAAAGTTTAATATTATTAAGTATTTGATTTAAGGTAAAAATTGTAATGTTAAAGAAACTAATAATGCCATTCTGAGTAATGATAGCTATATAATGTAAGCGTGGACATTTGTAGCACGCTATTTACAAATTAAAACAATACGCATATATTTTGATAAAGTATAAACACTAATTTGTTTATTTACTTAAAGTACATATTATGCTGCAAAAGGCAAACCCGTTGAAAAGCGGGGACGCAAAGCCACCTGCCTAAAGGATTTATTCCTATGGTCGAGGGGTTACCACGCGTCTTTCGTAATTTTTAAGATGGATATTCTTTCTCTCTTGAGTTATGTCGCCTTGGCAAGCAAAAAAGTCTTAGGTCATGCTAATTTTAGCGTAACTAAAAAACTCTTATTATCATAATTACGAGGTTCATCATGAAGACTTCTAATGCCAAGTTGTTTAATAAAATTGCTCTTGTTTCTACTGTAGCTTTGGCTGCGGGTTGGGGAGTATCTGCTCAAGCGGGTACAGCTATTGCTAGTCTAGATATGACTGCAGAAGTTATAGCGAATTGTACGATAAATGCAGCTCCGTTAAGTGCTTCTGGATATGACTATGTTGTTGCCAACAAAACCAACAACTTAGATGTAACAAGTACTATCAATGTGGTTTGCACTAAGGGAACAGGTGCAACAATTGATTTAGATACAGGTGATAACGATCGTAAACTTAAGAATGGAACTAATTTTCTGACATATCAATTGTATAAAGATAATAGCCGCGTAGTTCCATGGGGGAGTGCTTTAGATTCATTATCTATTACAGGTACTGGTTTAGCACAATCTGAAACTGTATATGCGCGTATCAATGGTGGTCAGAATGTACCGGCTGGTTCATATACTGATACTGTAACTGCTACCATTAACTTCTAATGAAAAGCAGTATGAAATGCCGGACCGTATCTCACGGTCTGGCAATTTTTTTCTCATTACCTTTTCTTTTTCTCGCTAATTTCAGCTTGGCTGCAGGTTTTAGTGTCAGTCCTATAATAGTCAACCTTTCGGCTGATAAAAAAGTAGTGTCATTAAAGGTTCACAATAGTGGAAATGAACCGACGGCCGTACAAGCTGAGTTGATGGATTGGCGTCAGCAAGATGGGAAGGATATTCATCAGGTAGTCACTCGTGATCTTCTGGTTTCTCCGCCTATTTTTACTATTTCTCCTGGGGAAACCCAAGTCATTCGAGTGGGCTTGCGTAGACCAGTAGACTTAAAACAGGAATTAAGTTACCGGTTGTTCTTGCAAGAAATTCCTCCCGCTATTCCTGATAATTTCCAGGGATTAAGGGTAGTGATGAGAGTGGGCTTACCCGTTTTTGTAGAACCGGCGCAAGTCCGAACAAATGCTGATTTAAAATGGAAAATTCGTCAAAGTCATACTGGTGATCTTATTCTCAATGCTGACAACCAAGGTAATGGTCATGCTAAAGTGACAGAGTTACGTCTGAAATTGCCAAATGGTCAGGAGCTGGTTCAAAAGGGTAATTTTTATATTCTCCCCGGAAGTCAACGAGAGTGGTCTATCGCTTCTAAGATGGCTCATCTATCTGGTGTAACTGTGACGTTAGTAATTAAAAACCAAGGTAAAACTGTCACTAGCGAGTTGCGGTTGGAATAGCACAATGCCAGTGCAAATAAAGATATGGAAGGGCCTTTTGCTTTATAGCTTAAGTTCTTCCATTTTAATAGCGTCTCCTCTTGTTTTGGCGAATAGTTCAGAGGGAGCGGCTACGATCCATGCTGTTCATTATGAAAAATTATCGGATAAGTACCGACTACTTTTGGAAACTGATCGCGATATTGAGTTTCAAGTCCTTTCTGATATGAATACCGATCAGGTAATCATTGAATTAAAGGATGTTAATGAAAATAACATAGCCGAAGCCTTGGCTAAAGCAATCTCATATCCCCATGCTTTAATTCGGAATATAGAAATTCAAACAGTTCATAATGTATTTCGTTTGCAACTTATATTAAATAAAAAAATAACAGCGAAAGTATTTAAATTTCAGTCCCCAGACAGTAGCAAGCATCAATTAGTAGTCGACCTGTCTCCCCATATTGAAACAGAAAATGGACTATTAATAAATGAAAAACTCACTCACTCTTTAGAAAACCCAGCTGGGTCAGTTTTGCCAATCAAACCTTCTTTTAAAGACGCAGAATTAGAGCAGACGACTCCACGCGAATTTGAAGAACTTTGGTTGGAAACTATGTTAAACAACCAGGTGCAACGTAATACACTATTCACTTTGCGAGATGGTAATGGAGATATTTTATTGTCAGAGCGAGATTTAACTGCTTGGCAATTACTATTACCTGCAAGTGGAGCTTTAGATTATCAAGGTGAGCATTTTTATTATCTTAAAGATCTAGGTATCCAGACAGAGATAGACTTACGTCGTCTGACTATGGATATTCAGGCACCCACAAAACTATTCAAAGCTAACACCTTAAATGGATTGCAGCAGAAAAAAACAATACTTACCCCTTCATCCAGAGGCGTATTTTTTAATTATGATCTTTCGATGATACAAAATAGTAGCGATCAGGAAGTCCGTAGTAGTGGGTTATTTGAAGTGGTCGCTTTTAATGAGTGGGGTAGTGGGTCAACAAACTTTCTAGCACAATATAATCAGGTGGCTAACTCTCCTGAATGGATACGTTTGGATAGCTATTGGCGCAAAGATGATCCAAATAAAATGCATACCTTAACTTTAGGTGATACTTATAGTCGAGGTACAGGTTGGAGTGGTGGAGTGCGTTTTGGAGGATTGCAGTGGGGAAGTAATTATAGTACTCAACCTGAATTTGTAACTCTTCCACTGATGAGTATGGCAGGTGAAGCGGCTTTGCCTTCTACAGTCGACCTCTATATTAATAATGCATTGCGTCTACAGCGGGAAATACCCCCGGGTCCTTTCAGCATTGACGAGATTCCCACTGTTACAGGCGACGGGCAGGCTAAATTAGTTGTACGGGATATATTGGGCCGTGAAAAGATTATTACACAAGATTTTTATTCCAGTCAGCAATTGTTGCGTGTGGGGTTAAATGAGTATTCACTCGAGTTTGGGGCCATTCGAGAAAATTATGGTCGTTCGAGCAATGACTATGGCCGTATGATGGCGGCAGCTACTTGGCGTAGAGGATTGAGTAATCGGTTTACCTTACAAACACATGCTCAAGCTCTTTCCGAACAAGGATTGTTAGGATTAGGAACATATTCCGTATTGCCCTGGGGTGGAATGCTTTCTCTAGCTGCTGCCGCCAGTTATAAAGATGATCGGCGAGGTGAATTTTTCAGTCTAGAATTACAGCGTCAGGGAAATATTTTCAGTTTTGGTTTAGATAAAAAGATCGCCAGTACAGATTTTGTGCGCTTAGGGATGATTGATGGACAGTCTTTACCCGCTGACCAGAGTAGAGTCTATGCCAGTATAAAAGGCTTGGGTTCAGGTTCTCTTAATGTGAATTATACCAGCCAGCAATATAGCGATGAGAATAAAATCGATTTTTTTACTGTAGGTTATAATTTTAGGGTTCTAGATATCGGTTTTATGCAACTTTCAGCAATTCATTTTCTAGATAAGTCTGATACAACTCTGCGTGCCGCTATAACACTTCCTTTGAGTACCCGTACTCGCACGAATCTGAATTTAGGTGCGACCCATATGAGGGATCGAAATGAGAGTTTTATTCAAGTACAACGGAGTCTGCCGGTAGGCACCGGATATGGCTATAACCTACGCGTCGGTATGGGAGAGAGTAAACAGCAACAAGGTTCTCTCAGCTATCAGAATGATTACACTACTTATCAACTTGAAGCTTCACACCTAAACGGACAAACTGGAGTTCGTGCGAATGTAAGAGGTGGCGCGGCCTTAATTGGAGGTACTTTGTTGCCTAGCCGGTACATCGATAACAGTTTTGCCATAATAAAAATACCTGACTTTGCTAATGTCCGTATTTATGCAGAAAATCAGGAAGTTACGAGAACCAATAGTAAGGGGGAGGCGCTCATTCCGAGACTGAGACCTTATGAACGCAATCAAATTAGAATAGAACAGTCAGACTTACCTATGGATGCAAAAATTAAAAGTTTGGACATGGATGTGTATCCTTACTACCGTAGTGGGGTGATGCTGAACTTTCCGGTTACTTCTACCCGTGAAGCATTTTTTAGTCTGGTTTGGGAGGATGGGAGTCCTTTACCAGTAGGTGCCATAGTGACCAATGAAAAAAATGAGCATTTTCCTGTGGGTATGCGAGGAGAGGTTTTTCTTACTGACTTAAAACAAGTAAATCACTTAAAAGCCACATGGAAAGATCAATCTTGTAAATTTATTCTGAATGTCTCAGATAGTCATGCACTCATATCTGAACCCAGTGAGATAGTATGTTACAGCCACTCTTTTTAATATTTTGCTGTTAAAAGTAATATAAGAAGTCGAACTATGATTGTTAAGCTGACCCAGTATGTTTCTTACACAATAATCTTTATTACTCTATATGCACCGTATTCTGCTTTTGCCAATTGTACTGCTTCTTCTAGTGGAGTGGTTTTTGGTAGTTATGATGTATTTGAGACGACTTCTAATGACAGCGTTGGAACAATTACTATTAATTGTAATACAAGCACTTCCTATACTCTAAAGCTCAGTGAAGGATATGGTAGTTTTAATGAGCGAAGACTGATCAATGGGGATAACTACTTAATTTATAATCTTTATACAGATACTGCACGTAATTTAATATGGGGAGATGGGGGTTCAGGGAGTATTATCCAAGGTAAAACTACTGCTGAATATTCTATTTACGGCCGTATTCCAGCAAGACAAAATGTATCTGTAGGAAGTTATAGTGATACCATCATCATTACATTAGAATATTGAATAACCAGAGATAAGTATTTAATTAGATTCTAATAAAATTTTTATTTTTCAAAAACGTAATATTATTAATACTTTGATAGATCATCATATTTCTAGAAATGGCTGTCTCGTTGAAAAGAGCAAATCAAATAAATATCTTCCAATACCTCGATAATGATAATGCTCTCAATCTTGTTTGTTGAGCGTTCAGTTATTAGAGCACTTAATAAAATCAAGATTATACTTAAAAAACACATTATATTTTTCAGATTTCTTTATCTTTGAACTATTTTATTTTTTTATAAGTTTCTAATGACATATATATGAGGTTTAAGTTATTTATAGGTGCAGGCCGTGCATAAAAGTGTAGGCGTCCGGTGAACCCGTGCCTATTGCCGGTGGTGGTCAATTGAGTAATTCCCAGTTATCCGAACAACTCAGATTGCAGTGCTTGCCCCCTGATCGCTGAGCAATTCCATGGTTTTGGACCAACTTTAGCGCATGAAAAGCTCAACACTGTGCATGGATTTGATCTTTCAGTGGAAACCCTACGTTGCTGGATGATTGTGGCTTCCTCCACGATCCAAACGTATGCAAAGCCCATATTATCCACGTTATAACTGTGATTGCTTCGGTGAACTGATCCAGATTGATGGCTCATATCATGCCTGGTTTGAAGGACGATCTGGCAAATGCTGCTTGCTGATTTATATCGACGATGCCACTGGAAAGCTGTTTCGTCTGCGCTTTTGTGAAGCTGAAACGACCTTGACTATATGCTTTCAACCCAAGCTTACATTGAATAATACGGCAAGCCTCTGGCCTTTTATAGCGACAAACATTCGGTATTCAGAGTCAATCAGAAATCCAGGCAAGACAGCCAGATCACGCAATTTGGGCGGATTCTAAATAATTTGAATATCGATATTATCTTTGCCAACTCACCACAGGCGTAGGGTCGTATGGAACGTGTCAACAGAACCCTTCAGGATCGCCTGATTAAGGAGATGTATCTGAAATGGGCCGCTGCTACTCTTCTAGAAAATTTTTATTTATTTTACCTAGGAGAGAACATTATGACTTTATATGATGACTATAAAGTTAATCCTTTATAGCAATCCTCCAATTATTTGACTTTATAAGCAATGACACTATCCCCCAATTGAGTTCCTAATGAGCCATGACCACCAGCAGAAAGAACGACGTATTGAGCTTTATCTTTACCAATGAAAGTCGCTGGAGTTGCTTGTCCACCTGCAGGAAGTTCAGTTTCCCATAGCTTTTCGCCAGTATTAATGTCATAAGCACGGAAAAAATTATCTGCAGTCGCTGCTTGGAACACAATGCCACCTTTGGTGGTTAAGGTGCCTCCATGAGCCAACATCCCCATGTTGAATCCAATCGGGAACCGGCCTGGCAAAAAAGTCGTTTTCAAGTTTTTAGTGTTGCCTATGCGACGTACCCATTCAGTTTTACCTGTTTTAAGATTCACCGCTGCTAAACGCCCCCAAGGTGGAGCGATACAGGGAATACCTAAATTAGATGCAAACTGTTTAATTTGAGTGGCGTAATGACCTTCAAAGTTTTCATTCCAATAAGGGGTGTTTTCCTGGGTAAATAAACGTTTTTCTTCAGTTTCCGGGGTACGTTTAATTAACTTATACAGATAAGCTAAACGCACAGGAGAACCAATTAAAATTTGACGCTCTGGGTCAATAGAAACCGAACCCCAGTTAAATACACCAATGTTACCGGGGAAGATAATCGAGCCTTTTTCGGTAGAAGGTGTCCACGGGTTACCATCATAACGATTTTTATTGAATTCGATACGACATTGAATCTGGTCAAACGGGGTAATTCCCCACATTGAAGCTTCAGTCAACATTTCAGGCATAAAGTTCAAGCTTGATTTAGGTTGAGTCGGTGCATAATTTTCACCAATGTCACCTTGAGTAGATACTTTGACTTGTTCAATCGGATAGACAGGCTTACCTGTTAAACGGTTGAGAACAAAGATGTTGCCCACTTTAGTCGGTAGAATAATTGCAGGTGATTTTTGTCTTTTGTAATCAATATCCAATAATGACGGTTGTGTAGGATTATCACGATCCCATAAGTCGTGATATGAGGTTTGGAAACTCCATTTCAACTTACCCGTATTTAAGTCAAGTGCGACTAGAGCATCGCGGAACTTTTCAGAATTGCTTGCCGGATCACGATCAAGGCCTAATAAATCGGGTGAAGCATTACCGAAGGGAATATAGACTAAACCATTTTTAATATCAGCCGTAAATGTAGACCAAGCCACTGGTGTGTCGTAGGGGTATTGCTGACCCTCTGCAAGTGGCTGGGTTAACTCTGGATTTGCAGGATCAAAATTCCATACCAATTGACCCGTGACCGCATCATAAGCACGGATTACACCAGATGGATTACCAGAATTGTAACCATTATCCATTACTGATCCGCCAATAATAATCAGATTATTGGCTACAAGAGGAACTGCCGTTTGCATATAAACATGCGGTAAAATTTCCCCCATGTTTTTAGTCAAATCGACTTCGCCATTGTCACCAAAAGATGAACATAATTTACCTGTATCTGCATCTAAGGCGATCAGTTTTGGATCAGTTGCCGTGGTGGTAATAATACGTTTACTGCATTCTTGCGGTGTAGCTGCAGCAGGGGGTACATTATTTGCAGATGTTTTTACAGCATTAACATCGAAATAACTCACTCCACGGCAGGTTTGATGTTGCTGCAAATACGAACCTTCCCGTTGAGGGATATATTTCCATTTCAACTGACCTGTTTCAGGTACTAAGGCATGAACTTGATTATTACCGGTACACAAGTAAAGCGTATCATTTACTTTTAGCGGTGTGGCTTCAAAGGTATATTCAGACGCATCAATTTTAGGATCACGTAGATCCCCGGTATGATATTCCCAGACAGCTTCAAGATTTTTTACATTTTTAGAATTAATTTGAGCTAATTTTGAATAGCGTAAAGCATCAGAATTACCGCCATATGCTGCCCAGTCTTGGGCAGCAACAGCTGCATCAGTCGCTTCTGCTGTATTTTCAATATTTCCTTTTTCACGAACTGGATCGTAAAAAAGAATACCTACTACCATTAAAATTATAACCCCTACAGTTCCACCTAAAAAGGGATGAAACTTTCGGTTCTCCGATTCAGGAGTCGAGGAAGCTGCTTTATATAAAGGCTTAACCACAAATGGCAGAGCCAACCAGAATCCGATGAGAGCAAATAATGCCCCACGTGGGATCCATTGCCATTTATCTAGTCCAACTTCAGTAACAATCCAAATCAGAATTGCCCACATCAGGAAAGCATAAACTGTCAGGACAATTTTTTTTTGAAGAAAAAGTAAGATCGCTGTTGCCAGTAAAACCAGTGCAATGAGGAAGTAGGCTAAGCTGCCTCCAACCATGAGTAATTTTCCACCCATGTACAACAAAGCGATTGCCAGTAAAGCTATTACAATACTCGTAATTTTATTTAGCATACTGGATTCCTTTTTATTATATATTGGTTAAATATTAACCTCTTTTAAAGTAAAAAACTCAGTCCGAAACGGAGAATGAATAAATAATTGAGACTAATGGTCGCGAAGTGTATTCAAATAAAATTAATCTCAAACCTTGATCGACCTTGCAATTCATTTAGGAAGGTTTAACAAATCATTAAGAATGCATTCTTTAAAAAAGGATAAGCACGATGGTTCTCTCAACTTATTTCAAAATCACCTTGTTTAGTAGCAGCCTATTATTCTGTCACTTAACTATGGCGGCCAATCAGGCAGGGTCTCAAGATCGTCAATGGCTATTAGGCGATTGGAATGGTCAACGTCAACAGCTTAAAGACCAAGGGTATAAATTAATTACTTCTATAATCACGGAAAGCGCATCTAATATTGATGGTGGCTATAATCATGATAATACTACCTTACATGCTTATACTCTCACTTTAGGCACAACTTTCGATTTAGAAAAGCTGTCTGGCTGGAAAGATACTGAAGCCAGTGTGCAAATTACCAAACGTGATGGTCAATCCCTGTCTGCCGAACGTATTGCAGACCCGCGTGCTGGCCAATTTAGTAATACGCAAGAAACCTATGGGCGTGGGCAAAAATGGCGTCTGACTCAAGCTTGGATTAAAAAAGGCTTTATGGAAAATAACCTGCAATTTAAAGTAGGTCGTATGGGACTCAATGAGGATTTTAATGGCGCTCAATGTGAGTTCCAAAACTTACTCCTTTGTGGTAACCAAATTGGTAAAAGTAATGGCAGTATTTGGTACAACAGCCCAGTGTCGGGTTGGGGCGCGAATGTGAAATATCAGTTTGCTTCAGATTGGTCTATTGCAACCGGTATTTATGAAATTAACCCAGAAAACCTTTTGGAAAATGGCGGCTTTAATCTCAGCATGGATGAAACCGAAGGTGCAATTATTCCTGTTGAGTTAGCCTGGAAACCTAAACTCAATGGTTTAGCAGGCGAATACAAAATTGGTGGTTATTATGCCAATGTTGATATTAAAGATGTTAAAAACAATAAAGAGCATGATGAAAAGCATAGTTTTTGGATCAATAGCCAGCAACAATTGACATCACATGCAGGTAATAGCAAACGTGGTTTATTTGCAGCTGGGAATTTTGTCTGGAATGACAAACAAACGTCTCAAGTTGAATCAACGCAACAAATTTCTTTTTGGTACAAAAGTCCATTTCGTCCAAATGACTCTATTGGCTTAGGCGTTGCACGTTTTGATGTGAATAATCGTGTACGTGATGCACAAAATTTAAAAAATGAGTCAAATGGTCTAACAGTTGCTGATTATAGCAATAGCGTATATCAACCCATTCAATATGATGAAGTTAATGTTGAACTAAACTACACTTACAATTGGTCATCTGCTGTGATGTTTCGCCCTAATATTCAGTATATTCACCAGCCGGGTGGGGTAAAACAAGTAGATGACGCGTGGGTTGCGGGCTTAACCATGCGTCTTAATTTCTAATTGGACTGACTATCCCCCAAAAAATTCTAGACCCAGATAAGCATCTTTTGATGGGCTTTGCATAATTTAATGGAGAACGCTGACCATTGGAATCATGCCTGTGTTTTGAATGATAAAACATCTTAATATATTCAAAGATATTAGACCCTGCTTCAGTTCTTGATGCATATTTATCGTCCTCATCCTTTCCTTTTAAAAACTCAAATAAACTCTCAGCAACAGCTTCATCATGACAATTGCCGCGTCTATATTCCTACTGCTTTCAAGATTATAAGGCCTAAGAAATAGCTCCCATTTATAACGAATGTATGGGCTAGCTGGGTGAGAGCGAGTCAGAACTGTGTTCTTTGGATGTTTCATAGGGCCATTTTGCATTTTACGCTAGTTTAAACAGGTTTAACCTATATCTCCCCCAAGCTTTCCCATTTTGGATCATCCTGCGCGATATCAGCTGTTTTAACCGGACAATTAAAAGGTTCGAAGGATTAGCTTGACCCAATTCCGCAATTTCAAACCAGGCCCCCAGTTGAATCAGGTATTTGGTCCGCGCTCTACGTTCCGCCTCTTTTTTCTCATTCAGTAATTTACGCACCAAGGTTTTTTATTTGTTGGTAGGATCCATAGCTTTTTCAGCTTTGATTACTCAAGATAACATTCAGCGCATCATTGCGGTCCATTTTAAACATTTCTTATTCAGCCATTCTTCATTCATCACAGAAGTTTATTGCCATAGACCGCTTAGAAAATCACTATTCATCATTGTACTTATAGGTTGATTGCTAGTGACGCAGCGTAGAAACTTTTTTGTCTAAGAATCAAACTTACTATGTTTTTTATCAGCTTATATAATTTCAGGAAAGCAAAATACTATTGTAATTTAAATATTTATAGAGTTGTTCACCCATTGAACTCCCTTTTATAGTTTCTGTCATACCGAAAGTGAATATATCGTTTAATATTAATTGGTTTCTTATATTTGACTGAAGTGTTATCTAAATTAAGCATATCTGTTTTAAGAATAAGCTTCTATGCACCGACATAGGCATCCCGTACTGTTTAGCCATTAATTATAAAAACGTAAACAGCTAAATGGAGTCAGCTATGTTTTTAAAAACGGTTAAACGCACAACGGCGTTATCTATTGCATTATTTTTATCGGGGCAGGTTTTGGCATTGGAGCTTGGAGCAGCACTACAAGCATCAGCTGGAAATACCATGGGTATTCCACTCAGTGCACCATTCAGTATATTGATCTGCCAGATGAGCAGATGTGTCTGACTGCAGTGAAGCAAAATGGTTATGCTTTAAAATACATCAAAGCGCAAAACCCCCAGATTTGTTTACAAGCCATTACCACTCATCCGCAAGCGATAAAATATGTAAAAAACCAGACCGATGAACTCTGCCTAAAAGCAGTAGAGAGTGATGGTCTGGCACTGCAGGATATTCACTATCCAAGTGCTGAGGTGTGCGAGCTTGCAATCCGCTCGAATCCGTCAGCCATTCGATATATTGACAATCCATCATCAGCTTTATGTTTACTAGCGGTACGTCGAAAGCCACATACGATTCAGTTTTTAAAAAATTGTTCAGAACAGATCTGGCTGGAAGCCATTAAACGCAATGCCTTGGTCATCAAATACTTAAAACAGCATACGGATAGTTTGATGCATGCCGCAGGCAAGTATAATCCGATGGCTCTTAAATATATTCAGAATCCTTCAGAAGCATTGGCTAAGTTTGCAATTTCCTTGGATTATGAAGCTATTCGCTACCTGGCCGATCCATCAGAAAAAATATGTTTATTCGCATTATCACAATCAAGTGATGCCTATCACTTGATTCAGAAAAAATTCAGAACGTCCAAAGTGATTGAGCAATATTTTAAGTTGAAGGATCAGACTTAACGGCATGCCTGTTATTCATTTTTTATCACATGATTATTCAGATAAAAGTTATATCTATTTGGATTTTTTAGGTAAAAAATGAATTAGGGAGGATGTGATGAAAACAACAACAGAGTTAAAAGGTTGAATTGAAAGCACGCCCATGACCCGTTATCAGTGGTTAATCATTTCAATTTGTATTCTGATTTATACTATAAAGGGTTTGGATATCTTGGCGATAGCATTTACTGCGCATTCGGTATCGCAGAGCTGGGGACTTAAAGGAATCATTTCTCAACGTTATCAAATCACAGCTATGATGAGTATGCTTGCAGGTACAGTTTTATCTTCCATTTTTATGGTGTTAGAAGGGTATAAAGGGTGGCGTGATATGGGAACTGAAGTGGCAGAGTTGATGCTGATAGCATGAGGACTGAATGCTGAAGAAGCCTTTGAAATTGCACGGTTAGATTTGCCGCATTTGAATGAGTTATAGGGGTTTTTAGTCATTACACGATTCTAAAAAAGCCCAGATCTAAGGTCTGTTGAGAATTAACTCGCGTTAATTCTCAACAGACCCAATATTTAAAGCTTTAAAATTGGAGCTAAGAAAGTTTTATTAAACTTCATTGATCATCTTATTCAACCAGTTTTTCAACCTTCATGCTTTCTCGATAATATGTACAGCCTTTGTACAGTAAAAACACTCCAATTACACCTGCGAAAGCATTCACAATTGAAATGGAATTTCCCACCATTACGGTGTTTTGGAAATATTTATCAGTAATTAAAGCAACAGCGGTGGTTCCTACACCAAGGGCAATCATATTTGAGATAAGCAGGAATTTGGCAGAAACTTGTGCACGTAGTTGGTTTGGGGTCAGCATTTGAGTTGCGGCTGCAGATGCTGGAATCGGGAATGTTGAGAAGAACATAGCCACAGATATCAGTGCAAATGATAAATACATGTTGTCGACCTGGGTAAACAATACGCTTGGAACAATTAAGGCTGCACAGCCGATTGCACCGGCACGGATAGCAGCATCACTGTATCCACGTTTAGAGAAAAAGTCGATCAGCCAGCCACAGAATAAGGCACCAGAGGTATTGGCCACTAAAATGATGCTCCCTAAGATATAACCGGTCTGACTTGCATCAAGGCCGAAGTTACGCATGTAATAAGCAGGTGCCCAGCCCAGAAGTGAATACAACATCATGGTATAAAAAGAAAAACCAATAAAATGACAGAAGAAAGTCTTCTTATGAGTCTTAATAAAGCCAATCGAATTCTTGAAGGAAGCCTTAACAACCTGACCATCCTGACCAACTTTCATACCCTTACGAGCAGGTTCACGCACCGTCAGAACCATGAGGAGCGCAAGCAATACACCGGGTAAGCCCACAATCATAAAGGTGAGTTGCCAGGTCTTCACTTCACCAATCACCGGTAAAGCCACGAAACTGATGTCTTTTAATAGGCCAATGACATAGCCGCCAATCAGGAAAGCTAAACCTGAACCAATAAAGGCACCAATCGCATACACACCGAGTGCACGGCCTAATTTTTCTTTAGGAAATAAATCGGCGACAATCGAATAAA
Organism: Acinetobacter sp. TSRC1-2; assembly: GCF_049895885.1. Taxonomy (NCBI): domain Bacteria; kingdom Pseudomonadati; phylum Pseudomonadota; class Gammaproteobacteria; order Moraxellales; family Moraxellaceae; genus Acinetobacter; species Acinetobacter sp. TSRC1-2. The sequence goes on from NZ_JAFCTF010000012.1 coordinate 99,632, forward strand.
ATGCCGGGGAAAGTGCGGCTTCACCTGCACCCACACTCAAACGTGCCAGAAACATTTGAATGAAGTTTTTACTTAAACCACAGGCTGCAGTGGCAAGACTCCAGAAAGCAATACCAGTCGCAATAATTTTAATCCGGGACTTTCGATCAGCTAGCGCGGCAATAGGAAGGCCCATAATGGCATAGAACAACGAGAAAGCGAGTCCTTGCAACAAGCTAAACTGAGTGTCGCTGATCATTAAATCGGCTTTAATCGGCTCAATCATTAAAGATAAAATTTGACGGTCTACAAATGACAGAATGTAAGCCACCATACAGATCACCACCACGTACCATTGATAGGTACTGCTTTCTGGTGGCGGTTGAATCTGCTCCGAAACGGGTGAATTTGTCTCTGGCGATGTTGGCTCAAAACTTTGATGCGGCGGTTGAATCGTCCTTTCAACCACTTCTATGTCCAGCGATTTATCATTCATCATGCAACATCCTGTGCTGATTGTTTGAGATTTTAATTTGATACTTATAGTTTATATATTATTTTCATACTGTATCGTGTTTTGTTAATCTAGAGTTTAAATAACGTGCCGTCAATCAGTTTTTGATAAGAGATACAAATAATATTTAAATACAAAAAAAAGGAATCATAATGATTCCTTTCTTAATATTTAAACTTATTCGCCGCGCTCAACCAAGGTCAAAATATCATAGGTGGCGACCAGTTCATTGCGCTGATTTTTCACTTTAATATCCCACACCACCACACCGTGTGGCTTCTGTGCAGGATCGCGTAAGGCTTTAGGGGTTTTCTGCTTGCAAGTCAGTTCAACCTGAAGAGTATCACCAATTTTCACCGGTTCTACAAAGCGCAGATTGTCCATGCCATAGTTGGCAATTACCGGACCCGGCGCTGCATCGACGAACAAACCGGCCGCGGCAGAGACCACGAAATAACCATGTGCGACGCGTTCACCAAACAGGGATTCCGCGGCAGCGATTTTGTCCATATGCGCATAGAAGAAGTCACCGCTCAGACAGCCAAAGTTGACCAGATCGGCTTCTGTAACGGTACGTCGTGCGGTCAGCAAACGTTCACCAATACGCAATTCATCAAATGATTTTTTAAAAGGATGCACGCGGTCTTCAAAGACTTGAGCACCGGCGGTCCAGCTATGACCAACTTGGGTCATGGCATTTGGCGAGCCTTGAATCGCAGTACGTTGCATATAATGTTTGACTGCACGCAAACCGCCCAGTTCCTCGCCACCACCGGCACGACCTGGCCCGCCATGGACCAGTAAGGGTAATGGAGAACCATGTCCGGTACTTTCTTTGGCACTTTCCGCATCTAGAATATGGACACGACCATGCCATGGAGCAATTTTACTGAGTAGTTGCTCAATGTTTTCATCAGTATTACGGATGATGGATGCGACCAAGCTACCTTCACCACGTGCTACCAAATCGGCAAGCTGAGCCAGATCATGATACGGCATTAAAGTCACCACCGGACCAAAAGCTTCTACTTGATGAATATGCTGTGCCTGTTCGGGCGCTGTGCAGACTAAAACCGTAGGTGGATAGCAGGCTGATTTTTCAGGATTTTCGATCTGAAGAATAAAGTCCTGACGCAAGTGACTACCGAACACAATCTCTGCATCCTGGCTTAGCTGTTCAACTTTTTCAGCGACATCGTGTTTCTGTTTTACGCTGGCCAAAGCCCCCATACTCACGCCTTCTTGAGCAGGATCGCCTACGACGACTTTTTTCAGTTTTTCAATCAGTCTAGTCTGTACCGTGTCCAAAAGTGCGGCCGGAATGAACGCACGGCGAATTGCGGTACATTTTTGTCCGGCTTTGCTGGTCATTTCACGGAAGACTTCACGGACAAATAAATCAATGCTTTCATCATTGGCTTGCGCTGTCAAAATCGCGCTGTTAACTGAATCCGCTTCCATGGTGAACGGAATCGAGTAGGCATTTAAGTGTGGATGGGAACGGAGTTTTTGCCCTGTTGAAGCAGAACCAGTAAAGGTCACCGTATCTTGAGGATTCAAATGATCAAATAAATCATAGATCTGACCACAAATAAGCTGTAGTGCACCTTCTGGCAAGAAACCGCTTTCATGAATGGATTTGACCACGGCGTGGGTCAGTTCAGCACCTTCCGTTGCCGGTTTGACAATACAAGGCACACCGGCCAGTAGCGTAGGTGCGATTTTTTCCAGCATGCCCCAGATTGGAAAGTTAAAGGCATTGATATGGACTGCGACACCGGCTTTAGGACTCAGAATATGTTTGGCGCCAAAGTTGCCTTGCTTAGACAGAGGAATCCAGGCATCTTCGACCAACGCTGTTTCATCACTGAGTTCGCGACGCACCAAACTCGAATAGGCATATAAGGTCCCAATCCCGCCTTCAATATCAATCCAGGCATCTTTACGGGTACAGCCTGTCGCCTTGGCCAGCTGGTAAAACTCTTCTTTGCGTTCCATCAAATACTGTGCCACTTGCTTTAGTGCATTGGCACGTTGATGGAAAGTCCATGTGGCAATAGTGGAGCCTTTTTGTTTGGCATAATTCACTACGGCTTGGGTATCCATGCCCTGACTGCCGACCTGGTAAACCGCATCACCGCTAATGGCATGATATACCGTACGTAAATCGGCTTGAGCTGTGTATTCCTGACCATAGATCAGTGAGCTTAAGCTTTTGATGGAAATAGGATTATTTTGTGCCTCAGTATCTTGATAATCCATTGCGCTTGAGCCGCTATCTAACTCTAACATTGTAAAACTCCATTTATGATACGTTTTTAAAAGTATTTTAATTTTGATGTTTCATAATTTGTGATTAAAAAACTGAAATGTCAATCACAAATGTGTGTTTAAAAATGATTAGCAATAAAATAAAATTTATTTCTACATAAAAAACAAAAGTTTATTAAAAATATGCTGCAAAAATTAAATGATACTAATAAATATGTATTGATTTTAATTGTGTATCGTTTTAATTTGAATGTATCAACACTTGGGATAAGTGAGGGAACAATGAATAATCAACAACAAATCTTTGATCAAAAGATTGGAAAGGATATTTCCATCGAGCCGAAGGACTGGATGCCGGATGCTTATCGTAAGACTTTGATTCGTCAGATCGGTCAGCACGCACACTCTGAAGTGGTTGGCATGTTGCCGGAAGGCAACTGGATTACCCGTGCACCGACCTTGAAACGTAAAGCAGTGCTGATGGCAAAAGTCCAGGATGAAGCAGGTCATGCTTTGTATCTGTACAGTGCTGCAGAAACCTTGGGTGCGGATCGTGACGACATGATGGATAAACTGATTGCCGGTCGCATGAAATATTCATCCATTTTTAACTATCCCACCCTGAGCTGGGCTGATGTTGCAGCGATTGGCTGGCTGGTGGATGGTGCAGCCATTGTCAATCAGGTTGCGCTGTGTCGTACGTCTTACGGTCCTTATGCCCGTGCCATGGTGCGTGTCTGTAAGGAAGAAAGTTTCCATCAACGTCAGGGCTTTGAAGCCATGATGGAACTGGCCAACGGTACGCCAGAACAAAAGCAATTGGCACAGGATGCAGTGAACCGTTTCTGGTGGCCAGCACTGATGATGTTTGGTCCAAGTGATGATAATTCACCGAACAGTGCACAAAGTATGCAGTGGAAAATTAAATTATTCAGCAACGATGAGCTACGTCAGAAATTTGTCGATAACACCGTGTCGCAAGTCTTACAGCTCGGGTTAACGGTTCCAGATCCAGACCTCAAGTTTAATGAAGCAACTGGACATTACCAATTTGGTGAAATCAATTGGGATGAATTCTTTGCGATTCTTGCAGGCAAAGGGCCTTGTAACCATGAGCGTATTGAAGCACGCCGCAAAGCTTGGGAAGGCGGCAAGTGGGTACGTGATTCAGCCGCAATTTATGCTCAAAAACAGCAGCAACAGGCAAAAGCGCAAAAAGTTGCTTAAAACAGTTTGATCAATATAAGGAAATTTGCTCATGAATAACAAAAACAACTGGTCACTTTATGAAGTGTTTGTTCGTAGTAAACAGGGTCTGAGTCACCGTCATGTGGGAAGTCTGCGTGCACCGGATGAGGAAGTCGCACTACAAAACGCCCGCGATGTATATACCCGCCGCAATGAAGGCATCAGTATCTGGGTGGTGAAATCTGAATTGATTACCTCTTCCCAGCCAGATGAAAAAGCAGAATTTTTTGAACCGGCTTTGGACAAGGTTTATCGCCATCCAACCTTTTATAATATTCCAGCTGGCATCGAGCACATGTAAGGAAGAGGAAGAACATCATGACGAATCAAGTGTTGGCAGAATTTCTTTTACATGTGGGTGACAGTCAATTGGTCCTGTCGCATCGCCTAGCCGAATGGTGCGGCCATGCACCTGAGCTGGAGCTGGATATTGCACTGGCCAATATTGGACTGGATTTACTCGGTCAGGCACGTACCGCACTCAGTCTGGCCGGTGAAGTGGAAGGCTTGGGCCGTGATGAAGACAAGCTGGCTTATTTCCGCACAGAGCGTGAATACTGTAATTTACTGCTGTGCGAACAGCCGAATGGTGACTTTGCCCAGACTTTGGTCCGCCAGTGGTTGATGGATCATTATCACGCTTTATTATTTACTGCCTTAAGTGACAGCCAGCATGCTGAGTTGGCGGCCTTTGCAGTGAAGTCACTAAAAGAAGTGAAATATCACCAGCGTTTTTCCACCACCTGGATGGAGCGCCTAAGTTTAGGTACAGCAGAAGCGCATGAGAAAACCCAGCAAGGCTTAAACCAGTTATGGCGTTTTACAGAAGAGCTTTTTGTCCTGACGGCTGATGAAAAACAGTTGGTAGACATCGGCTTAATTCCAAATATCGAAGATTTAAAAGCACAGTGGCTGGATACCATTACAGCCGAGTTAGCTCGATTTGAATTAACCCTGCCAGAGCTGGGTGCTTATCGTAGTGGTGCTAAACAAGGTTTACATACAGAACATTTAGGTTATGTCTTGGCTGAACTGCAATATATGCAGCGCTCATATCCAAACATGAACTGGTAATTCGGCACAATCACAGGGAGTGAGTCGCATGAATCTGATTCGACACGTAGAAGATCAATGTTGGGACGTTTTGCAGCAGGTTTCTGATCCAGAGATTCCGGTATTGTCAGTGATAGATCTGGGCATGATTCGTGGCGTCGAGCTGAATCAGCAGGATGAAATTGTGGTACGACTCACGCCGACCTATAGCGGTTGTCCGGCCACGGATGTATTAAAGGCAGAAATTACCCAAGCTTTCGAGGCCAAAGGTTTGACGCCAGTCAAAGTGATTGTGGACCTGTCTGAAGCCTGGACCACCGACTGGATGAGTGAGTCAGGTAAATACAAGCTACAGCAGTATGGAATTGCGCCACCGCAAGGTCAGTCACATAGCTGTGGCACCCATGTCGCTTTAACTGACGGCATTACCTGTCCACAGTGTTTAAGTAACAACAGCAAATTATTAAGTGAATTTGGTTCGACCGCCTGTAAAGCCTTGTATCAATGTCGGGACTGCCTAGAAACTTTTGACTATTTCAAATGTATTTAATGTTTCGTTGAGCGTCTGCCTGAACACAAAAAAGAAAGAGCCAAAACGAAAGAGGGATTTTCCAATGAGCCAATTTATACCGTTAACCATTAAATCTATTCAGCTACAAACAGAGCAGGCGATCTGCATTGCATTTGATCTCGCGCCTGAACAATTGGATGTATTTAAATATCAGCCAGGTCAACATCTCACTATTCGCCACTTAACCGATGATGGCGAGCTACGTCGCTGCTATTCGATTTGTAGTGATACTCGGGAAGATATGAGTATTGCGATTAAAAAAATTGATCAGGGTCAGTTCTCCGCTTGGGCTAATGATCATTTGAAAGCAGGCGATGTTTTAGAAGTCATGCCGCCGCAAGGGGTGTTCTTTCAAAAAGCAGCCAAGGTCGGCGGTCAACATTATTTAGCTTTTGCAGCAGGTAGCGGGATTACCCCGATCTTATCGATTGTGAAGTCGGTCTTGAACCGTCAGCCTGAAGCGACTTTCACTCTGGTCTATGGCAACCGTTCCTGGAAACAGACCATGTTTTCTGAACAGATCATGGACCTGAAAGACCGTTTTAAAGAGCGTCTGCAACTGGTGAATATTTTTTCACGTGAATTGAATGATAGTGACATTTTTAACGGTCGGATCGATGCGGACAAATTACAGCAGTTATTTCGGGCCAATCTGATTTCTGCCGAAGCCGATCATTGTTTTGCCTGTGGTCCTGAAGAAATGATGGCAGCGGTGGAAACGGTATTGCCGACTTGGGGAATTCAGCGCGGCAAAATTCATACCGAACGCTTCAATACTGGGACTGTACCGAAAGCAACAGCCCAGCAGATGGAAAGCCGTAGCGAAGAACGCGTCAACATTATTCTGGATGGTCGTGAGCTGATTGTTGAAGTATCCAAACAGGATGACAGTATTTTAGATGCTGCACTACGTGCCGGGGCAGACCTGCCATATGCATGTAAGGGCGGCGTCTGTGCAACCTGTAAATGTAAGGTGCTCGAGGGTCAAGTTGAAATGGCTGTGAATTACAGTCTGGAAGAAGATGAAATTCAAAAAGGTTATGTGTTGAGTTGTCAGGCACGTCCAACCACGGCCAATGTCCGACTCAGTTTTGATGAGTAAAACCTAAATTTACCGCACCGAGCACAGCAGGAGTTCAAGGATGACCTATATTAAAACCAGCTCACCAAAACCCGGCGTAGTCCTGATTGAGCTGAATCGCCCGGAAAAGCGCAATGCCTTAAACAATGCCATCTTGCAAGACATTGCAGCATGCTTGCAGGGCCTGGAAACAGATGCTGCTGTGAAGGCCGTGGTCATCACTGGAAATACGCAATGCTTTGCTGCCGGTGCCGACTTAAATGAACTGGCACAACTGGATGTGGTGAGCATCCAGCAAGACCAGCGCCCACTGCTCTGGAAAAAAATTGATGAATTTTCCAAGCCTTTAATCATGGCCGTGAATGGCTATGCCTTTGGTGCGGGTTTTGAGTTGGCTTTGCATGCTGACATGATCTTGACTGGCGACAATGCCCAGTTTGCCTTGCCTGAAATTGGTTTAGGCATGTTACCGGGTGCCGGTGGCACACAGCGTCTGGCACGTTTAGTCGGGCAGCAGTTGACCATGCGCTGGGCCATGACCGGTGAAATGATTTCAGCTCAAACTGCACTCCAACACGGCATTAGCAGCCAGATCTGTCCGGCAGATCTTACGGTGCAATACGCACTGGAACTGGCAGAAAAAATTGCCAAGCAGGCACCGCTCGCTATTCGTGTCATCAAGCAGTCTTTAAAGTCGATTCATGAAGTGACTTTAAGTCAGGGACTGAAACTAGAACGTCAACATTTTGTCTGGCTGGCGGCCACTCAAGATCGCCAAGAAGGCATTAATGCATTTTTAGAAAAAAGAAAACCAGAATTTAGAGGTGTGTAATGGGTTATCAAACAATTATTGTCGAAGAAAAAAATGCAGTGGGCTATCTGACCTTTAACCGTCCGAAACAGCTCAACAGCTTTAATGAAACCATGCATCAGGAAGTCTCCAAGGTCATCAAGGCCTGGGTCAAAGACAGCCAGATTCGTGCCGTGGTCATTTCAGCTGAAGGTCGCGGTTTCTGTGCCGGTCAGGATTTAAATGATCGTGTGGTCGATCCGAATGTTGATGCACCAGACTTGGGTTTGTCGATTGAAAAATACTACAACCCTTTAATCAAGCTGATTACCGAAATGCCAAAACCGGTAATTTGTGCAGTGAATGGTGTGGCAGCAGGGGCAGGTGCCAATATTGCCTTAGCTTGTGACATTGTGATTGCAGCAAAATCAGCCTCATTTATTCAAGCCTTTTGCCGTCTAGGTTTAGTTCCAGATTCAGGCGGTACCTGGTTCTTGCCTCGTTTGGTCGGGCGTGCTCAGGCGATGGGCCTTGCCATGCTGGGCGATAAAATTCCGGCTGAACGCGCAGTACAACTGGGCATGATCTGGCAGGTCGTAGAAGATGAGCAATTAAAGATAGAGGTCATCAAAATGGCCGAGCATCTGGCCAAGCAACCGACCTATGGTCTGTCACTGATTAAAAAAGCCATTCATGCTGCAGCTGACAATAATCTTGATCAGCAGTTAATTCTGGAGCGTGATTTACAACGTTTGGCAGGTCAATCGAGTGACTATAAAGAAGGTGTACAAGCCTTTATGCAGAAACGTACCCCTGAATATAAAGGATGCTAAATCATGCAACAGATCAATTTAGAGCAAGTAAAAGTTGCTGTGGTCGGTGCTGGGACCATGGGGATTGGCATTGCGCAACTGGCAGCCATGCACGGGCATCCGACCTATGTGTTTGATGTTGATCGCAGCAAAGTTCAGAGTGCCTTAAGTGCTTTAGAAGCACAGCTCAGCAAGCGGGTACAAAATGGCAAAATGACCCATCAATTACTGGAAAGTACTTTCGCCAATCTGATTGTGGCAGAGGATATTCAGCAGCTTGCCGATGCGGGCTTAATTATTGAAGCCATTGTCGAAAAGAAAGAAGTGAAACAAAACCTGTTTCAACAGCTTGCTGCCATTTGCCCGGAACAGACGATTTTTGCTTCCAATACCTCATCGATTTCCATTACCGCAATTGCCTCGGCTATTCCGAATCCGGAACGGGTGATTGGGCTGCATTTCTTTAATCCGGCACCCGTGATGAAACTGGTCGAGATTATCCGCGGACTGAAAACCTCAGCAGCGATTGCTGATGCGGTATTTGCCCTGATGGCATCTTGGAAAAAAGTTCCGGTACGGGCCAAATCGACTCCCGGTTTTATCGTCAATCGTGTCGCGCGACCGTATTATGCCGAAGCCTTTCGTGCCTTGCAGGAAAATGCTACCACACCGGAACAGCTCGATTACATCATGCGCGAATGTGGCCGCTTTGCCATGGGACCGTGCGAACTCACGGATCTGATTGGACAGGATGTGAATTTCTCGGTGACACAAAGTGTTTATCAGGAGTTTTTCTATGAGCCACGCTACCGCCCATCCTTGATTCAAAAAGAACTGGTCGATGCCGGCTGTTACGGCCGCAAGTCTGGACAGGGTTTTTATGATTACGCTCAGGCCAAGCCTGCACCAGTGTATGAATTGCCAGTGTGTTATGCCAAGTTGCTGAATAAGCTCAAAGTCACGGTAAAAGGTGAATGGCTGCATTCATTAGCACTGATTGAACGTTTAAAACAGGCATCTCATGTGGAACTGAGTTTTCAGGTAGCAGAACAGAATGAAATCCTGATTGGTGATCTTTCCTTGCGTTTATCGCTTGGAGAGTCGGTTGAACTGGCTTATCCGCATGACCCGGTGGTGTTGATGGACTGGCATGCAGACTGGAGCAATGCTAAGGCGATTCCAGTGGTAGCATCACCGGCTTGTAGTGAAGAACAGCGTCAAGCGGCAGAACTATTCCTAATAGGTATGAATGTGATACCAATTTGGTCTAAGGACCATCCAGGTCTTTATGTTATACGTAGTATCGCCATGCTGGTGAATGAAGCGTGTGAAGCCGTATTGCATGATATTGCATCAGAACAAGATATTGATTCTGCTATGAAATATGGTGTGAATTATCCTTGTGGTCCATTTGATTGGGCAGATAGAATTGGATATTACACAATTTTACAAATTTTAGAAAATATGTATCATATTTATGGTGAAGATCGCTATAGAACTAGTATATATTTAGCAAAGAAAGCGGTGCAGGGACATGCACAGAAAACTCAGCAGCAACCATTACGCGTCGCGGGCTAAAAGGAAGAATCATGCAACAGGTTTATATTTTTGATGGCATACGCACCCCGATCGGACGCTACGCCGGTGGACTGAGCAGTATCCGTAGCGATGATCTGGCAGCGCTACCGATTCAATATCTCAAAGATCAGTATCCTGCATTACCATGGGCAGAACTAGACGAAGTCATTTTAGGCTGTGCCAATCAGGCCGGTGAAGATAACCGTAATGTGGCTCGTATGGCGGCTTTACTCGCAGGACTACCTGAATCTGTTCCAGCGCTAACCGTGAACCGCTTATGTGCCTCAGGTCTGGATGCCATTGGACTGGGAGCACGTGCTATCAAATCGGGTGAAGCACAATTTATTTTGGCCGGTGGGGTAGAATCCATGAGCCGTGCGCCGTTTGTACAATCCAAACCAACCACGGCCTTCAGCCGTACGCCAGAAATTTTTGACACCACCATCGGTTGGCGTTTTATCAATCCAAAATTTAAAGCGCAGTTTGGCGTCGACAGCATGCCGGAAACTGCAGAGCACGTGGCCGAGAAATACCAGATTAGCCGTGCAGATCAAGATTTATTTGCCTATCACAGCCAGCAGAAAACAGCAGTAGCACAGCAGAAAGGTATTTTTGCCGAAGAAATTCTGCCGGTAGAGGTCAAAGGTTCGAAGAAAACTACCCTGACCATTTCCCAAGATGAGCACCCACGTGCAGAGACTACGCTGGACAATCTGTCAGCCTTAAAAACACGATTTCGTAAAGAAGGTGGTTCAGTCACCGCCGGTAATGCTTCGGGTGTCAATGATGGTGCAGCTTGCGTATTGCTAGGGAATCAGCAGTTTGCCGAGCAGTATGGTTTACGTCCGAAAGCCAAAGTGATCGGGACAGCCAGTGCCGGTGTTGAAGCCAAATATATGGGCATTGGACCGGTGCCAGCCGTGCAGAAAGTCTTGAAGCAGACGGGTCTAAGTCTGGAACAGATGGATGTGATTGAACTAAATGAAGCTTTTGCTGCGCAATCGCTAGCCGTGATTCGTGAACTGGGTCTACAAGATGATGATTCAAGAATTAACCCGAATGGTGGTGCAATCGCTTTGGGTCATCCTTTAGGTATGAGTGGCACCCGTCTGGTGATCACGGCCATGAAAGAACTGAAACGTCGTAATGGAAAATATGCCCTCTGTACCATGTGTGTTGGTGTAGGACAGGGAGTTGCACTGATTCTAGAAAATATGGATTAACAACATCATTCTATTAATGAAATAAATCGTGGTCAGGATGACTGCGTCAGGAGTAAGAATATGAATAACAATGCAATGGAAAAAATTGAAACAGTATCGGTTGATGAGTTACGCAGTGTCCAGCTTCAGCGTATGAAAAATACCCTGCAGCATGCGTATCAGAACAGTCCGGTTTATAAAAAGAAATTTGATGATGCTGGTGTGCATCCGGATGATTTGAAATCACTGGAAGACCTGGCTAAATTCCCGTTTACCACCAAACAGGATTTACGCGATAACTATCCGTTTGGCATGTTCGCTGTTCCACAGGAACAGATTGTACGTGTGCACGCATCTTCTGGCACCACTGGCCAGCCTACCGTGGTCGGTTATACCCAAAATGATATCAATGTGTGGTCTGACGTGGTGGCGCGTTCTCTTCGAGCAGCCGGTTTGACTAGCAAGGATATCATTCAGGTGTCTTATGGTTATGGTCTGTTTACTGGCGGTTTAGGTGCCCATTATGGTGTTGAACGCTTGGGTGCAACCGTGATCCCGATGTCAGGTGGACAGACGGAACGTCAGGCTCAGCTAATTCATGACTTTAAGCCGACTGCATTGATGGTCACCCCATCTTACTGTCTGAATATTATTGAGGCGCTTGAGAAAAAATTTGGAACCGCTAAAAACTGTTCGATTAAAACCGGTGTATTTGGTGCAGAGCCATGGAGCAATGAAATGCGCAAGGAGATTGAAGAACGCCTGGGCATTAATGCATTGGATATTTATGGTCTGTCAGAAGTCATGGGACCCGGCGTGGCGATGGAATGTCTGGAATCTAAAGATGGCCCAACCATCTGGGAAGATCATTTCTATCCTGAAATCATTCACCCTGAAACAGGTGAAGTGTTGGCAGACGGTGAGTTAGGTGAGTTGGTCTTTACCACCATTACCAAAGAAGGCATGCCGGTGATTCGTTATCGTACCCGTGACTTAACCCGTTTATTGCCAGGAACTGCTCGAACCATGCGCCGAATGGATAAAATTGTCGGGCGTAGTGATGACATGATGATTATCCGTGGTGTGAATGTATTCCCATCCCAGATTGAAGAACAGATTTTACAGATCCAGCAACTCATCCCTAATTATCAAATCCATATTTGTAAACATGGACATATGGATACGTTGCATATCAGTACTGAAATGCGTAAAGATAGTAGTGATATTATGGCGCATCAGCTGGCGACTCAGCTTAAGGGCCAGATTAAAACTATGGTGGGTATTAGTGTAAGTGTGGAAGTGTTACCAGAAGGCAGTCTGCCACGCTCTGAAGGTAAGGCACAACGTGTGTTTGATATCCGCAAGTCTGCATGAAGTTCTATTGGATGATAGCCAAATGGTCTATCATCCAGTCTTTAAAAGGTAAAGTTAAACGAAATGAATCCGAAATTAAAACAAATAATCGATGACTTTATTCGCAATGAAGCACTGAGCGGGACTTCATTAATCATGACTATCTTTGGTGATTGTATTTTTCACCGCGGTGGTATTATCAGTCTTGCCAGCTTAATTCAGTTAATGGACGTATTTGGTTTTAACGAGAGATCCGTTCGTACTGCCGTGTTTCGCCTGGTTCAAAATGGCTGGCTGGTCTCGGAGAAAATTGGCCGCACCAGTTATTACCGGGTGACTGAAAGCAGCCGCCAGCGCTTCATTATGGCGGACCAAAAAATTTACAGTTTTACTCATCAGGAATGGGACCAGAAATGGGATCTAGTGCTGCTGAGTTCGGTTGAACTGGAAAATAAACTACTACTAAAAAAAGAACTGGAATGGCTAGGTTTTGCCAATATTGCTACCAATGTCATGGCCTATCCGGGTTGCGATCACCACAAACTGCAAAACTTGCTGTTAAATTTAAAAATGACAGAGCAGGTGGTGGTATTTAAGGCAGAAGCTTTACTGTTATGGCAAGAATCTTATCCAACCGTGAAACGCATGGTAGAGACTAATTGGCCGGTTCAGGAGTTGCATCAGCGTTATGAAAAATTCATCGGTGTGTTTAGAGAGTTCTTTCATTTAGTCGAAAATGAAGAGGAGCTTGATCCGGTACAGGCCTTTCAACTGCGAATTTTACTGATTCATCAATATCGTCGCATTTTATTAAAAGATCCAAACCTGCCATTTGAGTTATTGCCGTCCAACTGGTTATCCATCAATGCCCGAAACTTAAGCAGTAACTTGTATCAAACAGTTGTGGCTGCGGGTGAAGAATTCTTCATGGATATCGCACGAACTTCAGAAGGTTCCATGCCGCCTGTACATCCGCAGTTTTATAAACGCTTTGGTGGTTTGCGGCAGGAAGAAATTAGCTATTAAAGCAATCAGATTTTAAAGGAATAAAACGATGCCTTGTTATGCCATAGATGGTGTGATCCCTGTTGTCAGTCCTCAAGCTTATGTTCATCCGACTGCGGTGCTGATTGGTGATGTCGTGATTGAGGCCGGGGTCTATATTGGTCCTTTCGCGGCCTTAAGAGCCGATTTTGGTGGAATTCGTATTCATAAAAATGCCAATGTTCAAGACTCATGCACCATTCATGGTTTTCCAGACAGTGTGACCTTAGTGGAAGAATATGGTCATATTGGACATGGCGCAATTTTACATGGCTGTATTATTCGCAAAAATGTGCTGGTGGGAATGAACAGTGTCATTCTAGATGAAGCAGAAATTGGCGAAAATACCATTATTGGTGCCAATAGCACGGTAAAAGCCAAAGCCAAGATCTCTGAAAATTCACTGGCACTTGGTAGTCCAGCCAAGGTGATCCGTAGCTTGGAGGCCAAAGAAATTGCATGGAAAACCAAGGGTACCGAGCAGTATATACAGCTTGCAGAACGCTGCCTTTCGTCTATGTATGAGGTTGAGCCTTTGTCAGAAGATTCAGCAGATCGGCTCACCTATCAACACTTCAATGCGGAACATGCCATCAAGCATAACCGTTGATTTTTAAGAGGAGCGAAAACAACATTTCAACGGATATATTTTTTCAAGCTGCCCGGGTTAAATGACAATTTGGGTATATAAATCTGCCTAATTGGGTTGATTTATTCAGGCCATAAGTTTCATTAGAACGAAGCTGCATGATTATCATTGCTCTAACTTGAAAAGCGTTTTATTGATCAGTCTAAGTTTATTCGACATAACTCTAGGATGAGTATCTAGCCCTTAGCTCTAGCTATTTGGATAAAATTAAGCAGGGGGAATATGTTGATATTTTCTAAGCTTGAGATGAGTTAAATTCATTATGTGTGATTTTAGACGAATTCTAAAGGGGCTGCTTTCCTGCTTAAATAACAGAATAAAAATCTCATGGAGAAAATTTCAAGTCAAATACAGAATTTAATTTATATACTTAAAAGTCAATTTTATAAAAGTATCTTTTAGCCATATTTCGATAAAATACTTAATTAGTAATTGTTTTTTATAGCTTTTCATGCAGTTAATAAGTCCATGGCTAAACTTTTATTCTCAACCCTTTCCCACGGGTTTAATTGATTTATCTTATTAAAGATTGGTTAGTCATTTTTCTACCTTGCCTCCCTTATTCATATGATAAAACTTATAAACATGAATTTCTCTCATCTTTGCGTGAGATCAAATCATTTTTATTCATGTTCTGATTCAAGTATAAATTACCCCATACAGAAATTTTGTTTTTATCTAAAAAAATTAGGGTAGCGGATCATCATGAGTAAAGAGTTTGTATGTTCAATTAAACGTATTCGTTTCGATGAAAACTATCATCCTGCAAATAGCACACGTCTGACCACGAATTTTGCGAATTTGGCGCGCGGTGAGTTTCGTCAAGAGAACTTGCGCAAAACTTTAAACATGATGAACAACCGTTTTAACGCTTTGGCGCATTGTGATAACCCGACAGCAGACCGTTATTCAATTGAAGTCGACATCATTTCTTTTGATCTGGATGTTGCAGGTGATGGCAATACCTTCCCGGTGATTGAAATGTTGAAAAGTACGATTATGGATCACAAAACCAATCAACGTATTGATGGCATGATCGGCAACAGCTTCTCATCTTATGTACGTGATTATGATTTTAGCGTGGTATTGCCAGAACATCTTAACAAGAAATTGACATCAGCGGCGCCAGAGCAGTTTGGTGATTTGCATGGCAAGCTGTTCCAATATGTATTGAATACAGAGGCATACTCAGCCAATTTTAATAAGGCACCTGTGATTTGCCTGAGTGTTTCAACCACGAAAACCTATCATCGTACGGCAAATGTGCATCCTGTATTGGGCGTTGAGTACAAGCAAGATGAATATTCACTCACAGATGGATACTTCCACAAAATGGGCTTACAGGTGCGTTATTTCATGCCTGAAAATGCTGTTGCACCTTTGGCATTTTACTTTAGCGGCGATTTGACTCGTGATTACACCGATCTTGAATTGATCAGTGCGATCAGCACCATGGAAACCTTCCAAAAAATTTATCGTCCTGAAATTTACAATGCCAATGCTGCGGCAGGGCAAGTGTATCAACCAAGTTTGAACTATCAGGATTATTCACTCACGCTTGTTGATTATGACCGAGTAGAGCGTGGCCAGTTGGCAGTAAAACAAGGCAAGTGGACTGAAGAAAACTTTATCAAACCCTATCAAGACATTCTTGAGCAATGGGCTGCAAGTTACACAGTTAAAAATCATGATTTAAAGAATATTGCGGCTTAAAAACGAGCGACTTAATTCAGCGAAATAAATAAGTTAAACGAAATATAGAAGATACTGATCATGAAATTATTATTACCGACCTCAACAGCAGGCAGCTTGCCGAAACCGTCTTGGCTTGCAGAACCAGAGAAACTTTGGTCACCGTGGAAATTGCAAGGCGAAGAATTGCTAGAAGCCAAACAAGATGCTTTACGTTTGTCATTGCAAGAACAAGTGCATGCAGGGATTGATATTGTCAGCGATGGCGAACAAACCCGTCAGCATTTTGTGACCACATTTATTGAACATCTTGATGGTGTTGATTTTGAGAAACGTGAGACGGTTCGAATTCGTAACCGTTACGATGCAAGTGTGCCAAGTGTCGTGGGTGCAGTCAGCCGTCAAAAACCAGTGTTTGTGGAAGATGCCAAGTTTTTACGCAGCCAAACAAATCAACCAATTAAATGGGCGCTACCGGGTCCAATGACCATGATTGATACGCTATATGACGGTCACTACAAAAGCCGTGAAAAACTGGCGTGGGAATTTGCCAAAATTCTCAATCAGGAAGCACGTGAGTTAGAAGCTGCGGGCGTGGATATTATTCAATTTGATGAGCCAGCATTCAACGTGTTCTTTGATGAAGTGAATGACTGGGGTGTTGCCACTTTAGAGCGTGCACTTGAAGGTCTGAAATGTGAAACCGCGGTACATATTTGCTATGGTTACGGCATTAAGGCCAATACTGATTGGAAAAAGACTTTGGGTTCAGAATGGCGTCAATATGAAGAAGCGTTTCCTAAGCTGCAACAATCCAAAATCGATATTATCTCACTGGAATGTCACAACTCCCATGTACCGATGGATTTGATTGAGCTGATTCGCGGTAAGAAAGTGATGGTCGGTGCCATTGATGTGGCAACCAACACCATTGAAACACCGGAGGAAGTTGCAAGTACGCTACGTAAAGCCCTGCAATTTGTTGATGCTGACAAGCTTTATCCTTCAACCAACTGCGGTATGGCACCTTTATCTCGCCAAGTTGCACGAGGCAAGCTGAATGCTTTAAGTGCAGGTGCCGAAATCGTTCGTCAAGAACTTGCTGTCTAGTACTTATCGATATCAAGAGGTGTGAAAGGTTACTTCTGTTAGTTTGATTAGAAAAATCTGATTAAATCAGTAAGTAGCCCTAGTTCCATCGAGAGACTAGCTATAGTCAAATTTAGGATTTAAGTGATGATTGAAGCAACTGACTTTAGAAATGCAATGTCTTTGTTAACGACTGCGGTCAATGTCGTAACCACAGCAGGCGCATCTGGTCTTCATGGATTTACTGCATCTGCGGTATGTAGTGTCACAGATACACCACCGACATTGTTGGTCTGCATGAATCAGGCATCTCGGTCACATACACATTTTATTGAAAATAAAATTTTAAGTGTAAATGTATTGAGCGCACAGCATGAACAGATATCCAATGCATTCGCATCGAAAATGAGTTCAGAAGAGCGCTTTAAACAGGGTTCTTGGACAACATTAGAAACGGGTGCACCTGTTTTAGAAGATGCTTTGGTGAGTTTTGATTGTGAGGTTGAGCAAATTCAAGAAGTCGGAACGCATAGCATTTTTATATGTCGTGTTGTTGCAATCAAACAAAATCAACAAGATGAAAGTTTGGTTTATTTTAATCGTGCTTATCATCATGTGGGTGAAATGGAAGTCGCTTAATCTGTCTTTTTGTTTATCCTAAAATTCTTAATTAGTATGTCGTGGAATTAATTGTTTTTTAGCCATCGGCGCACTCGCAGGATTTGCTGCTGGGCTGGTTGGGGTGGGCGGTGGAACGATCATCATGCCACTTTTATAGGTGGTCTTCACCCAACTGGGTTTTGATGCTGATGTCATTATGCAGATGGCCTTAGGTACTTCATTAGCGACAATCGTTGTAACCTCTATTAGTTCACTCATGGCTCACCATAAAATGGTGTAGTCATCGGTCTATATTCAAAAATCTAGCACTGGGAATGGTGATTGGATGCTTTGTAGGCGTTGGCTATCGGGGGGTTATCTTCAGCTAATTGTTGGCATGTATTTGATTTGGGTTGCCTATAACATGTAGATGGGTGCAAAAAGGCTGTTGATACCAATAAATCATTACCATCAACCCCTACGCAAGTTGGTGCAGGTGCAGGGATAGGTGTGGCTTCAGCAATATTTGGAATTGGAGGCGGTAGCTTAACCGTGTACCTCATCTGAATTGTCATGGCGTGGTCATGCAAAAAGCTGTTAGAACATCAGCAGCATGCGGTTTACCGATCGCCATTGCGGGTACATTGGGATTTATGCTTTTTGGTATGAAGGAGCAAGTCAATATTCCTAATAGTGTTGGCTTTATCGTTTCAGGCATCTCGTTGAAAATACCTTTGCTCGCTTAAAACATTTTCGTGGTATTGCCACTCTTTTTGAAAAGTTAGCTCGAAATTATAAGTCCATGTTGTTCTTGGCTTGCTTGTTTATTTGGGGCAAAGCAAAATGAGGACACGCCCTAATAGCGAATGAGGGCAGGCTTAAGCCTACCCTCGTTGTATGTCTTTATTCACAGACAAAATTTGCCATCAAAATAGGCTTTTCGCCAACCGTCTATTTTGATTTTTTGAAATAAGCCACCAATGAAAAAAGGATCTTGTTCAATAAATTTTTGAGCAGCTTCTCGTGTATCTACATCAATGATATAGACTCCACCTCCTAAGTCTTGACCATTATCATCCAATTTTGCACCACAGGATAAAAGAAATTTAAGATTTTGATTTAAATAATTTAAATGCTCTTGTCTTAATTTTTTTCTAAGATGTTGGTGATCTGTTTTGTCCCAGGTTTCTATAACATAAGGCATTTTAATTTTCTCCCAGATAAAGTTTTATTAGAAAGAAAATGGATATTCAAGAATTAAACGGAATTCATCAATATTTCCATATCTATAGCCTGTAGTTGACCTATGAGTGGCTTGACGAAGACGAATATCAAGATCCTTTGCAAAGCCTTGCTTAACTTTGTAGCGTAATTCGATATCTCTTTCCCAATGTTTATTCTCAATATTTTGATCGTAAATATGACGTTTGGTATACAGTTTGTTGTTACTACCCGTAGTATCCATATCCCAGCCATATAAATACCGAGTCATGAAGGATAATCCCTCAGCACCATAAGGTGAGAAGTCAATTTCATATTTCACCTGAGCTGATTTTTCTTTGGCTTCGGTAAATGTTGCAAACTGTACGCTATTAGGAATAGTGGCAATCCCGCCGTTATTTCTAAAGCCGATCCAGTCAAAAGGTTCATCACCTAAAACTTGTTGATAAGCTAAACTGAAATTATGGTTGGATAATTTATAGCTTCCTGTTAAGGAAACCAGACCGGTACTGATATTTCCGCCCGTGGCATCACCGGTATCTCGGTTAATATAGTTATTGGTTTGTAGATTGAAACCTGATTGAGTATCAATTTGATGTTTATATTTTGCACCTAAATAATATTGCATCCAGACATTTTCTAATTCAGACACATATAAAGACGTTTCAATATTATCAAGTTTATAGGTGGCCCCTAAATAAGTGACGTAATCCCCTTGAATTCCATTGTTATAATCGGTATTGAAATAGTTCAGACGGTCTGTTGAGTCAACAGGACTCATTTGGGTGAAATAACCAAAATCTAAATTGATGTGATCAAAACTATTATCCTTTATCGATAAACCCGTCGACATAGAGGGAAGTAGGCGAGAATAATTAGTACCAACAATAGGATTATTAGGGAATTGATTCCCGAGCAAAGCTTCGGTTTTATTATATTTTGCCCGTAATGCGCCACCAAATTCAGCAGTCGCTGATTTCGGTTCGCCATTTGAGTCCACTTCTAAGTTGTTTGTACCGGTTCGATAGCCATCACTATCGAGTTTTAAAGCAACCAGTGCATAGCCATTCAAGCCAAATTGGATGGCTGTATCTGTCCAACCTGTTTCCATATTGGCAATAAAACCTTGGGCCCATTCTTCACGGTAACCTTTACGTTCAGATACAGGTAATTGAGCGTTTTGACCTGCAGAGTTGTATTCGCCTTTACGAAAGTCACGATTGAAATAATAGTTTTTTGCGAGCACATTAAATTTTGTGTCATCAATAAAATCAGCCTGAGCCGTGTTGATGCTGGTTATGAATAGGCAAAGCGTACTCATAACCAGTAAATTTTTATTTACTGGTTTTTTCATTTTTAAAAATCCTTTTAGGTATTACAAACAATTATCCAGAAAGCTGGATGAGCGAATTAAACGCGAGCCCATGTGTCTGAAGGTTCAAAGATAAATCCATTATCTTGTTTACGAATATAACCACAGTAGGGATCACCAAAATGTACAGGCAAGAGTAAAGCTTCTCGGCTCACGGCACGCTCTAAACATTCAAGTCGAGTTTTTCGAGCGATATCCGGCCAAATGCAATAGCCTGAATTGATTTCGGGGCGAACAATTTGTAGTGGGCTGTGGAATACGTCGCCACAAAAAATCGCTTCTTCTCCTTGAGAGCTGACACGAAAAGTAACTTGTCCTGGGCTATGCCCGGGTGCAGGTTCTACAACTAAGCAATCGGCAATTTCAGTATGGGGCTGAATAAATTCAACCAAGCCTTCGTTATAGACAGGCATCACGCTATCAAAGAAAGAGTCGCCAAAAACATCAATCACGCCAGGTTCTTTATTTTTACCCTGATGACAGAAATCAAAGTCCTCTTTAGGTAAATAATATTTGGCATTCGGGAATGTTGGTGTCCAGCGGTTGTCTTTCCAGATGGTATTCCAGCCAACATGATCAGAATGTAAATGGGTAATGACCACATGAGTTACTTTTTCGGGAGGTGCGCCAGCAGCAGTCATCCATTCGGTAATTAGGTTATTCAGCATATGCATACGGGGAATTTCTGGGCGTTGTTTGAAATTACCAACACCGGTATCAATCACAATAATATTGTTACCAGCATGAACTACCCAAAATTGAATACTGACAATCAGTTTATTCATATGAGGAATCCAATGATGCGGTGCCAGCATACCTTTATGCTCTTCTAACAGACTCTGATCTGCTGTCGGAAATAAAAATTTTGGATCATGGCTCGGGCCAGCATATTCATGGATACGGGTTACTTTTACTTCACCAATCATTCTTGATTCAATCATGAGTCACTCCTTAACAAATATTATTTAACTTAATACTTAAACGCGTTCAAATAGGGCAGCTAAACCTTGTCCACCACCAATACACATTGTTTCTAAACCGTAACGTGCATTACGACGTTTCATCTCGTGTACTAAAGACGTCATGATGCGAAGTCCCGTGGCGCCAATAGGATGACCCAGAGAAATTCCTGAACCGTTCACATTAATATTAGACGTATCGCTAATATTTAAACCTTTAATCACTGCTAAAGCTTGAGCTGCAAAGGCTTCATTAATTTCGATCAGGTCTATTTCTTCAAGGCTCATGCCTACTTTTTTAAGTAGCTTATTTACTGCCGGAACTGGACCAATACCCATTCGACTTGGATCACAACCAGCTGAGCTCCAACCAATGATTTTGGCAATCGGTTGTAAATGATGCTTTTCTAAATACTCACGGCTGACAATGAGGCAACCTGCTGCGGCATCATTCTGTTGGCTTGAATTGCCTGCTGTGGTGACACCATTTGGCAATAGGGTTTTCAGTTTAGCTAGACTTTCAATAGTACTATTTGCACGAATGCCTTCATCAAAATCGATGGTTTTGGTTTCTTTCTTAGATTTTACTGCAAGCGGAATCACTTCATCTTTAAATTTACCAGCATCCCAAGCTTGCTGTGCTTTTTGATGACTCGCCAATGCGAAAGCATCACATTCTTCACGACCAATATTATAGTCTCGCGCCAGATTATCGGCAGTTTCAGGCATACCCGAAATTACACCAAAACGTTCAACTGGTTGAGATCTTTCACGACCACGTTCCAGTCGGTCAAACATGGTCACATTCCCTGCACGACTTCCCCAGCGCATATTGGTGGAGTAATATTCAATATTACTCATGCTTTCCACACCCACCACCATAATCGCTTCAGCATGTCCAGATTGAATGGTCATGGCTGCATTAATAAGTGCTTGCAAGCCTGAACCACAACGACGATCTAATGTATAGCCGGGAACTTCAACTGGCAGACCCGCAGCTAAAGCCGCATAGCGTCCAATACAAGGTGCTTCACTGGATGAATAAGACTGGGCAATAATGACTTCATCTAAACTGTGGGTATCTAATCCAGTTTTCTCTACGATGGATTGAATGACTCTAACAGATAGATCAACCGCGGTTAAAGAGGCAAGTGCGCCACCGAATTTACCAATCGGGGTACGTAGCGGACTGACGATATAAGCGTCTTTCATTTCAATTCCTTTTAAACTAATTTTAGATCGATGGCTTGCTGCTCAAGTTCTTCTTGAAAATGAGGGGCTGCAATAGATATCATTTTTTCAACACGCTGCGGCAGGCTTAAACCACGTAAGTCTGCAATGCCATATTCAGTCACAATTAGTCCGGCATCACTGCGAGGCGTAGAGACAGGGCCCTGCAAATGAGAAACGATACGACTGAAACTTTTCCCGGAAGCAGGCAGGGCAATAATTGAAACCCCACCATAGGATTGATTGGCTGCACGAATAAAGTCTAAAGCTCCACCCACAGCGCCCACATAGGTTTTATTGGCAATCTCAGCATTTACTTGACCTGTTAAATCAACTTCAATTGCCGAGTTGATCGCAATGAATTGTTGAATGGCAGCAAGAGTCGCAGCATGATGGGTATATTCGGTTGAACGGAGTTCAATTGCTGAATTTTGATGAACAAATTGATGTAGTTTAGAAGAACCAACAATTAAACCTGTGATAGTTTTTCCAGGATCAATATTTTTTTTCTGATTGGTAATTACCCCTTTTTGCATCAAGTCGGTAACACCATCACCAATAATGCCAGAATGGATGCCTAGATGTTGATGATGATCTAAAGCTTGCATAATGGCTTCGGGAATGGAGCCGATTCCCAGTTGTAAAGTTGAATGATCGGGGATGCAGGAGGCAACATTTTGAGCAATTTTTTGAGTGGTTGCTGAATGGTCAGCACTCTTTTGTGCTTCGATTTTTCGGTCGGTATACACCATCACATCAAAATCAGCCTCAGTTAAATATTGATCTGAATACACCCAAGGTGCTTGCTGATTGACTTCCGCAATCACAGTTCGAGCATGTCGAAGGGCGGATTTTAAATAGTCTTGTGCCAAACTATAGCTATATTGTCCTTGAGCATTTGCTGCAGAAACCTGAATCAATACAACATCTAATTTAAGCTGTTGATTTTCGATTAAACGGGGAAGTTGTGAATAATGCACAGGCAAAATATCTAAAACCTGATGTTGCGCCAGTGTCCGATTATATCCTGCACCACAATAGCTAAGATATTCAACATGTTCGGAGTATTCCGGTAGACAAGTAGGAAACTGGCTAATGCCTAAAAAAACTTTAAATTTCCCAATTTTTTTACGATTTTGAATTAAATTTTGAGTAAGCGGTATGGGTTCAGCTTGAGCCTGACCCCATACCACGCGATCACCATGTCGAACATAGCTGGATAAATCAAGCTGAGAAATATCGTATATCTTTTCCATGATGACCATCCTTGATCTTAAAAGGTATTCAGCGTTAGTGAATTGAAGAGGGGTGTTGAGATAATGCCGTCACTTTAATCTCCATATAGGGAAATAAAGGCAAACTCATCAATAAGTCATGTAATTCATTATTGCTTTCCACATCAAAAATACTGATGTTGGAATATTTACCTGTAACACGCCATAAATGTGGCCATTTGCCTGCTTTCTGCAACTCAATAGCACGTTCTTTTTCAGCGCGTTTAATTGCATCCATTTTTGCAGGATCGCTATCTAGTGGAATTTTGACGGTCATTTCTACACAAAAAAGCATTTTGATTGTCCTTAATATTTGAATTAAAAATTTTATATAACGTCTTTGGTTATAAATGGCTTCAACTTGCCAATGAAAGTCTTGCCGTGTTCAAACCAGTCTTTACGAACATCTGAATCCATATAAACTTGCATTTGTTGTTCATTTTCGAACCAGCATTCTCCAATAGCATCGACACCCGGCACATCAAAGAAGGGAACATGAATATCGGTCGGTTCTGAAGCAATCAAGCGAACTTCATATTTATATAAACCTGGAATACCGGCTGACATTTCAAAGTGTCGTAGACATTCTTGATCAAACTTTTCTTTACTCATGTCTTCTGGTTTAGCAAGTAAATAAAGAATACGGATCATATTTAAACTCCCTGTTTTTGATAATGATGAGATATTAATGTAGGTTCATCTTTAGGCACTCTAATGAGCAAAATAGAGATTGTTGCTAAGCCGTAAGCTGTTAAGCAGAACAAACCGATAGAGGTAGCAAGACCTAATGATTCAGCAAGAATACCCACACCAACGACTGATAGAGCACCGAATGATTTGCCGACGTTATAAGCAAAGCCCATACCTGTAGTACGAATATGAGTAGGAAATAAATCACTTAAAAATGGGCCAAGCGCTGCGAACATTCCAATTGCGGAAAAGCCCACCAAGAATCCAAGCGCTAAGGTAATGTATTGATTCATTGCAATCAGCATATACACCACGGTTACGAACCAGCTCAAAATAGACATACCAATCAGTGTTTGTTTACGACCCAATTTATCAGCCAGATAAGCGGTGAACATAAAGCCTGCAAATGCTCCTGCAGCCATAATCAAAATCGTGACAATTTTAGAACTTGGACTGAGTCCACGTTCATTCATCAGGGTTGGAATCCAAATGAGAATGGCATAGCATGCTGCTTGTAAACCTATAACGAGTAAACTTGCAAAAATGGTTGAACGTAAATATTGTTTTTTAAATACCGAAGTGAATGACGCTTTTTCAATATTTTCTTTATTTTTAGCCACATCATTTACGAATTCGACCGATTCTTTCACATTACGGCGAATATAAATCACAATTAAAGCGGGAATGACACCTGTCCAAAAAACCACACGCCAAGACCATTCTGGTGGGAGCATCGTAATAAGTATTGTGGCTACAATTACCGATCCTGCCCAACCTAAAGCCATTCCTGACTGAACAAAGCCGACAGCCTTATTTTTATGTTTTGCGGAAACAGCTTCGGCCATGAGTGCCGCGCCAACTGCCCATTCACCACCAAAACCAAGGCCTTGTAGCGTTCTTGCGACTAAAAGCTGTTCATAATTTTGTGCAAATCCTGCCAATACGCCAAAAAATGTAAACCATAAAATGGTAAACATCAGGATTTTTACACGACCATAACGGTCAGCCAAAATACCTGCGATCCATCCGCCAATGGCAGTAACAACAAGGGCAACCGTACCAATCAGGCCAACCTGAGTTTGAGTAAGTGCCCAAGTTGCCATAATGACAGGTAATAAAAAACTAAAAATTTGCATGTCATAAGAGTCAAGTGCCCAACCTGCATAACATGCCCAAAAAGTCTTTTTCTGATTGGAATCCGATTCCTTGTACCAATTCAACATTCCCATTTACATCTCCTTTGTAAAATCGATTTATGATTTATTTCATTCTTGAAAAATCGAGTGGTATATCGGTAACACTTTGAACATACTCAGGGGTATGAGGTGCAACAATATCAATCACAAACACTTGTCCATTGGCAAAGTCAAAGGTAGCAATCTCTGTATACACACGATTCACACAAGCCAGTCCCGTTAATGGATAACTGCACTTCTCTAAAATTTTGCTATGACCTTGTTTGGTTAAATGTTCCATCATGACGTAAACATTTTGTGCACCTGAAGCAAGATCCATTGCACCCCCTACTGCAGGAATGGCATCTGGATGCCCTGTATGCCAGTTGGCTAGATCACCATTGGCTGAAATTTGGAACGCACCCAGAATGCAGTAATCCAAATGTCCACCGCGCATCATTCCAAAAGAATCTGCATGATGAAAAAAGGCACCCCCTTTTTTTAAATCAATGGCTTCTTTTCCAGCATTGATCAAATCCCAGTTTTCTTCATCGACTTCTGCTTGAGTCCATTGACCCAACACACCATTTTCACTTTGTAGAATTACTTCTTTATCAGCGAAATAGTCCGCAACTAGGGTCGGTAAACCGATGCCTAAATTGACATATGACCCTTCGGGAATATCTTGAGCCACACGCTGAGCAAGATTATTTTTTTGTTGGATATCCATAATAATTACGCTCCATGCCCATTTTTTAGGGTCACACGATCGACAAAAATTCCAGGAGTAATAATAATTTCCGGATCTAAATCACCAAGTTCACAGATTTGATCTACGGCAACTAAAGTGGTTTTTGCCGCCATAGCCATAACAGGAGCGAAATTACGTGCAGTTTTGTTGTAAATGAGATTGCCCCAACGATCACCTGTCTTGGCATAAATTAGGCTGTAATCTACGGCTAAAGCTTTCTCAAAGACATAGCCTTGACCATCTATCTCTTTGGTTTCTTTATTTTCTGAAAGTAGGGTGCCATAAGCTGTACGTGTATAAAAACCACCAATACCACAACCAGCAGCTCTTAAACGTTCTGCAAGCGTACCTTGAGGTACAACTTCAAGTTCAATTTCATTATTGCGATACAATTCTTCAAAAACATATGCATCTTTTTGGCGAGGGAAAGAGCAAATTAGTTTTTTGACACGTTTAGCTTTGAGTAATGCTGCAAGACCTTGATCACCATTTCCAGCATTATTGCTCACAATAGTTAAATCTTTGGCACCTTGTTCAATGAGTGCATCGATAAGCTCATTAGGCATGCCTGAACCGCCAAAACCACCCACTGCAATCGTCGAGCCATCTTGAATGTCTTTGACAATATCCTTTGCCGAATTGAAAATTTTATTGATCATTTTACTATCCTGTAACATTCATTTTTTCATGTTCTCTGATAGTAAAGTTACATAGCTTGATGTTTTGCACAATTTTGAAATTTGAAAGTGGTGTTAATCTGAGGCTAACACCATAATCAGGGAAAATGATTTGATCATTAATAAATGTGAGACTTTAAACATTCAATAAAGTCTTTAGTGAATTGACTGATTTCATTAAAGTTAATTGCGCATATTTTAAAGCCGCGATGGGCCCATTTTTCATCAATTTCTCTGTGTTCGATATTCGGGTGAATATGTTGTAAACGTCGAAAAGCAGCTAAAGGAATAATGGCAATACCTGCACCTGCTGCAACCATTTGACAAATTGAGTCATAGCTTGAAACTTGCACTCGAATATTAATTTTTTTATCTAATTGCTGAGATAACTTATGTAAAAAAATTTGAATTGCGCTGCCTTCATTTAAAGTTACAACTGAATATTGAATTGCATCTAATAAGGTCACATTGGTGTGTTCTAGAATAGGATGGGCTTTAGGGGCAATTAAAATCAGTTGAGAAGAAATTAAAGGCATAGTCTGCAAATTCTTAGTATCAATATTCCCAGAAATAATTCCAAGATCGGCACGTTTATCTGCGACAAGACTGACGATGTCTTCACTAAGCATTTCTTTAAGGTTTACATCCACATGAGGATGAGTAATTAAATACTCAGATAGGGCCGTTGGTATATATTCAGTTATGGCCGTTGTGTTGGCAGCAATAGATAATTTCCCTGGTATGAGATCATTAAACTGAGCAAGTTCACCTTTAAGGCATTCAATTTCATGATAAATCGATTTAGCATATTTTAAATAGATCATCCCAATTTCAGTCAGTTCAACACCCTGAGAAGAGCGGTCCAAAATTTTTAAGCCTAAGACATGTTCTAAGTTTTTAATTCGATTACTAGCAGCGGGAGTAGATAAAAAAGATTTTTCTGCAGCCCGCGTTAAATTTTTGGTTTCTGCTATATTTAAAATTAATCGAAAGTCATTTAGATCAAAGTTCACAGGCTTACTCTATTAAATTTAAAAACCATAGTCTGAATTTAAAAAACATAGTCATTTATTTTGGCTCTAATTAGTTAATCAACAACCCGCTTGGTGAATTATTTATACATCATCATGATGTATAAATAATTTAAACTATACTGAGCATCATCTATTTTTTTAAACTGAAGAGACTATTAGACAATAGTTATGTGAAAAGAAAGATTTTGGAATTGTAATTAATTTTTACTTTTAGCTTCGAAAACCTAACTCTTTGAGAATGCTTTCAGTATGTTCACCCAGTGCGGGGACTTTCGTAAGCTGAAAATCATCAGAATGACTTGATCCAACAGGTTTTAATGTTGGAATTTTACCCACTGGCGTGTCAACCTCAGTCCAACGTTGCCTTGCTTTTAATTGTGGATGATTCCAGACATCAGCCAATGTGTTGACATTGGCATTGGCAATTTTTGCCTGTTCCAGTCTTAAAATGATTTCGTTTTGAGTATAGTGAGAGAATACCTGGAGTATAATATTTGTTAATAATTCACGATTTTTAATTCGATTTGAATTATTGATAAAATATTCCGATTGAGCTAATTCGGGCCGTTCTAAGACTAAGTCACAAAAAGATGTCCATTCACGATCATTTTGTACAGCAAATAATACTTGTTTATTGTCACCTGTAGAAAAGGGGCCGTATGGAAAAATAGTTGCATGCGCAGCACCTGATTTTTGAGGTTCTGTTTGATGATCTGAGGTGTAATAAAGAGGGAACCCCATCCACTCAGTCATACATTCCAGCATAGAGATATCAATACGTTTCCCCAGTCCAGTTTTCTGTCGCTCAAGTAAAGCCGCCAAGATATTGCTATAGGCATACATTCCAGCAGAAATATCTGCAATAGAGCAGCCTGCTTTAACATTTTCCTGTTTTGTCCCGGTAATCGATAAAAAGCCAGACTCACTTTGAATCAGTAAGTCATAGGCTTTTTTATCACGATATGGACCCGGGTGTTCTGGGTCATCACCATAACCTGAGATATCACAGACAATTAGTTGTGGAAATAATGGATGAAGTTTTTCGAAAGAAAGTCCTAAACGAGAGGCTGCACCGGGGGCTAAATTTTGGATAAGAACGTCAGTTTTTTTTAATAAGCTTTTCAATATAGGCGGGGCTTCTGGAGATTTCAAATCCAGTGCCAAACTTTCTTTAGAGCGATTTGTCCAAACAAAATGAGAAGACATTCCTTTAACACGTTCATCATAATAACGTGCAAAATCACCACCTTCAGGTCGTTCAATTTTAATGACACGTGCACCTAAATCAGCTAACTGACGCGTACAAAATGGAGCTGAAATTGCATGTTCCAAAGCAAGTACGGTAATACCTTCCAGTGGTTTCATCTCATTACTCCTGAAATGTTACTTTCGCTTTCATCGCTATTTGCCCATCAATATGTTCAATCCATAATTCTGCAGTTTGCTCTTGTACATCGCCACAGATATAAAACTCATTAAAATCGAACACAGGTTTTACCGCACGAAATTCAAATTTTTTAATGATTTTATCTGGATATTTATCTTGTAGCGTTTGCATCAATAGAGTTGCTAGGAGGGGGCCATGCACCACTAGACCTGGATATCCTTCTACCAGGGTTGCATATGGACGGTCATAATGAATTTTATGGCCATTAAATGTGAGGGCTGAATAACGAAATAATGCAGTTGTATCCACTGAATGTTGCTGTTTAAAACTGTAATTTCGCAGAGTGCTTTCAACAGGAGTTATTGCTACACTAACATTGTTAGTAGTAATAGTTTCTGGTTTATAAACAATATCTTGTTGTTCTTTAATGACCAACTCATCATTAGCATAAATAAAATGATTCACTGTTACAAAATAAAGCTCACCATTTTTGCCTTGTTTAAATTGAATATCTGCAATTTCAGAAACTCGACGTAATTCTTGCCCCACCAAAATAGGCTGAATAAATTCAAGACGACTGCCTGCCCACATCCGTCTTGGGAAAGGGATAGGGGGTAAAAAATCTCCCTTTTTAGGGTGACCATCTGCCGCAATTTCAGATTGGTTAACGACATGGGGGAAATTTATCCAATGAAATAGATGGGGTATTTCTTTTATTGGTAGATCTTTTTTATTGAATAATGCCTGCAGCATTTGAATAGATCGCTGTTCACAATGATCTTCTGAAATTTGTTTATTTCCAATCCATTCTGCAAAGTTTTGCATAGTCGTGTCCTTATCTTTGCTTAATAAACTTGTTTTAGAATTTTCTCTGCTTTTGAAATAATGGGTTTATCAATCATTTTTCCATTTAAGCTAATCGTTTGCCCATCAGCTGCTTTTACAGCATCAAGAACCTCTTGTGCCCACTGAATTTCTTCAGGGCTAGGATTAAAGGTTTGATTCACGATTTTGACTTGGTGGGGATGAATGCATAACTTGCCTTGGAAGCCTAATTTTTTAGCTTGAAGGGTTTCAGTCATGACTAATTCAGTATTGCCAAAATCAGCAGTGACGCCATCAATAGGGTTAGCAATACCCGCAAGTTTAGAGGCCAAAGCAATTTTATTACGGAAGTACATCAACTCTAAAAAATCACCAGACATATCCATTTCAAGTTGAAAATCTATAGAGCCAAACATCAAGGCACGCACGGCTGGAAACTGTGCAATTTCCTCTACATGTGCCATGCCATAAGGTGTTTCAATAATAGGATAAATATCAATGATACGAATATGTTGAATGGATTCGAATTCTTGTATTTTTTCTGCTTTAGGTAAAACAATCGCAATCACATTTGAAAATTGAGCGAGTTGAATATCGTCCGCAAACCATTCGGTCTGAAAAGCATTAACTCGAATCATGACTTTTTCAGTGGGATGGTCTAATAACCATTGCTTGAGTAATGCGCGCGATTCGAGTTTATGTTCAGTTGGAATCGCATCTTCTAAGTCAATAATCACTGCGTCACTACCGCTATTGAGCGCTTTGGTATAGCGCTCAGGACGGTTAGCAGGAACAAATAAAAATGAACGGGGCGTCTGCATTTTATTTTTCCTCAAAGCTTAGAAAGAACGTGGTAGATCAAGTAAATGTTCAGCTACATAACTTAGAATTAAGTTAGTTGAAATTGGTGCAACTTGATACAAGCGTGTTTCACGGAATTTACGTTCAATGTCATATTCATTGGCAAAACCAAAACCGCCATGGAATTGTAAGCAATGATTCGCTGCCTCCCAGCTTGCTTTTGCAGCCAATAGTTTGGCCATATTGGCTTCAGCACCACAGGCTTGACCCTTGTCGAAAAGTTCACAAGCACGAAAACGCATCAGATTGGCAGCTTCAATCTCAATGAAGGATTCAGCAAGAGGAAACTGTACTCCCTGATTTTGACCAATTGGGCGACCAAAGACCACACGATCTTTGACATACTTTGTCGCACGATCCATAAACCAATAACCATCACCAATACATTCTGCCGCAATCAGTGTACGTTCTGCATTTAAACCATCTAAAATGTATTTAAAGCCTTTGCCTTCTTCACCAATTAAGTTTTCTTCAGGAATTTCCAGGTTTTCAAAAAATAATTCATTGGTTTCATGATTCACCATATTAGGAATAGGCTGTACGACCATACCTGATTTCATCGCTTCTTTAATATCAACCATGAAAATAGACATCCCTTCAGATTTCTTTTTCACTTCGGCCAAAGGCGTTGTACGAGCAAGAAGAATCATCCAGTCACTATGCTGTACACGAGATATCCAAACTTTTTGGCCATTAATCACATAACGATCGCCTTTTTTGACTGCGGTCGTACGAATTTTTGTGGTGTCTGTTCCTGTTGTTGGTTCAGTGACGGCCATAGATTGTAGACGCCATTCACCAGAAGCAATTTTAGGTAAATAAAATTCTTTTTGTGCTTGAGAACCATTACGTAACAGCGTACTCATGTTATACATTTGCCCATGACAGGCACCTGAATTACCCCCGCTACGATTAATTTCTTCCATAACGACAGAAGCTTCTGCCAAACCTAGTCCAGAACCACCAAATTCTTCTGGAATCATCGCTGCGAGCCAGCCAGCATTGGTTAGTGCATTTACGAACTCTTCAGGATAAGCTTTGTTTTCGTCAATTTTACGATGATATTCATCTGGGAATTGTGCACACAATGCACGAACAGCTTCACGAATTTCTGGGTAGTTATTAAAAGTACTTTTCACTTGAATGTCCTTATCTTGATCTTTTCTTATTTTGATCATATATTGTTATGGATTAGGAATTAAAATAGTATATTTTGATGGAAGACATGCTAGAAAATTATCGAAATGAACATTAAACAATTACGCACTTTTATCACTATCTTAGAAGTTGAAAATCTAACAAAGGCCGCAGCTATGCTTAACATTGTGCAGCCTGCAGTGTCTCGACAAATTCAAATGCTTGAAGAAGAATTAGGAGTAAAATTATTTAACCGTTCTCGTCATGGTATGGCGCTGACGGATGAGGGTAAAGTTCTTGAGCCTTATGCAAGAAGGATCTTGGAGGACATCGAAAGTGCCAAATTGGAATTGACTGCAAATAAAGGGATAATTCGAGGGAAAGTTCATATTGGTGTATTGTCGAGTATTAGTGAATTACTTTCTACTTTGATTATGAACTTGATCAAGGAAAAGTATCCTGAAGTACAAGTGAAAATATCAGTGGGATATTCTGGGCATTTAAAAGAATGGTTAGAGGCTGGAGATATTGATTTAGCTTTAATGTATGACGCTACGCCATCGAAGTTAATTGATTTGACTCCGCTGGTAAAAGAACCATTATTTTTAATAGGATCAGCTCAGTCCTTACTTCAACAAAATGAAGTTTTTGAACTTAAAAAAATAGAGGAATTTCCATTAATTTTACCTTTTCATCCTCATCGTTTGCGCTCTCTGATCGAGCAGGCTTATAAGCAAAATGGGTCTAACTTAAATGTCTATGCTGAAACTAATGATTTGAATATACAAAAACAGCTCGTTATCCAGGGCTTTGGTTATACAATATTACCCCTAGTTTCTGTAGTAAATGAGTTTAGGGCAGGATTAATTAAAGTTACTCCAATTGTAGATCCAGCATTTTCTCGTGTGATTACTTTAGCAATGCACTCTACAAGAAATATTCCCAAGCATATTCGGCTCATTTCACGTGAAATTATTGGTTGTGTTGAGCAATCTATTGAGGAGAAAAAATGGCCGAATGCTAAATGGATATATGAAAGTTAGTATCTAATTTTTATTGATATAAATAAAAAATTAGTCTAAAAAGCAGAGACTAAATTCCTAAAAAAGCTGATAAGGCTTAAGCCCTTCCAATATTGCATCAGCAACCCATTGATTAAATGTCTCAGTCTCTCCAAAAGCCATCCATTGATCCAAAGCTTCATAGTAGGCAAGACGGTTCTCAAAAGTAATTACACAAGCTGGATAACCAGTTTTCATTAACTCTAAATTCATGAGTAGGCGAGAGGTACGACCATTACCATCAATAAATGGATGAATGCCGACGAAGTCTGCATGTACTTTTGCAGCTCGTTCAATTGGGTGTATTAGATCTCTTATCATTCAGTAATGGGTAGTCCGGCGGCATGTTAGTAGCACCTGAAATGGGCACATTTTTCTAATGGGATCGACCGGCATTGTTATCATCAATATTTTTCAAAATGAGTGGATAAATATTGCGAATTTTCCAGTTAGAAAAAGGTTCTTCATTTTCTAATGATGTCTTCAACGGAGTAGATCGCGTTTCTATGATTAATTACCTCGAAGTGATCTTTTAATTTTTTACACCTAAAGCGATGCCTTCAAAAACGACTTTGGTTTCTAGCAGTTTTATTGCATAACCTTCAATTGAATTAGAATGGTATATCCCACGCAGAATAAGATCTTCTTGTAAATTTTTAGACATAAGGTCAGAAAGAGGTCGCTTCTGATCAAGCCTGTTTTTTAAGCCATCAATAACTTTGAACAATGGTAAGCATCCGGTAAAGCCCCTCCTTACTAATCTATCCAATTAGCCTTATGTTAGTCCCCAATTATTTTTAAGGGGGGCTAAATTCATGACCACGAATATCCATGCATCAACTGTAGCTGTTTCCAAAAAGCGAAGAACATACAGTGCTGAATTTAAACATAGTATTGTTCAAACCTGTAAAGAACCACACACTTCTATCGCCTCAGTCGCTTTGCAGTATAGACTGAATGAAAATATCCTATCTAAATGGATTCGCCTTTTCGATGGCAGACAATCTATCCACAAATCGGCACCGCCTAAGCCCGCATTTATTGCCTTGTCTTACCCTGAAAGGTTCAATCTATCTACCGCAATAATGCTACCCCTTCACATTACTTTGCCTGATTCGAACACAGAAATTGGGCTGAAATGTCAGGCATCAAAAATGCCTGCTTTGGCAGAATTACTCAAGGCACTGGCAAATATGATCCGTATTGATGAAATCTGGCTCTCTACCCAGCCCATGGATATGCGTACGGGCATGGACACTGCAATGGCGCAGATTCATGAAAGCCTTCGGCTCTATCAAACCACATGGCGCAGACTTATCATTTGCGACGCATAGGTTTCACATAATCCGTATTATGTTACTTTTAGAAAGACTTAAAATATATAATTGAAGTAGGTTATTAACTCTGAATAGCTTAAAGTTTTTTTAAGCCAAGACCGTTTCCTTAACGTAAAAGAGTTACTGCTATGCTCTACACTACTACCCCAATTACAAAATCTAAAACTTTCCATGAAATAGGTTTTTGAAAGAGGGGGAATCGGAATTTTGCTCCATATCCTAATGAGAAGAAAAAAATCCATGAAGATAGGATTGCTCCCAGGGCAAAAGTATAAAGTTGGTCATGCTCTCCATTTAACATAATCTATATTATACGAAACTATTTTGTTAGAACCCATTTAAAGTGTCTATATTCTCACCAATAAAAATGTCTGGTTTATGATGGTTTTTATCACCATGGAC
>NZ_JAFCTF010000013.1:0-130280 GCF_049895885.1 Acinetobacter sp. TSRC1-2
CATGGCCCGGCCCTGGTTTTTATAGGACACAAAGCCGGTGACAAATTCAACCCCGGAGTAAGTCAGCTGTTGGAAACTCTGTCCAACAATAGCCATTTCTGGTTGGCTAAAGACAATTCCTAGTGGAACGAGAGTTTTGATATTTTTAAGTTTAGGAAATTTCAGACAATTATGAACTACAGTTCGCCCTTCATGCGCAGCTTCATGCTGAATTGGAGAGTTGGTATGGGCATCACCAATAATAAATATTGGATAATTAGCTAATTGTTTAGTTTTTTCATCTACAGGAAGTTTTTTTAGATCAGTAAATTTAGGATCGATGTTTTCTAAATTTACACTATTCAAATAACTGCTACGTCCTGTCGCCACCAATAAATAATCGGCAGTAAAACTGCTCGAAGTTCCTTTTTCTATGTAATTAATTTTAACTTTATTGCGAAACTTTCTGACTTGTTCTGGTAGTACTTCAAACTTGATATTTAATTCTTCACTTAAAGTATCTTGGGCAATCTTTTGTAGTTCTGGACTGGTAATGGAACCAACTTTACGACTACGTGCAAAAACAGTAGTTTTCACTCCTAAACGTTGCATGGCTTGTGCGAGTTCAATAGCTATAACCCCACTGCCAATTACTGCTAGTGATTTTGGTAAGGTTTCTAGTTCAAAAATTTGATCAGATGTAATGAGCTTATCACCCAGTTCATTTTTCCAATCGCTATTAATGGTGGGAGTAGATCCAACCGCGATAATAAAACTTTTGGCTTGATAATGTTGTTGATTAACTTGGATTGTTTTCGAGTCAATGAAATGGGCTTTTCCAGAGATTTTGTGGGTTTGATCCCAACTATTTACTTCTTTTAGTGTGGCCTTAGTAAAGTGATCACGAAGCTCTCTTACATGTTGCATCACTTGAGAAGTATCTATTTTAGCAGAAGCACTTAATCCAACTTCTTCAGCATGTTGAATTTCATGCATTCTGTTTGCTGTGGAGATGAGCACTTTACTTGGCATACATCCAACACGAGCACATGTGGTATCCCAAGGACCGTCATTAATAATCAAAATATTTTGGGTATGCTTGATTGCTTCTTTATAGGCAGATATTCCTGCAGTACCTGCACCGATGATAATGATGTCGTACATTGTGAAATAGCTCTCTTTTTTATATTTTTTTAGGCTAACACAGTTAAACATTTATCACGCTTTTGTTTACATAAACTACTATATATGATTACATATCAGGCAATATAAATTAAATGACAACACTATTTTTATAGGGATTCTGGGGATTTTTTAATGAGTAAAAATGTTGGATTAAAATTATCGACAGTAGCTTTGGCTGTCTTGTTGGCAAGCTGTGGTGGTGGTGGTAGTGAAGGATATTTTAATAATAATGATTCGGGCAATTCTTCTTCTACGAATCCGAGCACTGGCGAGGCTGTGAAAGCTGTCGATATTAGTGCTGTTCAATTGATTGATCGAAATGGTAACTTAACTCAGTCAATCGCAGCAGAAGGTGTGATAGCTAAAGTAAAAGTAACAGATCAGTCAGGTAAAGGAATTAGTGGTGCATTGGTTACATTTGCAGTGACTGGTGGTGTTGTTTTAGGTAGTTCTAATGGTGCTGTTTTAACTAATACCAACGGCGAAGCGAGTATCTCGGTTAAGCCTGAAAATATGAATACTAATGGTGCTTATCAAATTTCTGCAATTGCAGATTTTGATGGGGCTACAGCATCAACAAAAGTACTTAATTTCTCGCTTCAAGCAACTAATATTAGTTTAGTCGATATGACGGCAGCTAGTACTCAATTAGAGTCTGGCGGCTCAACAAATATCACGTTAAAAACGCAAGACGCAAATACAAAAGTTAATCAGAATAATGTCAATGTAGAGTTCACTGCAACATGCGGTAAATTTGAACCTGCTACAGTTGTTTCATCAAATCAAGGAA
Organism: Acinetobacter sp. TSRC1-2; assembly: GCF_049895885.1. NCBI lineage: Bacteria > Pseudomonadati > Pseudomonadota > Gammaproteobacteria > Moraxellales > Moraxellaceae > Acinetobacter > Acinetobacter sp. TSRC1-2. The sequence continues at coordinate 1,955 of NZ_JAFCTF010000013.1, forward strand.
ATGTTACGACATCATATAAAGCGATTGGCACAGATGGAAAGCTTTGCACAGGAACACAAAAAATTTCGGCGAAAGGTTTAAATATCCCAGAAGTTGCACTTGATGTCAGTATTAAGGCACTTGAGGCTAATTCATTAGTATATACATCTAATAAACTTAATTTAGGGATTAGAAAAAGTGGCTCAGCGTCATCTGGTCAAATTGAATTTACTTTGTATGCAAATGGCGTACCCGTAGCAGATCAAGATGTGTTGATTGAGAAAGTGCAAGCACCAGAAGATTTATCGTTCGTATCATTTGGAAATCGTAATAACAAAACTATAAAAAGTGATTCAAATGGTAAAGTGATTGTGAATCTTTATCCAGGAGATAAACCTGGACCTGTAGAGATAAGAGCAACTCTAGTTTCAGACATAAATGTTTCGGCTATCTCTAAAGAGGTATCTGTATCCATTGGTCGTTTAACTCAAGATGGATTAAGCTTGTCAGTATCTAAAAATTCATTACAGAATGTAATTGATGGCGATGCTGCAACTATTACAGCGAGGATGGTGGATCGTACACGAAATCCTGTTCCAGATGGGACGGTAATTAGCTTTGTTTCAGAGGGCGGTAAAGTTGAACCTAATTGTTCAACAGTCCAAGGAGTGTGTTCTGTAATTCTAACAACACAAGAACCTCGTCCTTTAGATAATCGTGTTACTGTTTTAGCTTATGTTGAGGGTGATAAAACCTTTACAGATTTAGATGGTGATAATCTTTATACTAAAGGTGTAGATACACTTCTTAGTAATATTGGCAGCTTTTTCCGTGATGATAACGAGAATAATCAATATAACAAAGATTATGGTATTGGTGAATTTCTTTATAATCGTGCAGTATTAGGAAATAAAGCGACATGTGCCCCATCTACAATAAGACAGCCAAATATCGCAGACACATGTGATGATAATTTAGATACGGTTGTTCGTCAGCAATTATTATTTGCATTTGCAGAGAATACACCAACTTTTACCAATGTGAATGCGAGTGGAAGTTTATTGTCTTTTAATATGTACGGAAATAGTGCTCAAAGTGTACCTATGCCAACAGGTACAACAATAAGTGTTACGCCTGAGGATAATACAAAAAATAATGATTTATCTTGTACTGCTGAGTTGGCAAGCGGGGGTTCACCTGTTGCAAATGTATTTAATCTTTTAACACCAATCACATTCAAAAATAATAATCAAAGTTATTATGGCTATCGTCTAAAAGAATGTGCGGTAGGAGATACGTTGAAAGTTTCTGTTTCTTCGCCAGATGGTAAAGTATCAACGATTTATGTATCTTATCAATAGAAATTGTATTTATAAAAAAACAGCGCTTCGGCGCTGTTTTTTATTTTGGGGCTTTAAATTGAAGTACCCACACTCACCCCAACCGTAGGTCGAACATTCATCGAGCTACATCCTGCAAAGACACATGAAATAAGGATGAGAAGAATCATTTTATTCATTGAGCAATCCTGGTTTTTTCGCTTCATTAAATAATAGGGAAGAGCGTGTGCTACTTCGATATATCATTAAAATAGGTGCTGGAAATTCATTATAATATTTTAAAAAATCTACTACGTCTGTTTCAGAAACTTTAGCACGGGTAATCGGTTAGTAAATAACACCAACATGAGCTTGTTCGGTAATATTGCGTAATGGATATCAGAGACCAGATTACCTTGTTTCTGATCAGGACGATTCACGATGACAGATTTAAAACCTGGGTCAAATAAAGTCCTAAATTTTTCAGTCGCCATTTGACCTGCAACACTGACAGATAGACTTAAACTATGCATTAAAATTGTAGTTTCTACGAAAATTTATATATTGCAGTCAAACTTGAACTTATTACAGCACTATAAACAGCGTGCTTAATCATCCAACAAATCCATTTGTTTTGCGAGTTGATATAAATTATTTGAACGATTTCCTGTACGGCAGAACATGAGTACCGGTTTTGGCAGTTCATTAAAATGATTGGCAAATGTACGGACATCGATTTCAGTAATTTGACCCGCAACTACAGGCTGGAAAACGTAGTCTAAATCCGCATTGCGTGCAGCTTCTTCAATTTGTGCACTTGTAGGTTGTTCTGGACCACCTTCCATATCCGGACGGTTGTTGATAATTGATTTAAAACCTTTCTCAACAACTTGTGCTACTTGTTCTGGGGTGATTTGACCTGCAAAGCCGACATTTTCACTCATTTTGTCACTCCATAATTTTCTAAATAGATATATGCTTTATGATAGCATTAAGCTGAAACAGGAGCTTAATCTGTTGAAATTTTTATAAGCGATTACAACCATAAAATAACGCAATGGAGCGCGTATGCATTCCTATACAGTTGAACCACTGTATGTAAATAGTGGGAAAGATGTCATTGCTGCGGATTTTTATCGTCCCAAAACTGAACATAAACCTGCTGTAATTATCATGGCTCATGGTTTGGCAGCCTTACGTCAATTTAAACTGGTTCAGTATGCCAAGCGTTTTGCTCAAGCAGGTTATGCAGTGGTATTGTTTGATTATCGTTATTGGGGCGGGAGCACAGGTCGTCCACGTGAGTTGGTGTCGATTCAAGCTCAATTAGAAGATTGGCGAACCATGATTGCACATATTTTTGAGCGAAAATCAGTAGATACGCGGCGTATTGTACTTTGGGGGACTTCTTTAAGTGGGGGATATGTCTTAAATTTGGCTGCGGAATTAAGAAATGTCCAAGCTGTAATAACACAAACTCCCTTTGTTGATGGCGCAGAAAGTGCCAAGCTTTACCCTTTACAACAACTCCCGAAAGCACTAAAGATATCCAGTCAGGACTATATGGGGGCGAAAGTAGGTATGTCCCCGAAAACTTTACCGGTGGTAGGCAAAAAGGGATTATGTTTTATGCCCACGGCTGATAGTTATGACGGCTATTTATCCATTGTCAATCCAGATTATTTTTGGAGTGGCGAGATTCCGGCCCGGATCTTTTTTAATTTAATTCGGTATCGTCCTATTCAGGATGTGCGTAAAATTAGTATCCCTGTTCTGTTTATTGCTTCCAAACAAGATAGTCTGATCCCTATTGAGTCAAGTCGGGAAACAGCAACCAATATTGCACCTTATGTGCAATATCATGAATGGGATATGCAACATTTTGATATTTATCATGGTCAATGGTTTGAAAAAGCCATCTCTACCCAATTAGAATTTTTACATCAACATATTGGAGTAAGCTAAATGATTATTGTATGTCCTGCATGTGGTGCTAGAAATCGAGTACCTGAAGATAAGCTAGAGGCAAATCCAAACTGTGGTCAGTGTCAACATGCGCTTATTCCTCTGGCTCCAATTGAATTGAATGAGCATAATTTTAGTAACTTCGTCACCCATAGTGAATTGCCTGTTTTAATTGATTTATGGGCAGAATGGTGTGGTCCTTGCAAGATGATGGCACCTCATTTTGAACAAGTGGCAAAGCAGAATCCGAGAGTAGTTTTTGCAAAAATTAATACCGAACAATCGCCTCGACTCAGCGGGGCTTTTAATGTACGAAGTATTCCCACCTTGGTTTTGATGAATAAAGCCAATGAAATTGCTAGAATAAGTGGTGCGCTACGATCTACAGAGCTACAACAGTGGTTAGATCAACAATTGAATGCCAATACTGGGAGTTAACGTGTCAGATACTCATGTAAAACCGGAGGGAACGCTTTCCCTTCAAACCATTGCGATGCCAGCAGATACCAACTGGAGTGGTGATGTTTTTGGTGGGTGGATCGTTTCACAAATGGATTTGGCAGGTGCAATTCATGCAGAGCGTTTTAGTAAAGGACGCTGTGCAACTATTTCTATTAATCAGATGACTTTTTTGGTTCCAGTTAAAGTCGGTGATGTAATTAGTTGTTATACCAAAATTTTAAAAGTAGGTAATACCTCTATTCAGATGCAAATTGAAGTCTGGGATAGTCATGACAGTTCACGTGAACCAATCCGTGTGACAGAAGGAGTGTTTACCTTTGTTGCCGTCGATGTGAAAGGTGGAAAGCGTCAAATTCCAGAGGATGTAAAACAAAAATATTTAGCATTACAACCCGCATAATAATGAAACATAAAAAAGCCCAATATGGATTGGGCTTTTTTATGCGCTGAATTGTTTTAAAACAACGTCTGCTCTATTTCGAGCTCAGCTATTTTACAAAAGATAAAAAACGTCATTCGATTTAGCTTTAAGTAATCAAAATTAAAAATCAAACTATTTACTTAATTGTGACTTTGACACCCAAGCCCACAACATTTCACATTGAATCGGTTCTTCACCTGATTCATCAGTCACCTTTACGGTCACCAACGTTTCACCTTTTTCAGTGCTTTGCATCAATTTTTGCTGATCATCGGTTAATGTTGCAGTTGCAATCATTGCACCTTTGGATGGACGTTTAAAATCAACTTTTAAGCTTTTGATTAATACGATACAGGAGTCAGGAACATTCATTCCAGTGACAAAACCTGTGGCGGTTTCAGCAATTAGAGCCATGGCACAGGCATGCACCTGACCAATATGGTTTTGCATCGCACGATGGTTTTCAATTTTCACGACCACTTTAGCGTGGTTCACGTCGAGGTAGCGAATATTAGCACTACCTACCATCGGCACCACCCGACCAAATGCTTTGCTCCACAGTGTACTGCGAATACCTTTAGGTAATTTAGAGGTTGCTTTAACCAGTTTTGATAAGCGATTGGTCGGTTTCATGAAGTTCCTCGACTTTTTATTGCATCAATGCATTAGTCTTTAAAGTTATTAAATTGCAAAGGCACACCAAATTGTTGCTCTTTTAAGAATGCCATAATTTGTTGCAAAGTGTCGCGTTTCTTATCCGTTACACGAATCTTGTCGCCTTGAATAGAAGATTGCGCTTTAATGCCACTTTCTTTAATGGCTTTATTAATTTTTTTTGCGGTGTCAGAGTCAAGACCATCTTTAAGCTTAATGATTTGAATCACATTTTTACCTGAAGCGGTCATTTTTTGTGGATCAAGGGCTTGAATATCCACTTTGCGTTTAAAGAAATGATTTTCTAGCATGCTATACACTTGTTCGCACTGGAAATCACTTTCTGTCGTGATTTTGATTTCTTTATTTTTTTCGCTTAATTCAAGAGAAACATCTTGGCCACGGAAGTCAAAACGTGTTGCAATTTCTTTTTGCGTGTTTTGAACGGCATGATTTACTTCAAAAATTTCTAATTCAGAGACAATATCGAAAGAAGGCATGGTTTAGACCTTTACAAAGGGAAAGAATATCTGAGATGCTAGGGATGTTTTCTTCATTTGCCAAGTGTTGTTTACATCAAAGGAGTGCACAATGATCCGTAAGCAAGAAATTACAACATTTGAGTTCCCAGAAAATGCAGTTATCTGGGATGTTCGTGATACAAAAGCCTTTGCCGAAGGTCATGTAAAAGGTGCTGTAAATCAGCCCATAGATGACTTGAGTGCAGACAGCTTAACTCAGGTGGAGTCGGATCAGCCCATTTACATTTTATGTGGTGGTGGAAGTAAAGCACCACGTGCTGCTGAAAAGTTAGAGAGCTTAGATGGCTCACGTGAGTATGTTGTATTGATGGGTGGCACGCGTGCCGTGCGTGATGCAGGATTGCCTTTAGAACAGGGCGCTTAAGAAAAAGCACCGTAAGGTGCTTTTTTTAATGGCTAAAAAATGAATTCCGCTCAATCTCTCTTTATATTAAGAAGGATCTTTATTTGGCTGTTTTTTTTAAAGCGAGTTTGGAAGTGGTTTTTGATAGTAAGGCTTTTTCGGTTTTACTTTTTTGATAAAACGTCGTGGATTAAGTTTATTCACCCAATATGAAGTCAGCGGACAGGCTTCCCCTAAAACTTGGGCAGCCAAAACTTCACTACACAGCGGTGCAAATAAAAAGCCTTTAGAGCCTAAGGCAGTAAAGGTATAGATTTCAGCATCGGGCTGAATTTTTCCGAGCAATGGGAAATAGTCCGGGCTTTGTGTCCGCACCGATGCACGACCAAGCCAAGTTTCAACAGGTGGCAAAGATTGCGCATAATCCGGAAAGACACTGTGGATAAGTGAATAGTTATGCACATGATCTTCAAGCCAGACTTTATCATCATCGCAATTTGGATAAAAAGAAGCGCCTAAAATCAGATGCTGCTGATCCAGCTGCATGCAATACCCCCCGTAGCTATACGCCTGTTCAGGCTGTAACGGATGATCTGCATTATTCACCCAGCTAACTTGCCCACGGTTCGGTTGAAGTTTGGGGAATTGTTCCGCAAAGTTTTTACTGTTTAGTGCTGCACAAACAATTACATGATCAAACTCTCCCAAACATTGTTGCTTGATGTCGATCACTTGAATGTTAGATTGTGTTTTTAATTTAACGATTTCCGCTTGCCGAAAGTGAATGGCAGGATGCGCTAAAACTTGATCGCGTAATTGATACGGCGAAATTGTACCGGCTTGTAATAATTTCAGGTTCGGAAATTCGGTTTCAAGCTCACTTTGATTTACGTTTTTCGCAAACACCCCGTGTGGATATTGCTCTGTAAGTTCAAGTAAATCATCGCCCTGTTTAAGCGCCAGTTGGTTCACCTGAATCGGACGAAAAGCCTTGAATTTTTGATAATGCGGAATGGCATATTGCCATGCCAAAGTCACCAAATGCTTAGCACTTTGCTCAATGCGACCTAATCTGGGATTGAGTAAGGCCAGTGGATTACCAGATGCTCCCGCAAGCGGCGCTGATTGGTCGTAAATTGTGATTTGATGTCCACGCCCAGCAAATGCGTAGGCACAGCTTAAACCTGCTATTCCTGCGCCTATGATCGCAATTTTACGTTGTTTAAATGCTGAAGCTGAATTAATTAATTCGGATTGTTCTATCTGTACCGATTTTGACTGAAGCACTTCTTGATCTTTAGTCTCGGGAGGCTTCCAGATTGCTGTGAGCATTTGACGTTTATGCTTAAAACCGGGTGGGAGAGAAACCGTAATTCCGTGCTCGCTTAAACCACGTTTTAAAACACCCGCAACACTAAATGAGGCAAAAGTCGTTGCATAGTCAGAAAGCCGGACAATATGGCTTAAAACATGTTCTTGCCAGAGATCGGGATTGCAAGAAGGTGCGAAACCATCTAAAAACCATGCATCTACAGCTTTGGTTTTAACAATGACCGGCAAGACATCATTGGCATCACCGAGCCATAAATCGATAGAAAATCGATCTTCAGGAAAGTTCAATCGGTGACAGCCGGCAATAGGTAATGGATATTGCTTAATCAGCTGCTCGGCCAAAGGTTGCAGTTCCGGCCAGACCTGGAGTGCACGAATGAAATCGGCTTTGCTGAGTGGAAATTTTTCCACGCTGATCAAGTGCAAATGACTTCGGTTCTGTGGGCGCAGTTGTTGCCACATTTGCCATAATGCTAAAGCATTTAAAGCGGTACCAAAACCAGTTTCGCCTACGCAAAAATATTCAAAGTCTTGCAGTTTTGCCAAACGTGTGGCGAGGTCGTTGCCATTCAAAAAGACATGTCGTGTTTCGAGTAAGCCATTGTCTCTAGAAAAATAGATGTCCCCAAATTGTTTGGAAACGGGAATCTCAATCCCATCAACACATTGCCAATCAAGATCAGCAGTTTGAATTGCACTCGACAAAACCTAAACAACCTTTAAAACAAAAAGAGAAAGAGATGTTTTACCACTGACGACGACGTTTGGTATAGACATAACTTGCAATCAAGAAACCAAGCAAGACACCGATCGCAATGGTCGCAGCGCCATATAAAAACATTTGCGCACTACGTTCGCTTTGTAAAACTTGAACTTGAACACCCAAGCTATCATTTTTTAATTGTAGCTCCTGGTTCTGCGATAATGCATCTAGGTTGGCTTTTTCCAGTTGTTGTAAACGTGTTTCTTGATCTTTGACCAATGCTTTAACTTTGGCATCCTGCAAGGCTTTATTCTTTGCAAGCTGTTCAGCCGTTAAAGGCTTGGCGTCTTGAGGTAAACCATTTGGATTCATGGTCGTGGCACCAGCAGGAACAGTGCCGGGTTTATTGGCGGGCAAAGTCTGCAGTGGCGGTGTTACTGTCGTTGCTTGAGCAGCAGGGGCTACAGCAGGTATAGGCGTAGCAGGAGCCGGTTCAACCGCCCATGCCGTAGAACAGATTAAAGACAAACCCAATAAGCTTGAAACAACAACGCGCATGATTTTATCCTTGAGGGAAAGCTTTATTAAAAGGTTTCACATCAATATGACTATATACGCCTTCTTTTAAGAAAGGCTCTTCTTGTAGCCATGCATCAAGCGCTTCACGTGATTCAAAGTCAACAATAATAGTACTGCCATAGAAACCTGCTTGTGGATTGCTAGGATCCTTTGGCATGGCACCGGCAACAATTAAGCGACCTTCATCATTTAATTTTTGCAGACGTTCAAGATGTTGTGGGCGTGTAGCAAGACGTTTTTCTACTGTACCTTCGTTATCTGTACAGCTTACGACGAATAAAGGCATATTCTTTCTCGATCAGTTGACCTAAATTATTCTTCAGGCGACTTAAAATATTTGCGCAAGACAATAAACTGAATAATGATAAAGGAAAACATCACAATCATGTCACCAAATGCAGTGAATTCACCCCAATATTTTCCACCTAAAAATAAAAAAGCGAAGAAAATATGTAAGCAGGACATGAATATGAACATTCCTGCCCAGGCAAAGTTTAAATTTTTCCAGCCTTGTTCCGTTAAATTGAAGATTGGACCAAATAAACGTTGAATAAGGGGTTTCTTGTCTTTCATAAAATAAGGGGAAAGTAAGAATGCGCCTGCGAAGACAATATTTAAAAGAACCGCTTTCAAACGAATATAGAAATCATCGCTGAGCATTAAAGTCACGCCACCAAAAATCACCGTCATGAACAATACAATCCACTGTTGTTTGTCTAAACGGAATTTTTGTATAAAAAACAAAGCCCCATATACCACAAGCATGGAAATAATCAGGCCAGTGGTTGCAACCAAAATATTATTGTTATCTATACCGCCTGCAGAACCAATCAATTGAAGCAGGGGATGCTCAGTATCTTTAGGATCAACGGTTTTATATAAATAAAAGAAAATAATGAGTGGCACAAAGTCTAAAAGTGCTTTCATGTTAGAGTATCTAAATCTGATCAAATAAATGACGTAGTATAAGTGATGCAAGGCGTAGATTTACATACACACAGTAATATTTCTGATGGAACTTTGTCTCCAGAACAACTTGTGCATGCAGCCGTTGAAAAAGGTATTCATACCCTTGCGCTGACTGACCACGATACTATGGATGGCGTAAAATTAGCTGAAAAAGTCGCATTAGATTTGCCATTGAAGATTATTTCAGGTGTAGAAATTTCCAGTCAATGGTCACGGCCGGCAACTCAAAAAAGTTACGGGGTACATATTGTAGCCTTAAATATGCAAAATTCAGAACCTTTACAGAGGTTACTGGAACAACAAAAACAGGTTCGCGCGATTCGTGCCAAACAGATTTGTGATTTGTTGACTCCGCTGATTGGTCATGATATTTATGCCGATGTCATTGCCAAGGTAGATGGCATTGCAGACCGTATTACCCGTACGCATATTGCCAAAACTTTAGTTGAAAAAAAGATGGTCAACCGGCCGCAACAGGCTTTCGATAAATATATTAAAGAAGGCAAAAAAGCCTACGTGAAATTTGATGGGCTGGGATTGGAAGAAACCATTCAGGTGATTCATGAAAGCCAAGGCTATGCTGTGCTGGCACATCCGACCAAGTATGATTTATCGGCCACCAATATTCGTTATTTGATTGAAATATTTGCCCGGTTTGGTGGAGATGCCGTTGAACTTCCTCCAGCGATTGAGCCTGTATCTACACGTCATATGGTTGATCGGATGATTGAGGAATTTGATTTAAAAGTGTCTGTCGGTAGTGATTTTCATGGCGATCATATGCCGTGGATTCGGTTGGGCAATATTCCACGGCTAAAATTGGGACAGGTGGGGATTTGGGAGAGTTTTGTTTAGTCATTCCCTCATCCCAACTTTTTCTTAAAAGATATCTCTACCTTTTATTACTTACATGGAATCCCCCTAAATCCCCCTTTTCCAAAGGGGGACTTGATTCTGTTATATTAAATTGGGGGAAAATGGGAGTCCCTCCCTTTAATAAAGGGAGGTTAGGAGGGATTATTAAAGCAAATTATGATCCTGCGCCTGAATCGGCGGTGGGGTCGGTTTCCCCAAAGTTCCCAACAGTTCAATTTCAATGGTGCGCACCATTGAATCTAATGGTAAGTCATTACTTTGTGTACCAAACGGTTCTTCAATTTCTGAACTAAGCGCATCTAAGCCTAAAAAGGTATACGCCAAAATACCGACCATTAAGGGCGTTGCCAAACCTAGGGTCGAACCCAAGCTAAACGGCAACATAAAACAGAAAAAATAAACGGTACGGTTCAGTAAAACCGAGTAGGCAAAAGGCAAAGGAGTGGTCGCAATACGGTCGCAACCCGTTTGAACCAAACTCAGTTCAGCGACATGCTGGTTCATTTGCATATAAATAATATCGGAAATTTCACCTTCTTTAAGGGCCTGCATCAATTCCCATTGAATCAAACTTAAGGTGTATTGCGGTGCATTTGCCTGCTGATAGAGCTGAGTTACAGCGTGTTGGCTCATACCACTGGTTTCTACCAATTCCATCGGGTTCGCCGTTTGATGACGTAAACGGTCACGCAGCACATTGGCAAATACAATCACGTGCTGGATCACACGTTCACGGCGGCCTTGGCTGAGCATACGGCAGTCACGGTCAAAATGCCGGGCATTGGCAATCAGCATGCCCCAAAGTTTACGTGCTTCCCACCAACGGTCATAACAGGCAGTATTTTTAAAACCGAGAAAAATGGACAGCACCACCCCAATAAGGGTAAAGCCCACCAACGGCAATTCTGGAAAATGAAAATACCCGATATAAGATAATCCGCCAATTAAAGCAGAGATCAGCATGACCACGCCTAAGGGCGGCAAAACCTTGGGAAGAATGGTTCCACGCCAAGAAAATAGCAGCCTAAATATACCAGGTTGGTCACGCACAATCATGTTATTAGTATCGTCAAAATTTTTATTGATCTTCAATGTTAGCGGGGTTTTTGTCAACATTTGTTACATTTATTATTAGGGCTGAATAAGCCCATGTTCAGCAAAAGAATAACTTCCTTCTGGGGAAACAATACAATGGTCAATCAGCTTGATTTCTAATAAATCACAGGCAGTTAAAATACGTTGGGTGAGTTCAATATCAGCATTCGATGCATGTGGCCTACCAAAGGGATGATTATGCGCAATCACGATGCTACTGGCATGTTGATTAATGGCATGGCGCAGCAATTGATTAATCGAAATTTCACATGAGTTTGTTGACCCATAGAACATTTTTTTAAAGCTTATTTTTCTTAAATGTATATCTAGGCAAAGCACTGCAAAAACTTCTTGAGTTTCGCCCAGCAATTCAAACTTTAAAAAATCCAAAAGTGTTTTTGAGTTACTTAATTCAATTTTTTCCTGTTTTAAATGTTGGCCGATATAACGCCGTCCCAATTCTTTAACAGCCATCAGCTGAGCATATTTGCTGTCGCCAATACCATGAAACTGGCCTAAATCCTGAAGTGTGGCATCAAAAATCGGATTAAGTCCGCCGAAATGCTGCAATAGCAGCCGGGAAAGTTCAACTGCTGAATGCTGCTTGGAACCAGAACGTAAAAAGATGGCGAGTAGTTCGGCATCTGACAAACTGGATGCACCTTGTCGAATCAGGCGTTCGCGTGGACGTTCTTGTTCTGGCCAGTTTTTAATCGATGAATTCATTTTTTTAGACTTTTTTATTCTTAGTGAGCGTAATTAGAACAAAGGGCTACCTTGGGTCTGAGTTTATTTAATGCTATTGTGAGCGCCACTGCAACAGCAAAGGTAGCCTGTTTGTGAGCTTCGACCTAAGTGTAATTCCCAATAAAAATATTGTTTTAGCGGTAACAGGCGGTATTGCAGCCTATAAAAGTGCCATTTTGGTTCGTCGATTAAAAGATGCCGGCTTTAATGTCAGGGTAGTCATGACCCAAGGTGCGCAAGCATTTATCACTCCGCTGACCTTTCAGGCTTTATCTGGGAATCCAGTCCATACTGAATTACTCAACCCTGAAGCGGAAGCTGGAATGGGGCATATTGAACTGGCACGCTGGGCCGATTTATTATTGGTTGCACCGGCAAGTTGCGATATTTTAGCGAAATTTGCTGCCGGTCTAGCTGATGATTTATTAAGTACTTTATATTTGGCAATCAAGTCACCGGTTTGGGTGGCACCTGCCATGAATCAACAAATGTGGGCTGCCAAAGCCACGCAGCGTAATTTAAATACGCTGGTTGAAGATGGTGTGCATGTGATTATGCCAGATGCCGGTTCACAAGCTTGTGGCGATGTCGGTTTGGGGCGTATGCCGGAGCCGGAAGATCTGGCACGACAAGTGACTCAGTATTTCCATAAAGCCCAACGTGCCATTGCAGAAAAATTTGGCATGTTGGCCGGTAAACATGTGGTGATTACTGCAGGTCCGACCCGTGAAGCGATGGATCCGGTACGTTATATTTCCAATCACAGTACCGGGAAAATGGGCTTTGCCTTGGCCGCTGCCTGTTATGCAGCCGGTGCCAAAGTCACTCTGATTGCTGGACCAGTTAGCTTGGATACACCAAACGGGGTGCGCCGTATTAATGTCTCATCTGCGGTTAAAATGCTCGAGATCAGCATGCAAATGCTGGATGAAGGTTGCGATATCTTTATTGCGACTGCAGCAGTGGCTGATTATCGGGTAGCAGAAGTTGCCCAACATAAAATTAAAAAAACCGGTGATGAGCTGAACGTTTCTTTAATTAAAAATCCAGATATTGTTGCGACCATTGCCCAGCAAGAAAAGCGTCCATTTATGGTTGGGTTTGCAGCTGAAACCCGCAATGTGGAAGAATATGCAGCCGGTAAACTGGTGGCGAAAAAACTCGACATGATTGCCTGTAATGATGTATCACGGCCTGATATTGGTTTTGCCTCTGATGAAAATGCCATGATCGTGTTCTTTGCCGAGCAGTATCAAATGCAGAAGCGTGATCTGGAAAAAGCGTCAAAACAGGAAATTGCGCAGCAACTGGTGGAGGCGATTCATGATGCCTTGCACCATGAAATAGAGCCGGTTTAAAAAAGCTGAAGTTATTGATTAAAATGCAACGAATCCGTTGCATTTTTTATGGGATTTACACTATGTTTAATGCTTAATATGCAAATATTTAGAACAATTAAATAGCAATAATAACCACAGTTTTTAAATCGATCTTTAAAAGGACATCAACATGATCAAAAAAACTTTAACCACAGTGATGCTTTCTGTCACTTTGTCGTTTAGCAGTCTGAGTTCTGCCGGCAAGCTTGAACAGAATATGGATACGCTTGCAAAAAACTTTAAAGTGTTTAATCAGGCAGAGAATCAGGCTGATGCGCTGAAAGCCTTGGATTATATGAAAGCTGCAGCTTTAGATGCAAAACAAATGAAATTAAAAAAACATGATGCAAAAGCGCCGACCTCAGATGCTTTATATGATCAATTGCTGACAGAGATTGATAAAACCAGGTTGTTGGTTCAAGCGGGTCAATTAGATCAGGCCAAAGTGGAAGGTAAAAAAATTGCTGCGGTTAAAGATCGTGGGCATGCGGTTTATAATCATCACTGATTTTATGCCCCTTCACCGTTCAAAGAGATGAATGGTGAAAATGTAGACTAAGCCCATAGTTTTACTAATTTTAGGGGCTGTCATGTGAAGCTGAGCAAGGCTTTCTTCATTCAGCAGAATATAAAGATAGCGGAAAAATAAAATTCAAAAAATGCCAGTCCATTTCAAATGGACTGGCATTACTGATCATGATGGGACGTGTAATTAGTTTGAAGCCAGATCACTCTGATTTTCTCTCACATATTCTTCAGTACGCTGCATCGCTTCCTGAATATTAATTAACGCCGTTTCTACATCTTTCAGGGTTTTGGCATTTCCGCCACTTAAAGCCTGACGCCATTTTCGTGCTCCAGGTAAGTTTTGGAACAATCCTAAAATATGACGGGTAATAATCGAAAGCGGTGCGCCTTCTTGCATGCGTTTGGCAATATACGGCATCATTTGCGCCATAATATCAAAACGGTTGGGTGCTTCCAGACTCCATAATTGTCCAAGTTCAGCCAGTAGGTAGGGGTTGTGATAGGCTTCACGACCAATCATCACACCATCGACATGTTTCAAATGCTCTTGGGTTTCAGCCAGGGTCTTTACTCCGCCGTTAATTTCAATCAGCAGGTTTGGACGGTCTTGTTTTAAACGGTAGACATCTTCATAACGCAAAGGTGGAACATCGCGGTTTTCTTTAGGTGATAAACCCTGAAGCAAGGCAATACGTGCATGCACAATAAAGTTGTCACAACCGGTTTTGGCAACAGTGTCGACAAAATGCAGCATTTCCTCATAGGACTGCATGTGATCAATTCCAATCCGGTGTTTCACCGTGACAGGAATGTCTACCGCATTACGCATTTCAGCAATACATTCCGCGACCAATTCTGGTTCTGCCATTAAACATGCGCCAATTTTATTGTTTTGTACGCGGTCACTCGGGCAGCCAACATTCAGGTTGACTTCACCATAGCCCCAGTCTTGTGCCATCTTGCTACAGGTTGCTAAATCCTTTGGATTTGAACCGCCAAGCTGCAACACAATCGGGTGTTCTTCAGCGTTATAGTCCAAATGACGTTTGGCATCGCCATGAATGATCGCACCTGTCGTCACCATTTCGGTATACATAATGATATTTGGATTAAACAGGCGGGCAAAAAAACGATAGTCACGCGTGGTCCAATCCATCATCGGCGCGACCGAAATGCGAGGCTGTAAAGATTGGAGAGCAGTCATGGCGTAAACCTGAAATGATGAAAAACCGAAGCGCGGATTATACGTGCTTTCTGATCAAAGCAACAACACAGGATCGGGAACTAAAAATAATCAACATTTTAGGTTGTTGATTATTCGATAAAAAATGGCTGTATAAGCAATTCTTTATATTGTAAATATTATAAAATTGAGTATGTTTAATTATAAGAATAAGAAAGTATGAGAATTTAAAATGATGCTTTTGGAAGAAATCTTTAAAAGTAAAAAGGCCGAGCATTCTGATTATTTCAATCTAAGAATTCATCGTGGCTTAAGCTGGTTCAAAAAATCTGTCGAACTCGATAGCGATCTTGACCTTAAATTTATGAGCCTCTGGATTTCATTCAATGCCATTTATGCGCAGGATGTCGCCATCATCCAGGATAAGCAATCTTTACGACAGTTTTTGTATCTAATTTGCCAAAAAGATCAGGAATTTAAAATTTATAATATTCTTTGGGATAAGTTTAGCCAGCCGATTCGGCTGCTATTAGAGAATCCCTATGTGTACCAAGGATTTTGGGATTTTCAAAATCAAAAAATTAGTCAAGTCACCTGGAAAGAAGATTTTGAGCAGGAAAAGAAGAAGGTGCATAGAGCATTACAAGAAAAAGCTTCGGGCGATATTTTATTCGTAATTTTTAATCGTCTTTACACCTTGCGCAATCAAATGATCCACGGCGGGGTGACTTATAATAGTTCTGTGAATCGTAAACAACTTCAAGATGCCTGTAATATTTTGGCGGCATTTTTACCGGTGTTTATATTGGTCCTGCTGGAAAATGCCCAAACCTTAGATTTAGGCAAACCGTTTTATCCTATGGTGCAAGTTTCTTGATGGAAAGTGTGATTCACACTGAAGTCAAACAGCTTCTTCAATGAAAGGCTTTTTTAATCAGAGCATCTGTGTTTTAGCGTGATAATGCATATCGAGTAAAGCAAACAGGGCGGAACAGATTACCAAACCCAATCCTGCGATACAGGTCATGCTCCATCCACCATGATGCCATGTATAAACACCGAGCGCAGAACCACAGGCACCGCCAATAAAATACAAGGTCATATAAAGTGAATTGACCCGGGATTTAGCATCCGGGCGTAAGCGAAAAATCACATTCTGATTACAGCTATGCGTGATTGCCAAGCCCAAATTAATCAGGCCATAACCCAGAATATAACTGAGTAAAGACACTGCACCGAAATAAAGAAATAGCCAGCTACCGATCAGGATAGAACAGCCGATCCAGCTCAGCGTTTTGATATGGCCACGATCTGCCCATTTACCAATCATCTGAGTAGAAAGCGCACCAAACACCCCGACCAACGTGACCAGACCGACCATGACATCAGAAAGCTGAAAGGGTTTTTGGGTGAGCAACAGGGCAATGGTAGAGAACAGCATACTCATGGCGGCAAAAGCACAAGCTCCTGTAAGCGAGCGCAACACCAAGCGTGGTTCCTGTTTTAATAAAATTGCCATGGATTTAAAAATCGCCGCATAGCTTATTCTCAGCCGTGGCAGACTCGGCAATTTACCTTTCAAATAGAAACTTAAGCCCAGCATAGCGATGCCACTGAGCACATAGATCATTTTCCAGTGAAACAGGTCGGAAAGTAATCCTGCAATACTGGTCGAAAGCAGAATACCGACCAGCAAGCCACTCATCAGGAAGCCAACCACCTCTCCGGTTTTTTCTGGTTTCACCGCCATGGTGGCCAAGGGAATCAAGATTTGTGCAGCCACAGAAAAAAGTCCCGCAATAATGGTTCCAATCCAGAGCATCGGCAGATTCACAGCACTGGCGCAAATAAATAAGCCCACGGCTGCACCCAGCATAAGAAAAGGAATGAGTTTGCTTTTATTCAGCATGTCGCCTAAAGGCACAATAAACAATAAGCCTAATGCATAAGAGATCTGGGCAAAGGTGACGGTCAGTGCTACTTGAGACTCAGGAACCTGATAATACTGCTGGATGGATGAAATCAAAGGCTGGCAGTAATAGTTTGCCCCCGCACATAAACCACAAGCAATAGCCATCAACCATAGCAAAGATTTATCTTGGCTAATGTCGAGAGAAGTGTTCATAAAAGTCCTTTGCTTAATGTTTTACTGACGGTTCGCGGTTGCTGCATTTCAATGAGCCGACCCAGTATAGCAAGACCTGAGACAGGAATTAGCAGACAAAAAGATAAAGGCGGATATTTCCCAGGTCACTAATTTCTTGGATTAAAAATGAGTGCTTTTCGGAAGCTGCGTTGAGCTTATTAAAACCCATCGAACTGCCTTATTAATAGAAATTAAATGCAGATGCTTAGTGGACGAGTTTCTTTTTCGATAAGGTAATCATCATCACACCGACAATATTCAAGGCACAGCCGAACCATTGAATCGCATTCATTTTTTCACCCAAGAAAACAGTCGCCAAAATAATGGTCAGAATAGGACCAATAGAGGCAATCATGGCAGATTGTGAAGCACCTAAGCGTTCAATGCTCTGCATCAATAATACCGTAGGTAAAACCGTGACCATAAAGCCTAGCCCAACACCATACCAGATCACAGAACTGGGTAACTGCGTGAGTAGGCCAATTGGATTAGGAATGGCAATTAAATAATGGGTGAGGGTGCCAATACAGGCAATGCTCAGTGCAAGACCGGTAAAGTTCCATGAACCGAATTTCTGAATCAGCCGCGGTGTTAATAATAAATAGCTTGCGAATGCCACAGCACTGGCAAACACTAAACTTGCACCCAGCCAGAAATTGCTTTGATGCGGAACATTGCTTTGTTCTTGTAGCATCACGATGACTGTCCCACCATAGCTGAGCAAAATCGCGAAAAGACTTTTAAAGCTTAAGCGTTGTTTATAGATGATGCTTGAAGCCAGAACCGTCATCGTGGGATATAAAAATAAAATAATCCGTTCCAGTGAGGCACTGATATACATCAGCCCGACAAAATCCAGCCAGCTTGCCAAGTAATAACCAATCAAGCCTGCAAGGATCAGGATTGCCCAATCTGTACTGTTAATGTTTTTATTTTGATGTCGACTTAACCAGCAAATCAGAAGGAAGAAAGGCAGCGCACTGGCCATTCTTAGAGCCATGAGAACCGTGCCATCGACTAGCGGGGAGAGTGCATAGGTCTGTTTAATAAAAATAGCTTTGGTGCTAAATAAAAAAGCAGCACAAACAGCGAACAAGGAACCTAATTGTGTTCTTGTTAGACTTAGTTTCATTTTACCTACTTGGGACGTGCTTTAAGTATGAAAGAGGAAGTGTAGAACCGTGAATTATAAAGTTTTTGCTAAGCAAGGTGAAATGCAGAAATATGATGGCTAAGATTCTAATTCGGAATGAATCCTTTTTTATTGGGTTTAATTTATTTCAAGAAAGGAGCGATAAAAGAAAAACTGAACTTAATTACATGAATCTTCTTTTAAATGATCAGATGAATGAGCTGAATGTGCCGTAGAGAAATCGTAAAGCGCTAAACTTGATCGTTTTTATCAGTGGAAATAGCGATATAGGGATGAATATTTGTTGATTGCACTAAAATGGTGCACAAAATATCATTTATGTAAAAATACGATTAAATCATCATCAAGCGAAATGGTGAGCAAAAAAAATTCAATTATTTTTTTGATCTTATTAGACTTATGGCAAGTAAGACTTGATTGATAAAAATAACAATTGAAATTGAGAACGGTCGAGAGCAGGCGTGATTTATTTTTTAGCTTGTTTTTAGAAATGATCTTTTAAAAACAGGCAGATTTTCTGCTCAATCAGTCTGTGTATCATGTCACTTTAGCCAATCTTATTAAAAGTAGCGCTGAAATAGGCTGTTTTATCCCTAAATGAGGGCATCTTTAAGTTAGCGTTTTATTTATCGTAAAAGCGTAAATTGTCAGAATGATCAATGCATATTTTTTAAGCAAGCCTAAAAAATCATAATCCGCGTTTAAAAATAAGAATTAAGAAAGTATTGCAATGGCAATTAGGTGGGTAAAAGAAATTTTAATCAAGGCGGAACCAAGAAATGCGATATCGTATAATTATTTTTATGAATTACCAGTTCAAAATATGGGTATTTATTAAATAAATATTGGGTGGTAATTTAAAAAAGTTCAATTAGAATCCAAAAATTCAACAAAAATGCATCTAGGGGGAAACATTGCTAACTGCAATGTTTACTTAAGAAAAATTAGCTTGAGGAAGGCTCATGCAGATCGGAATCCCAACCGAAACTGTTATCGGTGAAAGTCGTGTGGCTGCAACACCAGAAACAGTAAAGAAGTTGATCAGTGCTGGTCATACAGTGGTCATTGAACGTAGAGCAGGTGTTAAAGCCGCTTATATTGACAGTGCATATGAACAAGTCGGTGCCAAAATTACGGATGATGCTTATACCGGCAGTCAAATTATTTTGAAAGTTCGTGCGCCTAAAGGTGACGAAATTCAAAAACTTGCTCCAAATACCGCAGTTATTGCGATGTTTGACCCATACCGCAATACTGAACTTGACCAATTTGCATCCGCGCAGGTGTCTGCATTTGCATTAGAGCTTTTACCTCGTACGCTTTCCCGCGCACAAAACATGGATGTATTGTCTTCGCAAGCCAATTTGGCCGGTTATAAATCGGTACTTTTGGCGGCTGCTGAATACCAGCGCATGTTCCCGATGCTGATGACTGCTGCAGGTACGGTTAAACCTGCCCGTGTAGTGATTATGGGTGTAGGTGTTGCCGGTCTACAAGCAATTGCGACTGCAAAGCGCTTGGGTGCTGTTGTTGAAGCAACGGATTTACGTCCAACCGCTCGCGATCAGGTTGAGTCTTTAGGCGGTAAATGGCTAGACGTACCCATGTCTGACGAAGAAAAGCAGAAAGCTGCGGACGCTGCTAAAAACGGTTATGGATGGATGCCAGGTGAGCAATACATTAAAGACCAGGCAGCGATTGTCGACAAAGCCGTTTCCAATGCGGATATCGTGATCACTACTGCACTGTTACCAGGCCGTGATGCACCTCGTTTAATCAAATCTGAAACCGTTGCCAAAATGAAACCAGGTTCAATTATCCTCGATATGGCGGTTGAATCAGGCGGTAACGTTGAAGGTTCTAAGTGCGGCGAAAATGTCGTAACCGATAATGGCGTGACCATTTTAGGTATTCCAAATATCCCGGCAACAGTCGCGACTGAAGCTTCGGCACTTTATGCACGTAATGTCTTTAATTTCTTGGAAACTCTTTTTGATCAAGACAAAAACTTTGTCATTAATCCAGAAGAAGAAATTCAAAAAGCGCTACTCGTCGCTCATGGCGGCCAAGTGCTGTTAAAGCGTGGTTAAGGAGATAGATCATGGTTGAAACGATTACAATTTTCGTCCTTGCCATCTTCGTAGGTTACTACGTAGTTTGGGGCGTAACACCCGCTTTACACACGCCACTGATGGCTGTTACCAATGCACTGTCTTCCATTATTGTGGTCGGTGCAATGATTCAAACTGTGGGCTTGCCGGTGATTGGCGTAGACGCAAACGTGGCTTTCCAAAGCGTGAACATTGTGAGCATTTTGGGTGCAGTGGCTGTGTTCTTGGCAAGTATCAACATTTTCGGTGGTTTTGCAGTAACTGCACGTATGCTTGAAATGTTTAAGCCGAAGCAAAAGAAAAAAGAGGGTTCATAAATGGAATTTATTCGAGACTATGCGGATTGGTTCTACTTGGTAGGCGCCGTTCTTTTTATCTTAACACTTCGTGGTTTATCTGGTCCTAAGACTGCTATTCAAGGTAACCGTTACGGCATGATCGCGATGGCGATCGCTGTGATCACGACATTCTTTGTTGCTGAGCATCCTGTGGTCTGGATGATTATCGGTGCGATGGTACTTGGTGGTGTGGTTGGTATTGCACGTGCACGTACTGTTCCGATGACACAGATGCCTGAAACTGTTGCACTGATGCACTCATTGGTGGGTTTGGCGGCGGTTTTAATTGCAATTGCTGCCATTCTGCATAACAACCAGTTAACTGCATTATTTACACAAAATGAAGCGGCTTTGACTGCTGCAGGCGTTCAGCATGTACACATGAGCAAAGTTCATTTATTTGAATTGTTTGTGGGCTGTTTTGTGGGTGCGATTACCTTTACAGCCTCTGTATTTGCCTATGGTAAATTGGCTGCAAAAAAATGGGCAAAAACCATTTCAGGTGCATGGGTTAAACCGCTACAAGCGATTATTTTCCTTGCGATGTTAGCGTCTGGCTTTGTATTCTTCTCAACAGGCAACATGCAGGCATTCTGGACAATGACTGCTTTGGCGCTGGTGTTCGGTTGGGTATGGATTGCACCGGTCGGTGGCGGTGACATGCCAGTTGTGGTATCGCTATTGAACTCGTTCTCGGGTTGGGCGGCAGCAGGTATTGGTTTCACTTTAGAGAACAACATGCTGATCGTTGCAGGTTCGCTTGTCGGTTCATCCGGTGCGATTCTGTCTTACATTATGTGTAAAGCGATGAACCGTTCGATCATCAACGTCTTGTTTGGTGGTGCAATGGGCGGTACAGCAGTTGCAGCAGCAGACAATGGTGAGAAAGTTCAGCGTAATCACCGTTCAGGTTCAGCAGATGATGCAGGCTTCTTGATGTCAAATGCGGACAGCGTTGTAATTGTACCGGGGTATGGTATGGCGCAAGGTCGTGCACAGAATGCTGTGAAAGAACTCTGTGAAATCTTGAAAGAACAAGGCGTGAAAGTCCGTTTTGCGATTCACCCAGTGGCAGGTCGTATGCCGGGTCACATGAATGTCCTGCTTGCAGAAGCTGATGTTGCCTATGATGACATCTTGGAAATGGACGAAATCAACACTGATTTCCCTGCAACGGATGTCGTTCTGGTGATTGGTGCGAATGACGTGGTGAACCCTGCGGCAAAAGATGATCCAACTTCACCAATTTACGGTATGCCAATTTTGGAAGCGCATAAAGCGCGTACCATCATGGTGATCAAGCGTTCTATGGCAACAGGTTATGCAGGTCTGGACAATGACTTGTTCTATAACGAGAAGACCATGATGATCTTCGGTGATGCCAAGAAAGTAGTAGAAGATATGACTAAAGCAATTAATGGTTCTGGCCACTAAGCTTTAAGTCTAAAAAACCACCTTTGGGTGGTTTTTTATTTTTAGAATGCAAGATTTTTAAAGATATAAGTAAGTGCGAAATAATGAAACACTTTGTTAGAGGTTGATCAATTTCATTATTTAGTGCGGTATTAAAGAATGACAGAGCTAAAGTACTTCATAAAATGGTAGTTAAGGATCTATTTTTACTTACTGACTTAAAAAGGGTTTAGTCTGGTTTATTACAAAGAAACTGAAACCGCTTTAAAAGATGCAGGTTTCATAACATTCTAAAATAAAAAATATATCCCTTAAATTTGGCATTTATTTTGCGATTTCGTGAATAGGTTTTAGGGCGCTATTCATGAAAATAATAAAGTATCTGGTGTTGCTATTATCGGCATTTTTCATTGCCTGCATTTGTCAGTGAAGATGCAACAAATACTACTGCCAATACTCAAGAAATATGCTTGTCACTTAACAGTGTGTGAGTGGTGATGTGGTCGATACGGTTACTGTGCATGGTTTTTGTGGGGCATGGGGAACAGTTGCCACCGGCTTATTTTTTGAAACCGATATGTTTAATTCACACATTATTTCAATTCAGGTTTTAGGTGTAATGGTCGCATTTGCTTGAGGCTGTGGAATTGCATTAATCGTATTTAAATTACTGGATAAACTGTTGAGCGGCTTACGCGTCAGCACGCAACGTGAGCAACATGGTCTGGATTATACCGAACATGCAGCATGGTCTTATTCTGAATTTCAGCGCGATGTAACTTTTGAAACTGATGATATGACCAAACGTCACTAAGGAGTTTAGCCATGCCAAATGAATTACTCAGTGTGATGCAAAAGAAACAAGCGATTGAACGTGGCTTAAGTCCTTATATGTAAGGTGCGGTAGTAGAACGTGCATTACATTATTGGGAACAAGAATAGGGAGACAAACCTTCTTTTGTACTTAATCGCTTCTTAAGTGAAATTTGTAATACCGAAGAATTGTGCTTTTATCTTAAAGATATGCTTAAGCAAGTTTTATCTGAAATTTCGGCTGCTGAAAAGCACATTTTATTAGAGATAAAACCGAAAGCGGAATCAGCAAATTTAATTTCAACTCATCTTTCAGATGTTTTTCTGATTTGATTAATGGGATGATGCTGACTGTTTTAGAAGCTGGTTTTAACGCCTTCAAGGATGAGGTTAAAAACAACTGCAGGCGATGTGTTTAGTCATAGTAACTTATGCAAAAATTAATCAGACTACTTTTGTGGAGTTTTTACTGCTGACCAGCTATGCCCAAGTTATTACTGCAATCTATGAATGTTATTGGGATTTTTATGGGCCAGTGAAAGCAGATCAAGTCTATACCCGTGTGAAAATGAACATCAGGGCGAAATATCCTGATGTGGATTTACATCAATTGTTATAAATGTTGTCGATTTTGAAAATGGAAGGCTTCAGTTGGAAATGGCTGAATCTAGAAATAGAGCGACCAAGATAAAAAAAGCGACCTTATGGTCGCTTTTTCTTGCTTTAAGCAGATTCTGGAGTAGCACGCCATAAGCTTTCAAGATCGTAAAATTTACGCGCTGTTGGAAGCATAACGTGGACAACCACAAAACCAAGATCGATTAAGATCCATTCCGCATCACGTTCACCTTCAACGCCGATTGGGCGGAAACCCGCTTTACGTGCTTCTTCAGCAACGTTGTCTGCGAGGGCTTTAATGTGACGGGATGATGTACCGCTAGCAATGACCATATAGTCTGCTACATTGCTAATAGCGCCAACATTAAGTTCAAGAATATCTTTTGCTTTTACATCTGATAGGGCTTCATGTACAACTTTTAAGCAAGCTTGTACATCTTTAGCTTGAGAATTCATTGCGAGATCGAGAGAATTAGAAGCGCTGGGCGATGGTTCTAAATTCATAAAGGGTTTTATTTCCGGACAATAACTCATCCTGTAATATAGCGGTTTTAGTGCCGAATTTCAAATCCGTTCATAATTTAACTTTGCGGATGTTTTACAAAATATTTATCTTTCCATGCAAACGAATGCTGGGAGTGTGCCTGAGGGCGATATTCTGCAGCGCTATAGCCCGCGTAGCTACTTTGATTAAGCCATTGAAATATTTCCGCAAAATTAATTTGAGCAGTGTCGGGTTCGTGACGTCCAGGACAGTCCGCAAATTGGATATGACCAATATCGTGAATATTTTCTTTTAACTCTTCAAGTACCTGTTCACCCATCATCGCCATGTGATAGCAGTCAAATTGCATTTTTAGCGCAGGGTGCTGCACAGCTTCCAGTATTTCTTGGGCTTGAGCAATATTCTGAACCAAAAAGCGCGGCATATCTGTGCCATTAACCATTTCAAATACCGGCTGAATCTGATGTTCACCCAGCATTGAACAGGCGAGTTTCAAATTTTTCGCCAAAGTATTTAAGCAAGGCAATAGGTCTGCATCGAGCGGCTGCTTGCCCGCTAAAATGTTGACACTCGGTACATTCAGTGCTGTGGCATATTGAATGGCTTGTTCTAAACCACGATGAAACTCAAGTTCCATTCCCGGTACACCAGCAAGACCATTGCCACCTTGCATTAAATCACCCGCTGGCACATTGATCAGGCAAAGCGTGAGGTCATGAAGGGTCAGCTGGGTTTGAATTTGCTCAATACTGAGTTCATAGGGAAACTGAATTTCAACATGCTTAAACCCCTGTGCCTGAGCGAGAGCAAAGCGCTCAATCAGCGGCACTTCAGTAAAAATCATCGATAAATTTACCGCTAGCTTAATCATGCCCTTATTCCTTGCTCGTTAGAAAATGAGTTGCTTTAAGATTCAACCAGTTGAATCACAGTGGCAAGATCCGCTTCAGCATAACCTTTATTCTGATGGGTTTTCAATTGTGAGAGTGCCTGTTTTGCAACAGGAATATTTAAATTGAATTGTTCAGCAAGCTGCACAGCATTATTTAAGTCCTTGGATAAGGTTTGAACTTTCCATTGCACCGGCTCAAAAGTATGGGTTGCCATACGCGGGGTTAAAATTTGAAAAGGTTTCGAGTCGGCAAAACCTCCCGCAAGTGCAGGGGCAAGTAAAGTGGTATCCACACCGGCTTGCGCCGCTAAAGCCACCGCTTCAGCAATTAAAGTGCTATTCGCTGCAACAATCAGTTGATTACAAATTTTGGTGGCTTGTCCAGTTGCAGTTTCGCCCATACGGGTTACACGTTGGGAAAGTACATTATAAATCAGCGATAAATTCTGGATAGTTTGCAGGTCACCACCGGCAAAAATCACTAAAGTTCCCTGTTCAGCGCCGGCAGTTCCGCCCGAAACAGGGGAATCAATCCACTGGACTTGGCGAGTTTTTGCCTGCTCTGCCAAAGTCTTGGTTTGATCCACAGACAGACTTGAGAAATCTACAATCACTTGTCCAGCCGATAACTGGTTCTGAATCTGATCATAGACGGCTTGCACTGCAACATCATCGGCTAAGCAGGTCAAAATAACAGGATATTGTCCGATGTCTTGCAAATTTAAGGCAGTCGCACCCATATCAATCAGCACATCACAGGCCGAGGCAGTTCTATTCCACACTGCGACTTCAAAACCTGCTTGAATCAGTCGGGTCGCCATGCGGCTGCCCATCAGTCCCATGCCTAAAAATGCAATTTTTGTATTACGATCAAAACTCATGTGTTTTTCTCTGCACAATCCTGTTGTCTGGATATTTTACTTATATTGGCGTGGTAAAAACTGAACTTCCGGGTTCTTGTCTTTTTTACGGGCCAATTTACTGTTTTTACCTAGCAGTAATTTCAATTGCCAAATTTTCTCTAGGCGTAAAGATTTTTTCGGTTCATGTTCCATGGCATCGAGTACGCGTTTGGCTGCAGTCAATGCATCAGGAGAACGTTGCAACATTTCTTCTGCAAGGGCCTGGGCTTTGCTGAGTGGCGATTCATCCAAATGCGTCACCAGACCAATTTCCTTGGCATAATTGGCATCGAAAATACGTCCAGTCAAGGTCAATTCTTTGGCAAGATCGACATTAATAATGCCTTTAATTGAACGGGTCAGTCCCATGTCTGGCACCAGTCCCCAGCGGCTTTCCATAATCGACATTTGGGTATTTGGATGGGCAATGCGAATATCCGCAGCCAGTGCCAATTGCATCCCGGCACCCAGGCAATAACCTTCAATCGCAGCAATCACAGGAACAGGCAGTTCTTGCCAAATCAGAAAAGCTTTCTGGAATAGACTTTGCCCCGGTTTGATCAGTTCCCAAGCCGCATAAGCGGTATTTTTAGGGGCGTTTAAATCGGCAAGATCAATCCCGGCACTAAACACATGCGCTTCGCCGGTTAAAATGACACAGCGAATTGAGCGGTCTTTTTTAATTTGATTGGCTGCATTGACCAATTCACGTAACAAAGCAAAGCTCATGGCATTGCGTTTTTCCGGGCGGTTTAAAGAAACAGTTGCGATGCCATTATTTTTTTCTATGCGAAGTAACGCCATGGGTATAGACCTGATTTTTTCGATTGTTTTGAGCATAACATGGGCATTTCTCTGATACATGCCACGATACATGACAGGAGAGTCACATCTACACATAGACATGACTTCCGAAATGCCGCTAAGCCTGAGTTAAGTATTTTGTTTGTTCAAAATTTGCTGCGATGCCTGTTCGACTTGCTGAATGACCGACTGTAATTCATCAAAGCGTTTTAAGGTTTCTTGAATAAACGTTTCATCGGCTTTACGACGTTCTTTACGTAACGAGGAAACAAACTGCTCAAATCCACCTGTCGCTTCTTGTAGAGTAGGTGCACCGACATAGCGGGTTGCCCCATATAAACGATGCAGCACATGTTCCAGTTGCGGGAAATCTTCCATTTCAATCAATTGCTGCATCTCAGCGAGTTCGGTTGTGAAACTGTCGACCAGCATTTTAAGTAGATCGAGCGCCAGATCTTCTTTATTGGCCGCCAGTTGTAAGCTTTGTTGCCAATCTAAAATGTTTGGATCAAGCGCTTCAATCACAATGGATTTCTCTACACTTTTAGCCTTTTTAAAGCTTTCCGAAGTCCAGTGAGTCAGAATCTGAATAATCTGATCCATCTGAATCGGTTTGGTGACGTAATCATCCATGCCGACCTGTAACAGCTTTTGTTTTTCATCTGCGAGTGCATGTGCCGTTAATGCAATAATCGGCAAACGTTTATGGTTTTCTAAAGTTGATTCCAGGGAACGGATGGCGCGAGTCGTATCTACTCCGGACATTACGGGCATCTGAATATCCATAAACACCACATCAAATGCAGGCAGATCTTTTTCAATTCGATCCTGAATGATTTCCAGTGCTTCTTGACCACTTAAAGCCTTGGTCGTCTTGACATTCAGTTCACCTAAAAGGGCCTCTAAAACAATCAGGTTTGGCAAGTGGTCATCAACTGCTAGGACATGTAAGCCTTGACCATTAAACTCTTCATGTACATCTTGGTCGAAAATAGGCTGATTGCTTAACAGCTGGATTAAGGCGCTACGGCTTAAAGGTTGATACAGTGGACGTGCGCGATATTCATTGAGCATGTTTGGATCGAGCGACATCTGATAGCCGTAAACTGCAATATTGCCATGATAACGGTTACGAATTTCTTTCAGCAAGGCTTTGCCATCGCCACTATGATCCACGATTAGCCAGGTGTTTTCATCGCTTTCCGAGAATTGATTTAGCTGGCTGAATAAATCCAGAATAGAGCTGGTTTCGACATGATGTACATCATAATTTTCAAGATAATGACGCAAGATATTGGCAGTTGCAGGATGAGCTAAATAAGACACCACCTGCATGTTATTAAAGTGCGGATGAACAATTTCAATTTCGTCATCCACAGCAAACATGGCGGTAAACCAGAACGTGGAACCTTTTTCAGTTGGTGCACGTTCCTGGTTATCTTCAAAGCCAATTTGACCTTGCATTAAATGCACCAGCTGTTTGGAAATGGCTAGACCAAGTCCTGTACCGCCAAACTGACGGGTCACCGAAGCATCACCTTGTGAGAAAGACTCAAACAGTTTTTTACGGTCTGTGCCACTGAGACCAATACCGCTGTCTTGAACGCTAAAATGCAACAAACATTGTCCAATATCGTCATGTTCCATACGGGTACGGACAATAATTTCACCATCTGGGGTGAATTTAATCGCATTGGAAATCAGGTTGGTCAGAATCTGCTTGAAGCGTAGCGCATCACCAATCACTTGCGTTGGAACATTATCGGCATAATAAAAAGCCATATCGATATGCTTTTGAGCCGCCAGCGGAGAGAGCATATCCATCACATCATAAATGGCTTCTTCCAGGTCAAAAGGTGCGGTTTCCAGTTCTAGTTTGCCGGCATCAATTTTAGAGAAATCCAGTACGTCATTAATCAGTGCCAGAAGATGGGCAGATGATTTACGAATGGTTTGCAAATACAGGTTTTGTTCGTTGCTCAAGTTGCCTTGACGCAGCAATAAATGAATAAAGCCATCAATACTATTTAACGGAGTACGCAATTCATGACTGATATTGGCCAGAAACACTGATTTGGACTGGTTGGCTGAAATCGCCTGGTCACGTGCTTGGCGATAGGTAATGTTTTGGACTTCTAAGGTATCTAAGGTGCGACGTAAATCGTCTTCAGTTTGTTCGGTATGTTCTTTCAGTTCTAAAAAGCTAAAGTGCAGGCGTTTGACCACATTGGCAATATCGCGCTGCAACAAACGTAACTCACCGGTACTGTTAATCACCATGTGCTGGTCAAGGGTATCGGCATTTAAGCGTTGCAATTGCATGCGAATTTCATACATCGGTGCAATCCAGCGACGCGAATAGAAATTCAGGCACAATAAAAGTAATAATAAAGTCAGTAAGCCTGTGGCAATCAGCACCACCATGACCCGATAACGCGCAATTTCTAGCGGTTGGTTGTCCAGTTCAATAACCAACCGTGCAGGCGTTTCAGTATGCTCATTAATTTTTAGCGCATAAATATTATTATCATGATGTAGAATGGGGCCGACAAAAGAGGCTTTAGAGTCAATCTTTGGCCAAGGTTCCTGATCCTGAAAACCGATACTTAAACGGTTTTTGCCTTTATTATCAATAATGGCTGCGCGAATTAAATATTTTTCATTCAGCATGACCTGCATGGCATTACGTGCTTGATCATACTGCCATGGATAATTACTTAATAAGTCGATTGCTGCTTCGGAGGTGAGCTGATAACGGGTCACAATGGCAATTGCCATTTGACGTTGCTGCGCACGTGATGCATCGGATGTTTCGGATAAAACCAGCAATGCCCCGACACATGCCAAAATCATAATCGGCACAAAAATCAGTGCAATGAGTTGTCCATAAGCATGATTTAAGTGTAGACGTTTAAATAACTTTTTATTGATATTTGACATGGTTAAAGCAGTTTATTTTCTATGCACGGAATATTAGCATGCTTTATTTAAAACTGACTGTGCTTTAATCACTTTCAATAAAAAGCCTGTTAAATGGGTGCAGCGCGGAGCATTTTTTCATACAATAGGTGCACCTCGATATAGGTGCAAATAATGAGTAATACCACCCCTGATTTTCAAGCAGACGAATTTTTGTTAGACCATTACGTAGGCAAAACGCCTCTGGTGCGTTTGCAACGTCTAGCAAGTCACACTCAAGCAACAGTATTGGCTAAACTTGAAGGAAATAATCCTGCAGGTTCGGTGAAAGACCGTCCAGCGTATAACATGATTATGCAAGCTGAAAAACGCAGTCAAATTAAACCGGGTGATACATTGATTGAGGCGACAAGCGGAAATACAGGTATTGCCTTGGCGATGGTTGCTGCAATGCGTGGCTATAAAATAAAACTCATTATGCCAGCAGGTTCAAGTCAGGAGCGTAAAGATGCGATGCGTGCTTATGGCGCTGAACTGATTGAATCTTCAAGCATGGAAGAAGCGCGTGATATGGCGCTGCAAATGGAAAAAGATGGTATTGGTCTGGTGTTAAACCAGTTTGGCAACCCGGACAATGTGGAAGCACATTACCTCACCACGGGTCCTGAAATCTGGCAACAAACAGGTGGTAAAATTACCCATTTCGTCAGTTCTATGGGAACTACAGGGACGATTATGGGGATTTCCAAATACCTAAAAGAACAAAATCCGGATATTCAAATTGTCGGTTTACAACCTTCTGAAGGGTCAAATATTGCAGGTATTCGTCGGTGGCCAGAAGAATATCTTCCCACCATTTTTGACCCTAAGCGCGTTGACCGGATTATGGATATTCCGCAAATTGAAGCGGAAAAAACGGCGCGTCAATTGGCGCGCAAAGAAGGCATTAGTGCCGGAACTTCATCAGGCGGTGCAGTTTGGGCTTCAATCAAACTGGCTGAAGAAAATCCGGGTGCGGTGATTGTATGTATCATCTGTGACCGTGGTGACCGTTATCTTTCTACAGGTTTGTTCTCTGTAAAAGACCCAGAATAAATCTGTAATTTTTGTGAGTTAAGATGCGCTTACCTGTTTTAATTTTCGATATAGAAACCTTGACCGATTTAAAATCGGGAGCGCATTTGTATGATCTAGATTTGCCAGAAGCAGATTTAGAACAGGCATTGATTAAATTGCGCCGTCAAGAATCGGGCATGGACTTTCAACGTTTGGCCTTGCATGAGATTGTCTGTATTTCCGGTTTATGGCTAGATGAGCAAGGCGGCATAAAAATGTTCTCGTTTAGTCGAGAACAGCATAGTGAAGCGGAAATTCTAAGGAAATTTCTCTCGATTTTTGACAAGCGTCATCCAACCTTAGTCAGTTGGAATGGCTCGCAATTTGATTTGCCAGTCATTCTATTTCGGGCCATGTATCATGGTTTGTCTGCGCCCGCCTTATTCGATCAGGGCGAAATTAATCAGCAAAAGCGCTATAATAACTACCAGAATCGTTATCATCATCGTCATGTCGATTTAATGGATGTGATTGCGATGTTTAATGGCCGCCAATTTCAAAAGTTAGATGATGTGGCACATTTACTTGGGTATCCAGGTAAGCGTGGTGATGGTGCCTATCATGTGCCTGAATATGTACGTCAGCAAGAATGGCAAAAACTCACCAGTTACTGCGAAGGTGACGTGCTGAATACCTGGCTGATTTATCTGCGCTGGTCATTGTTAAAAGGTCAGCTTTTACTCAATGATTATCGTGAAGCAGTTCAGCGCACCATCGAATTTTTATCGACTCAACCGCAACATGCAGAGTTTTTAGCAGTATGGCGTGAAACCTCACAACGTACTGAATTTACAGCTGCAGACTTTTTATCTCCCACACTCTAGGTATTCATGAAACATAGAACCAAGCCACGTCCAGCTCAACAGCCGATTTACACTTTTCAGGTTGAGTCACTTTCACACGAAGGACGGGGGATAGCGCACTATGGAACACACCCGGATCACCCAAGTGACAAGCAGGGTAAAAAGGTATTTATCAGCTACGCCTTGCCTGGCGAGACTGTTAAAGCGCAAATTACCAATGTGGTTAAACGTTTAGAAGAAGCGGACAGTATTGAGCTGTTAAGCGCACCTGCTGCAACCCGTGTTGAACCGAAATGTCCCCACTTTACCGTGTGTGGCGGTTGTAATATGCAGCATATTCAGCAAGATGAACAAATTCGCTTAAAACAGGATGTTCTAAAGTCGCATTTAGAACATTTTGCCGGAATCCAGCCTGAACAATGGTTAGAACCATTACGTTCGCAACGTGAAGACTATCGTCGTAAAGCTCGGATTGGAGTACGTTATATTCCAGGTAAAGACAAACTGGTGGTAGGTTTTCGTGAGCGTCAAAGTAATAAACTGATTTCCATTGACCGCTGTATGGTACTGGATCGTGAATTTGGATCGATTAGTGCGCTGAAACAGTTACTCGAAAGTCTAACAGCCAAAGCAGCCATTGGTCATATAGAATTGGCCATGGGTGATGAAGATATTGCCCTGGTGGTTCGTCATACTGAAAAATTATCAGCAGATGATGTCAACCAATTAAAACAGTTTACGTTAAACAAGCAGTGGCAATTGTATTTACAACCCGCCAGTTCAGACAGTTTACAACGTGTAGATGATCCGAGCGCTGCAATGCGTTTGCATTATGCACTGGATGAATTTGATGTGAAATTTGACTTCAATCCGCTCGATTTTACTCAAGTGAATTCAACCATTAATCCGCAAATGGTGAAGCTGGCATGTGATTTGCTTCAGTTGCAGCAGGGTGAACGCGTTTTAGACTTATTTTGTGGTCTAGGCAATTTCTCATTACCTCTTGCTCGTTGTGTCGGTGAAACAGGGCAAGTCATAGCTGTTGAAGGCAGTGAAGAAATGGTTCAACGTGGTACAGAAAATGCTAAAAATAATGCGATGAGTCACGTACATTTTTATTCACAAGATTTAACAAAAGATTTTTCGCATCATTCTTGGGCAAACCAGGGATTTGATGCATTATTGATAGATCCTCCGCGTTCTGGTGCAGAGGAAATAATGCATTATGTACCAAAATTTGGTGCAAAAAGAATCGTTTATGTGTCATGTAACCCTGCAACATTAGCACGTGATGCCGGTATGTTGGTGAAACATGGCTATCGATTAAAAAAGGCTGGGGTGATGGATATGTTTACTCACACTGGACATGTCGAATCTATTGCCTTGTTCGAAAAAGACAAAGAAATAAACGATTTAGAATATGATAAGTAAAGAGGTAGGAGAAGGGTATGGTCACAGTACGTGAACAACTTCCTGGACGTCTCAATGAGCTGTCCGAGGAAGCGACTGTAGAGCATGCCGAACAAGCTCGACATGATTTGGCTGAATGGCTGGATCGGGTTCGTGGCATATTAGATGATGCAGCGCTTAAACAACTCGAAGAAGTTGCTCATCTAACTTTACATAAAGAGTTGCAAACCACGGTTAATCATCGCTCCAATACCTTTTATACCGGTATTGAGATGGCGGATATTTTGGCGCATTTACATGTGGATGAAGATACTCTGTCCGCAGCAATGCTGTACCGAAGTGTGCGTGAAGGCGTCATGACGCTTGAAGAAGTTCGAGAACATTTTGGCGAGCAAGTGCATAGTCTGGTCCAGGGGACCTTGGCGATGGGTAAGCTTTCTGAACTGATTGAAAAGAACAAACGTCTAGAAGACCATTTTAATAACAATCAAAGAGAGCATTTAAGCGGCATTTATAAAATGCTGATTTCTGTGACTGAAGATGTTCGGGTAGTATTGATCAAACTTGCAGAGCGTACCTATGCCTTGCGGGAACTGACCCAGGCATCACGCGAACGTCAAGAGCGTGTTGCTCGAGAAATTCTGACCATTTACTCACCCTTGGCCCACCGTTTAGGGATTGCCCAACTTAAATGGGAACTTGAAGATTTAGCATTTCGTTATTTGGCCCCAGAGCGCTATAAAGAAATTGCAACGTTATTGAATGAAAAACGTTTAGAGCGCGAGCAATATATTCAGTTTGTCATTGATAAACTGAAAAATGAACTGGCAAGCTATGATATTGAAGCAGATATTACCGGACGGGTGAAACACATTTATTCGATTTATCGAAAAATGAAAAGTAAAAGCCTTAGCTTCGATCAGCTTTATGATATTCGAGCGGTTCGGGTATTGGTAAAAAACGTACCTGAGTGTTATCACTCCTTGGGGATTGTGCATCAAATCTGGCGTCATATTCCGCACCAATTTGATGATTACATTACCAATCCTAAAGCCAATGGCTACCGTTCGTTACACACTGCAGTCATTGCAGAGAACAAGTCGCTTGAAGTGCAGATCCGTACCAAAGATATGCATAACGAGGCAGAGCTTGGAGTATGTTCGCACTTCAATTATAAAGAAGGTGCAAAAAATACCGATCACTCTTTCAACCATCGTTTACATTCCTTGCGTGCAGTACTTGAGCATTATCAAGAACGTAATGATGCCAGCGCACATAAATCAGATGATGATTCCGAGAATTTTGAACACGTTCAAGATTTCGAAGGTTTTGAAAAGATTTATGTATTTAGCCGTGATGGGGACATTAAAGAGTTACCGCGCGGTTCTACCGTTTTAGATTTCGCCTATCATGTTCACACTGAGGTGGGGAACAAGTGTTATGCAGCGCGGGTAAACCAGCGCTATGTACCTTTAACCTATACCTTGAAAACCGGTGAACAGGTTGAAATCTTAACCAAGAAAGATCGTGAGCCGAATCGTGACTGGTTAGTAAACTCGCTGGGTTATATCAAGACGTCCCGTGCGCGAGATAAATTGCGGCATTGGTTTAGACAGCAAGATCGCAGTAAAAACCTGGAAGTTGGCCGTGAAATTCTGAATAAAGAACTTGTACGTTTAGCGATTCACCCAAAAAGTATTGATTTAAGTGATTATTGCAACCACTTTAATGTCAAGCTGGGTGAAGATATTCTGATTGGTTTGGTCAATGGCGATATTAGTCTGCATGCCTTGATCAATCAGGTCAACCGCCATATGCACATCGGTCAAGATGAACCTGAATTGGTACTCAAGCCGACATTGAATCCACGTGCCAGTCATACTTTGTCTGCGCATGGTATTTTAATTGACGGTTTGGACAACGTAGAACTGCATGTTGCACAATGCTGTCAACCGGTACATGGGGAATCAATTGGTGGATATATCACGCTGAACCGTGGCGTAAGCATCCATAAAGTTGCATGTTCGGACTATATCCGGATGATTTCTCAAGAACCTGAACGTGCGGTTGAAGCCGATTGGGAAATGCAACCGACTCGGGGTCAAAGCGTACAGATTGTAGTTGAAGCCTACGATCGTCGTGGTCTGCTGAAAGACTTAACGCAAGTGATTTTTTCGGATCAAATCAATATTCGTCAGGTGAATACCATTTCAGAAACAGATGGTATTGCCAATATGAAGTTATTAATTGAAGTGAAAGGTCTGGCACAATTATCACGTTTGCTGGCACGTTTAGAGCAACAACCGGGAATTATTAGCGCACGACGTTTGGTACAAGGTAATTAAACTCAACATTTAAGCTTTCAGTGAAAAACCAGCAACTTTTGTTGCTGGTTTTTTTATGCAGGCAATAATGACTGAACGAGTTAGATCTAAAATATAGAATTAAATCAAACTAATAGGCTTATATTGTTGAAAGTGTACAGGATATTTTTTGTGTAATTTTTATGACAAATGCTATAATCCCGCAAATAAAATAGCCTCGAGCTAAACTACATTCTAGGGTATGGAAAATTTCGGCAATGATTCAAATAAATGTATCACCCCTATATATGAGTCGTGCCGACGAAACCGTTCCCGCATTAGCACAGATTCCTGCCATGCAGCGCAGACGCTTATCCGGAATTGCCAAACTCGCTTTAAATAGTGCCATTCAATCGCTGAATTCAGAACCAGTGGACTATATTGTCTGGGCATCCCAATATGGTGATGAACACAAAACCCTGAAAATTCTGGCCGATGTGCTGCAAGATCAAACGCCATCACCGACCCAATTTTCGACCTCCGTGCATAATGCGATTGCTGGCTTATATTCTATTTTATGTCAGGATGCGACGCCTTCGACCAGTCTGGCAGCATCATGGAGTGAAGCCCTGATTGAAGCTTATGCTTGGTTGAAAACCAATGCACAACCCAATGCACGAGTATTGGTGGTGTATTACGATGAAGCTTTACCTGCGATTTATAAAGAATTTCAGCCATTCAGTGCTTTTGCCATATCCGCAGTGATTAGTTTAGAGGCGCCAAATCTACAACTGGATATCGACGCATTAACGTATCATCGGCATAAATATATCGATGCACAGAATTTTTATGATTTTTGGCAGCAATCTGAACAGAGTCTTGAGCATCCTCAAACTCAGGCATGGCAAAAATGTTAAAAGCAGCTCAAATTAAACAAAGAGCCAATTATTTATGGCGTATTGGCGCCACTGGTTTTAGTTTCGCCAGTTTTGGGATTGGTGGGGTGGCTATTGGTGGACTGGTTGCACCTTTGGTCAATCTGTCTACCCAGAATCCGAATTTACGTCAGCAACGCACGCAAAAAGTGATCAAGTATAGTTTCAAGGGTTTTACCGAAATGATGGTAAAACTTGGAATTATGACCTATGACATTGAAGGTCTGGAAAAATTACAGCACAGTAAGCAGGAACTGGTGATTGCCAATCATCCAACACTGGTTGATGTAGTGGTGTTGATTGGCCTGATGGAACAGGCCAACTGTGTGGTGAAGCAAGCCCTATGGTCCAATCCATTTACCAAAGGCCCAGTGCAAAATGCCGGTTATATTTTAAATGCCGGTTCTGAACAGTTTATTCAGGACTGTGTGAAAAAATTAAACACCGATCAAGCGGCTTCATTGCTGATTTTTCCTGAAGGCACACGTACGGCAAAAGGCGAACTGTTAAATGAATTTCAGCGCGGTGCGGCGAATATTGCAATTCGTGCCAATGTGCCGATTCGTCCAGTTTTGGTCACTTGTACGCCTTCAACCTTAACCAAGAATGAAAAGTGGTATCACGTTCCTTCTCAACCTTTCCATATTCATGTGAAGGTGCTGGATGCCATTCAAATCGATGATCTTTTAGATGATGCCTCGGTCAGTCCGAAAAATGTGCGTCATCTGAATCATCAATTACACCAATTTTTTAACCAAGAGTTATCTAAAAAATGAGCAATCTTGCTGATGAATTAAAGCAAATGATTATTGATGTTCTGGCCCTTGAGGACATCAGCATAGATGATATTGAAACCGAAGCCCCTTTATTTGGTGAAGGCTTGGGTCTAGATTCCATTGATGCCTTGGAACTTGGTTTGGCGCTGAAAAAACGTTACAACATTCACTTGAATGCTGAATCAGCAGAAACCAAGCAACATTTTAAATCAATTCAAAGCCTAATGGCTTTGGTTGAAGCACAGCAAAAGGCGTAAGAGGTTGTAATGTTAACTCAGGAACAAGTACTTGAAAAATTAAGAGAATGGATGGAAGATCTGTTCGAAATTACCCCTGAAGATGTCCAGCTGGATGCGAATTTGGCGAATGATCTGGATGTGGACAGTATTGATGCGATTGATTTGGTGGTCAAAATTAAAGAATTAACCGGTAAACAGGTCAATCCTGAAGATTTTAAAGGTGTTCGCACGGTTCAAGACGTGGTGACTGTGATTCAGAATATGTCTGCTGCATGAAATTGATCTTCAAAGGGATAGTGGCAATCGGACTGATTCTCTATCCCTTTTTAGTGGGCTATAGTTTGTCGCATGGGCAATATATCTGGGTCAGCAGTCTGCTGATTATCCTGGGATTATTGCGCCTGTTCAGCAAGGGCAATGCCTTACTGTGGCCTTTAACCGGATTTGCGATTTTATGTGGCAGCTTGAGCCTGATTTTAAAAGATCATGCCTGGCTGAAATTGTATCCGGTGTTTATGAGTGTGGGTGCTTTGGCTATTTTTGCCTCGACTTTAATTCGACCACCGTCGATGATCGAGCGTTTTGCCCGTCTGGCAGAACCGGACTTACCTGAAACCGGGGTGATCTGGACCCGTAAAGTCACCATGGTGTGGTGCATTTTTTTTGTGCTGAATGCCCTTGTTGCCTTGGCGACCGTCCTGTTTGCTACAATGCAGATCTGGGTGCTGTATAACGGTTTTATTTCCTATGTGTTGATGGGGCTATTACTACTGGGCGAATTTATCTTGCGCAAGCGACAGCAGCGCTTAAATCAACTTCAGGAATAAAAACGGATTGTTATGTTGTGTCATTTTCAGAATCATCTTCATTCACTGAAACCTTTGTGTATTTTGCCTGATTTAAGCCAACTCTGTTTTCAGGATTTTTGGCAGGATGTGATACAACAAAGCCATGCAATTGAGTCAATTGCACAAGACAGCT
Source organism: Acinetobacter sp. TSRC1-2 (assembly GCF_049895885.1). Lineage (NCBI taxonomy): Bacteria > Pseudomonadati > Pseudomonadota > Gammaproteobacteria > Moraxellales > Moraxellaceae > Acinetobacter > Acinetobacter sp. TSRC1-2. The sequence goes on from NZ_JAFCTF010000013.1 coordinate 40,208, forward strand.
GGGCTCTCTGGGAGCCTGACAGTTACCAATTTTTAGTACTGTTATTTGCGGCTCTTTTAGCTCAAAAACAGGTGTTATTGCCGCCGAATCGGGTCAGTGATTTAGAAAAAGAACTCGCGGAACAGAACATTTATTTCTTGCAACGTCAATCCGTATCATTAGCACAAAATCAAAATATTGAACTGAATCTGGATGATGCCTTTTTGCATCAGGCGAAAATCTATTTTTATACTTCCGGCTCTACCGGTCAGCCGAAGAAAATCCTGCGTACCTTGCGTCAATTACTCAATGAAGTGCAGGGACTGGATGCCAGTTTTCAACTGCCTGAGCAGGCGATTGCCATTGCAACCGTCAGTCATCAGCATATTTATGGCTTACTGTTTAAGTTACTGTGGCCACTGGCAAGCGGTCGCTGTTTTTATCAGACCCAGCTGGCTTTCCCTGAAGATGTTGCGGATATTCAAAAAAAATTAGCTACTTTTAAGATGAATAATTATGTGGTTTCGAGTCCTGCATTGTTAAAACGCTGGACCAGCGATGTGTTATTGCAAGATTGCCTGACGGTTTATTCCTCAGGCGGGAAATTAGAGTCAGGAATACGCCCTTATTTGAACCGACCGATTAGCGAAGTGTTTGGTAGTTCGGAAACAGGCGGCATCGCGCATCGCCAACAAGATGATGCCTTATGGACACCGTTTGCCAATGTCGATATTCAGGCCAGTGAGCAGCAAGAACTGCAAGTTAGAAGCAATCATGCTTTTAGTGAAGACTGGATTTTCACTGGCGATAAAGTTGAAGTGATTGATGCGGTAAATCCCAAAAGTCCATTTCGTTTGCTGGGACGACTAGACCGTATTGTAAAACTGGAAGAGAAACGCTTAAGTCTGGATGCCATTGAACAGAAAATTGTCGAACTAGATGAGATTGTCCAATGCCATGTGTTAATTCTGGAACGGGAACATCGTCAGATTTTAGCCTGTGTGGCGGTCTTGTCTGAGCAGGCCAGACAACAGCTGCAAAGCAGCAACAAAGCACAATATGTAGCTGCAATCAAAGTGCAGTTAAATTCAAAGCTGGAAAGCATCGCCATTCCAAGACAATGGCGTTTTTTGACACAATTACCGCAAAATGCCCAATCTAAGCTGAATAAACAATACATGAAATCCTTATTTCAGCCTATGTTATTGCCTATTGTGTTGGAGCAACAGAATGAGCCAGATCAGGCGCTCTATCGCCTCGAGTTTTCTCCCGAACTGGAATGCTTTAAAGGGCACTTTCCAGATTATCCAATTTTTCCGGGTGTAGGACAGATTGGATTTATTCAACATTTTGCCCGTCAGACCTGGGCAGAGCTTGAATGGTGCAACGGTTTTGAACAGCTCAAATTTCAGGATTTAATTCAGCCTTATATGGTGCTGCAACTGAAACTGTCGAGAAAACTGCATAAAGTCAGTTTTGAACTCACCCATGCAGAGCAGACCTTGGCCTCTGGACGCTTGTTATTTCATACACAAAACGATCCGATTTAAAGGTAAATGTAGATGCAGCAATGTTTTGTCATTCCGGTTTATAACCATCCTTATCATATTGAGGCTTTGGTGACCCATTTGGATCAGTTTCAGATGCCGATCATTCTGGTCAATGATGGCAGTGATGCCGCATGTACTCAAATTTTACATGATATTGCGCTGAAACATCCTCGGGTTGATCTGGTTGAACATACGCATAATCAGGGCAAAGGACAGGCGGTAATTACCGGTTTACGCCATGCGCATGCTTTGGGTTTTAGTCATGCCTTACAGCTCGATTCTGACGGTCAGCATGACTGGCAGGATGTGGCAAAATTCCTGCAAATCTCTCAACAACATCCGCATGCAATGGTCATCGGTCAGCCTATATTTGATGAATCGGTTCCGAAAAAACGCCTTTATGGTCGTTATGCCACGCATATCTGGGTGTGGATTAATAGCCTGTCTTTTGATATTAAAGACAGCATGTGCGGCTTCCGGGTTTATCCGCTGGCTAGTACCATTCAGGTGCTGGATTCTGCAAAATTTCAGCCGCGTATGGGTTTTGATAGTGAAATTTTGGTGCGTTTAAAATGGGCAGAGGTGCCTTTTATTAATGTGCCGACTAAGGTGGTTTATCCTGAAGATGGCATTTCGCATTTCAATGTATGGCGTGACAATCTGGGTATAAGTCAGGCACATTTGCGCTTGTTTGGCGGCATGCTGATTCGTCTGCCTAAATTGCTGTCACAGAAAGTAAAAGGTTGATGGCGTGACTGAGCTGAAGCAAACCCAGTGGAATGAGATTAAAGAACGCGGTGGCATGACCTCTTTGAGTCTGGTGCTGGCGTTCTACCGTATGGGTGGCCGTTGGTTATGCCGGGTATTGATGTATTTTATTATTTTGTGGTACTGGCTGTTTGCGATAGTCGCACGTCAGGCTTCACTGCAATATTTGACTCGGTTACACCATTTTGCAGGTGAAAACTCACCCTTTAAACATACACCGAATTTAAGTCAGAGCTATACGCATTTAATGCAGTTTGGCGAATGTATTCTGGACAAGGTAGAAGGCTGGTTGGGTAAAATTCCGGAGCAGCAGCTGGTTTTACATGGACATGAGCATTTCCGTGCGCATTATCAAAAAGGCGCGGTAATTGTGGTGTCGCATTTTGGCAATATTGAATTGCTGCGGGCGATCAAGTCGGAACATCCGCAAAAAATTAATGTTCTGGTCTATCAGAAGCATGCCACCAAATTTAACCAGTTCCTAAAAAAACTGAATGATCATGCCGATGTCAATCTGGTTTCGGTGGATGAATTGGGTATTGAAACCGCAATGATCCTGCAAGAAAAACTCGATCAGGGGGAGTGGGTTATTGTTGCGGCAGATCGGGTACCGGTGCAATCAGATCGGGTACAGCCGATTTCATTTTTAGGTGAAGACGCAAATTGGCCACAAGGGGCCTGGATTTTAGCCAGTTTGCTGAAAGTGCCTGTACTAGCCGTGTTTTGTTATCGTGTTGGAAATAATTTTGAAGTGCATATTCATGCAATTGCAGAGCAACTAAATTTTCCTCGAAAAAACCGTCAGCAAGCAATACAAAGTATCACCCGTCAATATGTCAGCCTACTTGAACAGCACTGTATTCGTGCGCCATATCAATGGTTTAATTTTTATAATTTCTGGAACAAACAATAATGCAAGTGTTAGTTGTGGGGGAAACGCCACTCTCGATTGAAGATGTGGTGGCTGTTGCACGTCAGGAAAAATCAGTGGCTTTGCCAGTATCTTTTGAGTGGCGTGAGTTAATTCAGCGCGGTGCAGATTTTCTGGATCAACTGTTGCAGGATGAAGGCGTGATTTATGGTGTGACCACCGGCTATGGCGATTCCTGTCTGGTAGAAATTCCCGCGCATCAAGTCCATGAACTGCCTTTGCATTTATCGCGTTTTCATGGCTGTGGCCTCGGTCAAAATCTGGATTTAATTACGGCGCGTGCAGTGGTGGTGACGCGTTTATGTTCACTTGCACGTGGATATTCAGGTGTATCGCATACCTTGCTGGAACGTCTGGTCTGGATGTTAAACGAAAACGTGATTCCGGTGATTCCATCCGAAGGTTCAGTCGGGGCCAGTGGGGATTTAACCCCATTGTCTTATATCGCAGGGGCTTTGGTCGGTGAGCGTGATGTTTACTTTGAAGGTCAGATTGTTCCGATAAGTCGCGTTTATGCTGAAAAAAATATGCAGGCTTTGGTGCTACGTCCTAAAGAAGGTCTGGCACTGATGAATGGCACCGCTGTCATGACAGCAATTGCCTGCTTGAACTATAAAAAAGCTGAACAAATTAGTTTGGCCAGTACTTGCATTACTGCACTGAATGTTTTGGCCTTGGAAGGTAATCCAAGTCACTTTGATGAGGTACTGTTTGCGCAGAAACCGCATCCGGGTCAGCAACATATCGCCGCACAACTGCGTAACTGGTTGAATAGCGAAGTACAAACTGAGCACCAGAGTTCACGCTTGCAAGATCGTTATTCACTACGCTGTGCACCACATATTATTGGCGTATTTGAAGATTCCAAACCCTGGTTACGCCAGTTTATTGAAAATGAACTGAACTCGAGTAATGACAATCCGCTGATTGATCCGGTGAACTTACGCGTGTTGCATGGGGGGCATTTTTATGGCGGACACATTGCTCAGGCCATGGACAGTCTGAAAATCATGATTGCCAATATTGCCGATTTAATGGACCGTCAATTTGCGCAATTGGTGGACTATAAAATGAACAATGGTTTGCCGCGAAATTTGACCGGGGCAACCGATGACCGGCTGCCGCTGAATCATGGTTTTAAAGCCGTACAGATTGGCGTGTCAGCTTGGACGGCAGAAGCCTTAAAACAGACGCTTTCCGCTTCGATTTTCTCGCGCTCGACCGAATGTCATAATCAGGACAAAGTCAGTATGGGCACCATTGCTGCGCGTGATGCCAGCCGTGTAATTGTACTGACCGAACAGGTGATTGCCGCGCTGTGTTGTGCCAGTGTGCAAGCGGTGAACTTAAAAGGTTTAGATGGCAAGTTAGCTAAAGTATTAACTGCCTTTAAAGCATGGGTGTTGCAGAGTTTTGACTATGTGGTGGAAGATCGTCCATTGCAGCATGAGTTGCAGCAACTGGTGGATCGTCTGGAAAATTTAGAATTATTAAGCACTGAACTTATTCGCTAAACCTGATGGGAAACAGACTATGCATGCCGATGTAATCATTGAAGTACCATTTCATGATGTGGATACCATGAACGTGGTCTGGCATGGGCATTACTTAAAGTATTTTGAAATTGCGCGTTGTAAGCTACTCGATCAATTTCAATATAACTATACCCAGATGCGTGACTCCGGTTATGCATGGCCTGTGATTGAAAGTCATGTGCGTTATGCGCATGGCATTTTGTTTGAACAGAAAATTCGGGTACGTGCCATTTTAAAAGAATGGGAAAACCGCCTAAAAATTGAATATCAGATTTTTGATGCCCAAAGTGGAAAAAGGCTGACCAAAGGCTATACCACACAAGTGGCGGTACATATTGAAAGCCGTGAAATGTGTTTCCAGTCACCGCAAATTTTATTGCAGCGTTTAAACGCTTGGTCTGAGTTTAAGCCGGAGTAAAGCCAAGATGACATCTCTCAATCTACAACGTGCAGTATGGCTGGTTTTGGCTGCCATGCTGTCTCTTACCATGGTGCTGTCGCAACCGGTGCATGCGCAAAATCCGCAGCTCAGACAAATCTTTGGACAGCTTTCCGAAACGCCAACGGTACGGGCCAATTTTGAACAGCAAAAAAAGCTGACTTCAATGAATAAAACCTTTGTCTCTAAAGGCACAGTGTTATTTTCCAAATCGCAGGGTGTGATCTGGAAAATTCAAAATCCGGTCAAAGCCGATTTGATTGTGACCCCGCGTAAACTGGTGCAAAAAACCCAGCGCACGCATAGTCAGATTGAAATTGATAAATCACCGTATGGTTCGGTTGCGACCATGTTCTTGCAGCTGATGTCGGGCAATGAAGCGGCTTTAGCCAAAAACTTCAATATTGTTTCGGCAAGCTACACCCCGGCGCAGTGGAATGTGACTTTAACCCCGAAAAGCAGTTTATTTAAAAAGTTATTTGTCAGGGTCGATGCGCAAGGACAGCGTTATGTCGATCGTATTGTATTGCAAGAAAAAGCCAATAACAGTACAACGATTCGTTTTAGTCAACAAACCACTCAACCCCAAACCTTAACGGCTGAGGAAAATGCGCTTTTCCAACTGGCAAAATAAATTTACCGTACTGTGGCTGATTGTACTGAGCGTGATTGCCATTGCGCTAGGTACAGCATGGCTAAAAAAAGATATTCACATTCAAACCAATATCTTTGCATTATTGCCGGAAGCGACCCAAGACCCAAGGCTTGAACGGGCGCAGCAATATGTCAGTCAGCAGTTAAATAACAAGGTATTTGTGGTACTGAATGCCAAAGATGATGCAGCTCTAACAAAAGCTACCCACACCTTTAAACAAAGCGTGGCGGCAACGGATTTATGGCAGCCCTTAAATGCTCAGGTAGATAGTGACCAGTTTGCGCAGCTGTTATATCAACACCGTGCAGGTTTACTGACCGCCGATGATCAAAAGCTGCTTGAACAGCAGGATTATGCATCGCTGACTGAGCAGGGCCTATTGCAAATCATGAGTCCGGGCATGCCAGTTACCGCAGAGCTATTACAACAAGATCCACTGCTGTTCTTCCCACGTTATGCCATGGGCTTATCCAGTTTGCAGAGCAATTCGGATATTACTTTGGAAGAGGGTTTTGCCACTATTCGGGATGAGCAGGGGATTTCACGGCTAGTGGTGTTGGAGCTCAAAAATAGTCCATACAATATTGATTATCAAGAAAAAACTGCGGTCTGGATTAAACAGTTAGACCAGCAATTGCAACACATGCAAGTTGAGCCGCATTGGACAGGTACTTTATTGTTTGCCCAATTCGGCACCACTTCGGCTGAAAAAGAAATCTCCACCATCGGCCTAGGTTCTACGCTAGGCATTTTTCTGTTAGTGCTGTTCGGTTTCCGCTCGGTTCGTCCAATGCTGACTGAAATGATCGCCGTGGGAACCGGATGTCTGGTGGCCTTTGCCATCACCCATTGGGTCTTTGGTGAAATTCACCTGATGACTTTGGTGTTTGGGGCCAGTCTGGTCGGGGTCTGTGTCGATTTTTCTTTTTACTTTATGGCGATGCAATCGCAGCATCGACAGCTCAACGGTTTTGCGGTACTCAAACCGCTGTTGCCTAGTCTGTTTATGGGCTTAATGACCACTCTGGTCGCGTATATCTTCTTGAGCTTTACCCCATTTCCAGGCTTTAAGCAGATTGCGGTATTCTCTATGGTTGGTCTGGCTGCCGCATGGATTACTAGTGTTTTATTATTGCCGCGTTTACCGGCCTTAAATGCCGAACCTGCTATTCGCAGCTTAAGCTTTATTGGTAAAGCACGAGGCTTTGTACAGTCGAGGAGCCGTCTGCGTTATGGCCTGATCGCCTTAATTGCTGTGGTCGCCGGCAGCAGTTTGATGTTTCTACAAAGCAATGATGATATTCGTAACTTACAAAGTATGGATAAGACGCTACAGCAGGAAGATCAATATGTCCGTGACCGTTTTATGCAACAGCAAAGCAGTGAATACTTTGTGGTGCATGGCAACACGGCTCAGGAACTGGAACAGAATGAACAGCAATTGCTACAAAAACTGCAAGTTCTACAGGCCGAAAACAAGCTGGAGGGTTTTCAGGCACTAGGTCAATGGCTGCCATCCAAAGCCCAGCAGCAACACAATATTACGTTGTTGCAGGCGATTCCAGCCAACGCCTTGCAGGACTACGCTACGGCGTTGCAGCTGAATCCGGCAGAAGTACTGGCCTGGCAAAAGCAGTTGGCCCAACAGCCCTTACTCAGTCCAACTGAAATGAGTCAGCATCCTTTGGCATTTTTACAAATGAGCCCAACCGAGCGTCTGGTACTGCTGCAAAATGTACATGATGCGACTGCCTTGCAACAGCTCAATACTCCGCAGGCACAATTATTAAGTCCAGTTAATCAAATGTCTGAATTATTTAAACAGCATCGTATACAGGCACAGTGGTTACTGGTGTCTGCCTTAATCACCTTGGCGATCAGCTTGGGTGTGATTTATGGCATTCAGTCCATTTTACCTTTGGTATTACCGGTCACTTTAGCTTTAATGACCACCTTTGCGATTCAGGCCTGGCTGGGTGTGGAAATTAATTTGTTCAGCATTATGGGCACTTTCCTGATTATCGGGATTGGTGTGGACTATGCCATTTTCTACCGTCACGGACATGATCATCCGCAAGTGGTGGGCATGGCGCTATTCCTTTGTATGATGTCAACCTTATTAGGTTTCGGGTTATTATCCTTTAGCCACACCTACGCGATTCATTGCTTTGGTTTAACGGTATTACTTGGGGTGATTTTTTCATTTATTTACGCAACTTTGTTTACATCTTCCGATGCCAAACATGTGGTGCTTCAACAATATCAGCCAAAGAGCTGAGTGACTAAGGTACAGTGCAATGAGCACCATGCAACACACAGATGTATTGATTATCGGCGCGGGACCATCAGGCAGTTCGGCAGCAGCATTGCTGCGTCAAAAGGGCTATCAGGTCACGATTATTGAAAAACAGTACTTCCCGCGTTTTTCGATCGGTGAATCATTGTTGCCGCAATGCATGGTATTTCTGGAAGAAGCCAGTCTGCTGGATACTGTACGTGAGCATGTGGGCGAGTTTGCCTTTCAGTTTAAAAATGGCGCGGCATTCTTAAGAGGCAAGCAGCGCAGTTTTTATGACTTTACCCAAAAATTTACGGATGGTCCGGGTACCACCTGGCAAGTACGCCGTGCCAACTTTGACCATTTACTGGCGCAACAGGCAGAGAAACAGGGTGCAGAAATCCGCTTTGGTCATGAAGTGATTGAGGTCGATGTTGTCTCAGATCAGCCAATTTTGACGGTAAAAGATGAGCAGGAAAATGTGTATCAGATTCAGGCTAAATTTTTACTCGATGCCAGCGGTTTTGGCCGGATCCTGCCGAAGTTCTTAGACTTGGAAAGTCCCTCCAACTTTCCGGTACGTCGTGCCGTGTTTACCCACATTGAAGACGGTATTTTGGATGATCCCGATTTTGATCGCGAAAAAATCCTGATTACGGTACATGCCAAAGATCAGCGCGCCTGGTACTGGCTGATTCCATTTGCCGATGGACGTTCATCTTTTGGTGTGGTGGCAGAGCAGGACTTCTTTGAACAATATGGTTTTGATGGCAGCGCCGATTATGATGTAGAAGCTTTGTTGAAACGCATTCTGGCCGATGACGAAAGCCTGTCGCAGGTACTGCGTCATGCCAAGTTTGATACGCCAGTGCGTACCTTGGTGGGCTATTCTGCCAATGTAAAACATCTGGCTGATCGTAACTATGCCTTGTTGGGCAATGCCGGTGAATTTCTTGATCCGGTGTTTTCTTCGGGTGTCACCATTGCGCTGAAATCTTCAAGTCTGGCGATTCCTTTGGTTGATCAAGTGCTGCAAGGGCAAACGGTCAACTGGATGGAACAGTACGAAAAACCGCTACGTGCCGGTATTCAGGTGTTCCGTGCCTATGTGGAATCGTGGTATAGCGGCGAATTTCAGGATGTGGTGTTCTCGACCCAGCAAGATGAAAAGATTCGTCGTATGGTGTCATCTCTACTTGCCGGTTATGCATGGGATAGCAGCAACCCGATTCATAAAAATGCCAAAAAACGTTTAAGTACATTGGCGGAGTATTGCCGTGATCCGCAGTTACAGCAAACAGAAATAAATGGTGCTTAACATGAAACTGAAATGGACGGGGATGATACTTAGTGCCGTATTACTTTGTGGTGGATGTCAATCCATGCTGCCAAAGGCACAAGGCTTGGCAACTGCAACTTGGGCTGCACAGAATTATCAGCGTCAGGATCAGTTAGAAATCCAGTGGAAAGAGCAGAGTTTTAGCTTTTTGCTGTATCAGCAACAGCAGGGTCAAAAGCTGGAGATGCTGGCTTTGACCCTGACCGGACAGCAACTATTCAAGCTCAGTTTTGATGGTCAGAAAGTCCATGTCGAACAGCGCATTGAACAGATGAAGCTGCTGCCATTCGAATTTGTGGTGCGCGATATTTTATATGCAACTTATCCGAATTTTGCTCAGCTACAGCAGCAGAATGTCCGGATTGAAACTTCAGCGCAGGTCCAGAAAGTATTGATCAACCAGCAGCATGTGCTGAATATTCAGCAGCAGGATGATGTGATTGAGCTAAATAATGTACAGGTGCCTTATCAAATGGTCATTAGTCGCATCAATGATGCTTTGGAAAATACAGATGTGGACAGCACTGAATAAGAGACATGATTATGGGTGATAAAATTACGACACAACATCCTGCAGTCGGCATTCAGTTTAGTGGGGGCTTATCCGCACTCGGCAATAGCGCTGAACAGATCAAACAGGCGCTGACCACACCGCAAAATACCTTGAGCTTGGTTTCAGGATTTATTCCGGAAAAACAAGTCTGGGTGGGTGCCTATCAACATGCCCTAATCGACAGCATTCCAGACTTTTTGCAGGATGTCGATTCGCGCAATTTACGTTTTGCCTTAACTGCTTTAAGTTCCATTGAAGCATCAGTACGTGACTATACAGCGCAATTCGATCGCAAACGTCTGGCCATTATCCTGGGCACCTCTACATCTGGTATTGCAGACAATGAAAAAGTCCTGAAACAATATTTTGTTGATCAGGCTGACGTTGAAGTCCAACACTGCAAACAGGAAATGGGCAGTTTAGCCAAAGGCTTGCAGCTGTATCTGGGCTGGGAAGGTCCGGCATACACCATTTCGACTGCCTGTTCTTCAAGTGCCAAAGCCATGGCGGCAGGACAGCGCTTGATTAATGCCGACCTCGCCGATGCTGTTTTGGTCGGTGGTGTAGACACCTTGTGTCAGCTGACCTTAAATGGTTTTGATAGCCTTGAAAGCCTGTCCAACGGTCTGTGTCAGCCCTGTGGTGCACCGCGTGATGGCATCAATATTGGCGAAGCGGCGGGACTGTTTTTATTGTCCAAAGAGACTGCACCGGTAATGCTGATGTCGGCCGGTGAGTCGATGGATGCCTGGCATATTTCCGCACCGCATCCAGAAGGCAAAGGCGCTGCTGAAGCTATGCAAAAAGCCTTGGATATGGCAGGGGTTGCAGCCAGTGATATTGGCTATTTAAATATGCATGGCACCGCTACACCACAAAATGATGCCATGGAAATTAAAGCGGTTCAGACGGTATTCCAGCAATATGATGTGCCAGTTAGCAGTACCAAACATAAGACCGGACATTGTTTGGGTGCAGCCGGCGCCATTGAAGCGGTGATTTGTCAGCAGGTGTTAGCTGATCAATCATGGTTGCCTTTGCATCACTCCGGCAATATCGATCCAGAGCTAGATGAAGCCAATTATGTGCTGAGTGCAGCACTGCAACAGCCCATCCAGTATGTGATGAGTAATTCATTTGCTTTTGGCGGCAGCAATATTGGTTTGATTTTTGGAACAAAACTGAAATGATGGATGCAGTACAGTTTATCCCGCATGAAAAGCCGATGGTGTTTGTAGATCATCTCATCGAAGCGAATGAACATTTTGCCATCGCAGAACTGGTGATTCGCCCTGAACTGATGTTTTGTGAAGCTGAGGGCCTACCGACCTGGACCAGTATTGAACTGATGGCGCAGACCATCAGTGCCTATGCCGGACATAAAGGAAAAGTGTCAGGCTTGCCACCGAAAATCGGTTTTTTACTGGGTACCCGCAAAATGCAGTTGCCCGTGCCTTATTTTGTTTTAGGGGAAACTGTGAGGGTTAAAGCGGAACAAGGCTATTTGCATGAAGGTTTGGGGCAGTTTAACTGTGAAATTGAATACCGGGAACATCGTTTTAGTGCCATGTTGAGTGTATTTGAGCCGCCAGAAATGAAAGAAGATATCAGGAAGTCAGTGTGAGTAGACGAATTTTAGTAACCGGTTCAAGCCGTGGAATCGGTAAAGCGATTGCCTTGCAACTGGCGCAGTCGGGTTTTGATGTCACGGTGCATGCGCGCTCAAGACAGCAAGAAGCCGAACAGGTGGTACAGGAAATTCAGGCTTTGGGACAATCTAGCCATGCGCTTTTATTTGATGTGAATGACCGTGAAAAAGTCATGCAATTGCTTGAGCAGGATGTTGCAGAACATGGTGCATTTTACGGTGTGGTATTGAATGCAGGTTTAACCCGTGATGCCGCATTTCCTGCTTTAACCGACAATGACTGGGACGAAGTGGTTTCGACTTCTCTGGGCGGTTTTTATAATGTTTTAAAACCGCTGGTCATGCCGATGATTCGCCTGAAACAAGGCGGACGCATTGTGACCATGTCTTCTGTGTCAGGTTTAATGGGCAATCGCGGTCAGGTCAATTACAGTGCAGCCAAAGCAGGCTTGATTGGCGCGACCAAAGCTTTGGCACTGGAACTGGCGAAACGAAAAATTACCGTGAACTGTGTGGCACCGGGTTTAATTGAAACCGAAATGGTGACTGAAGAAGTGAAACAACATGCCTTGAAGATGATTCCATTACAACGCATGGGACAGGTCGATGAAGTGGCGAAAGTGGTTAAATTTTTATGCAGTGATGATGCCAGTTATATCACGCGTCAGGTCATTTCAGTCAATGGGGGATTGATTTGATGAAACGTGTTGTAGTCACGGGTATGGCCGGAATTACTTCTTTAGGTGAAACGGCGGATCAGATTTTTGCTCAATTTGAACAGGGCAACAGCGGTATTCGTTATATGCCGGACTGGGAAGTCTATACCGACTTGCGCAGCAAACTCGGCGGCCCAGTCGAGTCTTTTACCATTCCCAAGCATTTTAACCGTAAAGTAACGCGTGGCATGGGGCGAGTGGCCTTAATGTCAACCATATGTGCGGAAAAAGCGCTGGAAGATGCAGCTTTGTTAAATGATCCGATCTTGAACAGTGGTCAAGCCGGTGTAGCATTTGGTTCATCTGCAGGCAGTGTTGACGCGATTGGCGAGTTTGGTAGCATGTTGCTTGATAACAACATGAACAAGCTCAATGCGACGACCTATATCCGCATGATGTCGCATACCAGTGCGGTCAACATGACCGTTTATTTTGGCTTGAAAGGCTTAACTTTGCCGACCTCCAGTGCCTGTACTTCAGGTTCAATGGCGATTGGTCAGGCCTATGAAGCGATTAAATACGGCAAGCAGACCGTGATGCTGGCAGGGGGAGCAGAAGAACTCAGTGCCGCAGGTTCGGCTGTGTTTGATGTATTGCTGGCCACCAGCGGTCAAAATGAACATCCGGAAAAAACCCCACGTCCATTTGATGCCCAGCGTGATGGTCTAGTGGTAGGTGAAGGTGCAGGCTGTTTAATTTTAGAAGAATATGCACATGCCAAAGCACGTGGTGCGCATATTTATGCAGAAATCATCGGTTATGGCAGCAATACCGACGGTCAGCATGTGACCCGTCCAGATTCTGAGATGATGGGGCGTTGTATGGAACTGGCATTATTTGATGCGCAAATCCCGGCAGACCAGATTGACTACGTCAATGCACACGGTACATCTACCGATCAGGGCGATATTGCAGAAACTCAGGCAACCGCAAGAATTTTGGGTAACAAACCGATCAGCTCTTTAAAAAGCTATTTTGGGCATACGTTAGGAGCATGTGGCGCGATTGAAGCTTGGCTGAGTATTGAAATGATGCAACGTAGTCAGTTTATTGCGACATTAAATTTAGAAGAAATAGATGAAGCCTGTGGCGATCTGGATTACATCATGAATGATTCTAGAAATATGCATGCTGACATCATCATGAGCAATAATTTTGCTTTTGGAGGAATTAATACCTCCCTTATTTTTAAACGGGTTTAACAACAACAAGAGGGTAAAAATCATGTTAATAAAAAAATTAACACTTACAGCAGCATTATGTTTTGGTGGGGTCGTTTCAGCTCAGGCTGCCGATACTGCACATAATCTGGATTTTAAAAGTGCAGTTGAGCGTGCCGTTGCAGATGGTACCTTGGATGGTTCGGTGAAGTTTTATCTGGCAGGGACCAAGTCAGGCGGTAAAGTTGTACAAAAAGATGCGGTAACTAACAAAAAAACCAATGGTTTCGCCAAATCTGCAGAAACAGCCTGTGATCATGTTTTACGTTCTGCATTGATTCAGCTGCAAAATACGGCAAAAGCGCAAGGGGCAAACGCTGTCACCAATATTGTCAGCTATTTCAAATCGAATGAAAGCAAAAGCTCAACGACCTATCAGTGCTTTAAAGGAATGGCCGTTGCAAGCGTTGCTTTAAAAGCTGATCTGGTTAAGTTCTAAGTTTAAGCAAAAGCACGCAACCCAGATAAATTCATTTTCGATGCAATTTTTGCTTGAATATAAAAAAGCCCATCTCAAGATGGGCTTTTTTATGTCAATTTAAAGCTGATTTGGCTTCAAAGAAAAAACTATTTCGGAATTTCTTCTTCTTCTTCAAATTCAGGCTTAACCTGGACAATGAAGTCTTGACGGTTCAGACCACGCCACAGGGCAAAGGCAGTACCAATGTAAATTGAAGAATAGGTACCAACAAATACCCCAATAAACATCGCGACAGAGAACCAGTGTAAACCATCACCACCCAGGAACATCATTGCAAGGACCACCAGCAATAAAGTCGCAGAGGTATGAATGGTACGACGTAAGGTTTCTGTTAAGGAAATATCAACAATTTCACGCGGGCTTGCGCCACGGATCTTGCGGAAATTTTCACGAATACGGTCCGATACCACGATGTTATCGTTTAACGAGAACCCTAAAAGTGCCAGAATGGCAGCCAGTACGGTTAAGTCAAACGGCCATTGCATCATGGCAAAAATACCCACTGTTACAATGACGTCGTGGAATAAGGAAAGCACCGCACCTAAAGCCAGCTTGAATTCGAAACGAATGGTGACGTAAACCAGCATTAATAATAATGCCAATCCAACCGCACCTGCAGATCGAATATATAGCTCATTGCCGACTTGACCACCGACAGAGTCCACTTTGTGCACTTCAGCCGTATTGTTCGGCAATTGCGCAGCTTTGGTAATTGCGTTACTCAAGTCTTCTACTTCAAGGTCTTGAGCTGGCATACGCACCAAAAGGTCTTTATTGCTACCGAGGGTTTGCACTACTGCATCTTTGAAACCGGCTTGATCTAAAGCTTTAACCACTTCAGCCTGGTTTGCCGGTTGAGCATAGTTGAGTTCTGCAGAAACACCACCGGTAAAGTCTAAACCGAGGTTTAGACCTTTGGTCACAATAAAGAACAGGCTGGCAAGGGTTAAAATGATGGAGAAAATTGCCGCTGGTTTGGCAATTTTCATAAACGGAATTATCCGTTCATCATCAGGGCGACCATATTTTTTTGAATTCGGTTGAGTCATATCAGTCATCATAGATCTCCTTAAATGCTCAACTTCTTCAAGTTGCGTTTTTTGCCATAAATGAGCTGTACGATTGCACGGGTCACTGTGATTGCAGTAAACATCGAGCAAACAATACCGATCATTAATGTCACGGCGAAGCCTTTAATCGGGCCAGTACCGATGGCAAAAAGAATAAACGCAACTAGGAACGTGGTTAAGTTGGAGTCAAAAATGGTGTTGTAGGCTCGATCATAACCCGCGACAATCGCCTGTTTGGGTGAGGCTCCCCATTTCATCTCTTCCCTTATTCGCTCACAGATCAGTACGTTAGCATCCACCGCCATACCAATGGTGATCACGATACCGGCAATACCAGGAAGGGTCAGTGAAGCACCAATCCAAGACATGACAGTCAGAATCATTGCCAAGTTGGCAAGCAGGGCAAAGTTGGCGATTACACCGAATAGACGGAAGAACACCACCATCCAGATTGCAACCAGAATGAAACCGATTTGGGTCGATAACACACCTTTGTCAATATTTTCCTGACCCAGGCTCGGACCCACTACACGTTCTTCAACAAAGTACATTGGCGCAGCCAAAGCACCTGCACGAAGCATCAGCGCAAGTTCAGCCGCTTCTTGAGGCGAATCCAGACCGGTAATACGGAATTGTGAACCTAATACGGCTTGAATGGTGGCCGCATTAATCACTACGGACTCTGCATAAGAGGTACGCACTTCAGTTTGTGCACCGGTTACAGGATCGGGTACATAGCTGATTTTTTGCTTGTTCTCAATGAACAATACCGCCATGCGTTTACCAACCGCATTACGTGTTGCATCTGACATCAGTTTTCCGCCAGCGCTGTCTAAAGTAATATTTACTTCAGCACCACCAGTGTCTTGGCTAAAACCACTTGATGCATTTTGTACACGTTCACCGGTAAGGATACGGTTACGGTTGAGCAGTAATTCGCGGCCACTATCCAGTGATTCATAAGCAAAGATTTCTGTGCCCGGAGGTAAGGCCTGACCATTTGATTTACCGGTATAGGGATCGATATATTGATCATTCAAATCAGAAACCAGACGGAATTCAAGATTTGCTGTACGACCCAGAACACGTTTTGCTTCAGCCGTGTCCTGAACACCCGGAAGTTCAACCACAATGCGGTTGCTACCTTGGGTTTGAACCAAGGCTTCCGCTACACCTAACTCGTTAATACGGTTACGTAAAGTGGTTAAGTTTTGATTTACCGCATATGACTGAATTTCTTGCTTGCGTACATCAGTATAATTCAGGCGTAAAGTTGAACCCGACGCTGATGCAATCGCTTGCTGAGTAAACTCATTGCCATTACGACGCAAGAAGTCCATGACCGCATCACGATCATTGTTACTGGCAAACTGCACAGTAATCGTGTTGTTGTTCAAAGCCAGGCTATTGAATTTCAGCTTGTTGTCACGCAATTGACGACGCAAATCAGTCGCAGATGTTTCCATACGCTGACTGATGGCTTTGTCCATATCCACTTCCAGTAAGAAGTGAACACCACCACGTAAATCCAGACCCAATTTCATTGGTTTAGCACCAATTTTTTGAAGCCATTGAGGAGTGGTTGGAGCCAGGTTTAATGCAACGACATAATTGTCACCCAGTCCACGACGCAATACTTCTTTGGCTTTTAATTGGGCTTCTGAAGAATCGAGACGCAAAAGGGCAGCATTATTGCTAAAGCTATTGTCATGGCTTGGAATTTTTTCACTTTCTAATAATTGCTCTGCTTTTTGTACGATGCTTTGGTCAATTTGGGTACCGGCTTTGGCACCCGAAATTTGAACAGCAGGTTCATCGGGATACAAACTAGGCAGGGCATATAATGTACTGATCATCAAAACTACGACGATCAGCAGATATTTCCATGCTGGGTAACGCATTTGTTTTCTTCTTAAAATGAAAAAGTCGTGCTAGGGCACGACTATTTTTGATTAGAGATTATTTAATGTGCCTTCAGGAAGAACTGAAATCACACTTGCACGCTGAATTTTTACTTCTACGCCACGACTTAATTCAACCACTGCAAAATCACCTTCAAGTTTAGTGATCTTACCCATTAAACCCCCGGCAAAAACCACTTCACTACCTACACCTAGGCTTTCAACTAGCGTACGGTGTTCTTTAGCGCGTTTTGCTTGAGGGCGCCAAATAAGGAAATAGAAAATTGCGACAAATACTGCAATCATCAAAAGGTTAGTGACCAAACTTGGCTGGGTTGCAGCTTCACCCGCTGCGTGAGCAGTAGAAATAAAAAGGCTCATTTCATTTTCCTAAAATAAAAAACTGTATATCAACAATATGATGATAAATAAAATAACTTGTTCAGCAATTTACCCTGTCTTTTTCTTCAGCGCAAATACTGAAAGATTAATCTTCAGGGCAAGGCGGAACTTCTAAACCGCGACATGCATAAAATTCTTGGACATATTCATCAAAAGTACCATTATCCAACGCATCGCGGATGTCTTGTGTAAATCTTTGGTAATAACGCAGGTTATGAATTGTACCGAGCATAGAGCCAAGCATTTCACCGCATTTTTCCAAATGGAATAAGTACGAGCGAGTAAAATTCTGACAAGTATAACAGTCGCATTTTGGATCAAGCGGGCTTTGGTCATGACGATATTTGGCATTACGGATACGCACCAGACCGTTTGTCACAAAATAATGACCGTTACGTGCATTACGGGTTGGCATCACGCAGTCAAACATGTCGACACCGCGACGGATTGCTTCCACGATATCTTCCGGTTTACCCACGCCCATTAAGTAACGCGGTTTGTCTTCCGGCATTTTAGCAGGAAGATAATCCAGTACCTTGATCATTTCCTCTTTCGGTTCACCAACAGAAAGACCGCCAATGGCAAAACCGTCAAAATCAATTTCTTTTAAACCATTGAGTGACTCATTACGAAGGTCTTCGTACATGCCACCCTGAATAATACCGAACAGGGCATTTTTATTTTTAAGCACATCATGATGTTGGGTTTTGCAGCGTTTTGCCCAACGTAGCGAAAGCTGCAATGATTTTTGTGCTTCTTCATGTGTTGCTGGATAAGGCGTACATTCATCAAAAATCATCACGATATCTGAATTCAAGGTATGTTGAATATCCATTGAAATTTCAGGTGATAAGAAGACTTTAGAGCCATCAATTGGCGAACGGAAAGTCACACCATCTTCTTTGATTTTACGCATTGCACCAAGGCTAAAAACCTGGAAGCCGCCTGAATCGGTTAAAATCGGTTTATTCCATTTCATGAACCCGTGTAAGCCACCATGTTCACGAATCACGTCTAAACCTGGACGCAAGTAAAGATGGAAGGTATTGCCCAAAATAATTTGAGCTTTGATATTTTCAATATCACGTGGGAGCATGCCTTTTACTGTACCGTAAGTACCGACAGGCATAAACACAGGCGTTTCAATCACGCCGTGTTCAAGCGTTAACCGACCACGACGGGCACGACCCGACTGACCTAATTTTTCAAAATTCATACAATATCCTGAACAAGAGCAAAGCACTGCGTGCAGTGCAAGAGCGAATAAACAGTTCGCCGCTAAAAGTTGGCTATTTTCCTAGATTACGCACATAAACGCCAGTGTTGTCGAATTTTAACTTGATACTTTCCTTATAAAGCAATCTTGGAAAAGTGAGGCTGATCCAGCAAAGTCTGGGTGTGGTGGATATGATAGAACTGTTCAATGCATTCTAATATTTCATTTTTTTCTAAGGCACAACCATCTTTTATCCCACAATCCATCGCCGCAATCGTGTGAATCATTTTCTAGATATAAAAATTGCTATCAATGCAAACCGATTCTAAAGTGAGCAAATAGGCTGCCTGTACAATGTGTAAATAATCATAAGGCTCAACTTCCATCATTTATGCTAAATCGACCAGTAGGTCTTTATCCGCTTGTGATAGCTTTTGTTTGCTGCTTAGTTTTTTAGGCGGGGCTTCGGGAGAATGATGTTGAATAAATTCATCCAGTAATCGACTGCCGATATTGAGGCACTGTACTGAATGGACTGCAACTTCAGGCTGAGGGAGTATATGAATAAAAAAACACAATAATATGCGTATCCAAACCATAAGAGTGGACAAAGGCTTGCTTGGCCTGTTTAAAGGCGGCAATCACTAGATCTAGATTGTTTTGGCCATGGTCGTATTTTTGTTGCAGCATTGGATTGCCAAAAATATAGGCTTTTTAAAATAATCCGCCAAGATTAATTTAAATGGTGCAAAGCGATTTCACTTGGATAGGTGAGAACGAGAGCGCCATTTTTTCACCTCCCATTTGTCCTATTCTGACAGATAGTGAACCGGGTCTTCATGCTCCTCGAATAAATTGCGTGTGATCGATACGGCTAAATCATCTATCCATAATATTCATTGAAAACCAAGGTGCATACGTAAATCTGATCTTCATTATATTGATCGTATAAGGGGTAAAATGCTTCAATCAATGCGTCTTTGAGAGAGGTATAGGTTCTAACATAAGCTTTATTCTTTTTTATGAAGTTACTATTTTTTAATTAATGTTTTTTAATGAATGTTTTTAAATTATAGTTTTGGACTTCTTGCGGTTATTTATAAATGGTCGATGCAAGAAGTCCCGAGCTGTTAAAAATTAGGTCGATAGTCAAAATTTTGGGTAACCGCTTGATCTCTAAAGGGCCGAATGGCTTTTTTACCCATGGTCATAGTATTGACGATGTTATTGGGAAAAACCTGAATATGGTTGTTAAATAGCTCCACATTGCGGTTAAAAATGGTAATGGCTGCGCCGACATTTTCATTTTGTTCTTCAATTTCATTCATCATTTTCAGATAAATTTCATTGGCTTTCAGTTCGGGATAGTTTTCAACTACTACATTTAGACTATGCATCAATTCTTTATTCAAGCTTTCGATGCGTTGTAATTGAGATACATCAGTATTGTTTACATTAAGATTTAAAATATTCTGACGCAGTTCAGTCACTTTTTCTAAAGTGCCTTTTTCAAAACTTGAATATTGCTCAACTAAAGGCTGCAAGCCATCCAGAATTTTAATTTTCTGACGTTCATAGCTGGCCACATCTGACCAGGCACGGATAGAAGCATTGTGATGACGCACAATATTATTGCGAATCATGATACATGCAACGACTACGGCAATGATCAATAGCAAAAAAATTAACAACCCCATGTACATGTCCCCAAAACATCAATTATTGCTATTTTAAAAAGTGTGTTAAATCACGCTGTAAGCTTTCTAAATAAGGTAATTTAAAAGTACGTAAGTGTCCACGTAATACAGAAATATCTTGAATGTTTTTAGCTTGACTGGATATTTTAAATAAATCAGCAGGACCTAAAAAACATAAGGTATGGCTGGTCGGGTGGAACATTAAATCGCCCTGACGCTGGGCAAAAAAATCAGCCAGTTTCAATACAAATGCCGGTGTGAGTAATTTCGCAGTTTGCATTTCGTTACTGCCAAAAATGTTTAATTTCTGATTGGTCTGAATATCACTGGTATGCCAGGGAAAGCTATAAGGATAATAAAAGTTCTTTCGTGCCGTGGTAATCGCAAGTCCTTGTATCTCTACATCAAAAACGAATACACCCCATAAATCCTTGTGTACTTCTTTGACTTTAATATCATTGCCATCTTTATCACGGACCCGAACTTCATTGACAAAATGATATTGAAAGACCATGACTTGATGTTGTTTAGCTTCCTCATCTGCCCAGACTGTGCTGGCATAATAAGGAATATCGTTAGAGAGAGTACCTTGATTAAATACTGGAAACAGCCGTTTTAAATGAGCAATAAATAAAACCGGTTGCAGCGGAACAGAAATATGTTGCGGTTGTTGCTGGAAGGCTAACCGGTATTTTTTAGCGATGGTTTGTTGTTCTAAATATGCAATCACATCATCAATGGGCTTTTTATCTTCGTAGCTGATATAGGCCCAGAAAATCATAAAGAGTCCGGTCACCAGACAAAGCTGTAGCCAGATATTGGTCGGACTCATAAAAATCAGCAGCATAAAAGAAAGCCCGACCGCTGCCAAAAGTAGCGGTAGGACATTTTCAAATTTGAGCACAATTGGCGCGTTCCAGGGATGTAAACTATCCAGGATATCTTGCTGGGTTTGAGCTTGCTGGCCAATCTCCCAAAGCCGTGCAATATTCTGAAAAACCCGTTCATTTTTTTTACGTCGAATATGAATCGAATGTTGAACAGTATCGAGCGGCATGGTGTGCTTCTTATCAGAAATATTAAGGCGTAATTTTATCAATCAGCATGGCATCGCCATAACTAAAGAAGCGGTATTTTTCTTCTACAGCATGATGATAGGCATTCAAAATATTATCACGATTCGACAATGCTGAAACCAGCATGAGTAAAGTGGATTCAGGCAAATGGAAGTTGGTAATTAAACGATCCACGACTTTAAAGTCATAGCCTGGATAGATGAAAATTTGTGTATCACCTGTCCACGCATTTAATGTGCCGCCATGCGCTTGAGCTGCACTTTCAACGGCACGGGTTGCTGTGGTTCCGACCGAAATGACTTTATTGCCACGGGCTTTGGTTTGACGAATCAGTTCAACCGTATGTTCTGGAACATCACACCATTCACTATGCATGATGTGGTTTTGAATATCATCTGTACGTACCGGCAAGAATGTACCTGCCCCGACATGCAGTGTCACAAAGGCTTTTTGAATACCTTTGGCTTCAAGTTTTTCCAATAAATTTTGATCGAAGTGCAGGCTGGCTGTTGGTGCTGCGACGCTTGCCAGTTTAGTCGGGTCATTAAATACCGTTTGATAACGTTCGGTATCAATCGCTTCGGCTTCACGATTAAAATAAGGCGGAATTGGCAAAGCACCGTATTGATCCAGGACATCTAAAATCGGTTGTGAAAACTCGACAATAAACAAGTTTTCGTGGCGACCTTGTACCGTTACTTTTACCGCATCTTCACCCATAAAAAGTTCAGCACCTGCTTTAGGCGAGTTGCTGGCTTTAATGTGGCAGTGTGCAATAAATTTGTCCTGCATCCGTTCTACTAGAGCTTCAACAGCACCACCAGAGGCACGTTTACCTTTTAAGCGTGCTTTCATCACTTTGGTGTCATTTAAAATCAGTAAGTCACCAGAATCGAGTAAATCGAGAATGTCGGTAAAATGACAATCGTGATACTGCCCTTGATGATCTAAGTGTAAAAGACGTGAAGCACTACGCATATCTAAAGGGTAGCGAGCAATGAGTTCATCCGGGAGATCAAAGTTAAAGTCAGAAAGTTGCATCTTCAATGTATAAAAATAAGAAAAACGTCCGCATTATAGTCCTGAAAAGAGCAAACGAGATGATATCTGATGTTTTTTAAAACAAAGTTTTTGTTTTTGCTATAAAAGTGATCAATTGAATGAATTAGATAATTGACAATTCAGAGTTTGATAGTAATATAGCCACCACAAGCTAATGCGCTTGTAGCCCCTTTCCCGAGGTGGTGAAATTGGTAGACGCGGCGGACTCAAAATCCGCTGTCAGAGATGACGTGTCGGTTCGAGTCCGACCCTCGGGACCAAATTCAAAAGACCCCAAGCCAGTACTAAAAGCTTGGGGTTTTTTATGTTCTAAAGAAAATTCTTGCTTACATTTCGAGTATTAAGTTAGAAGAGTAGGGTCAATAAATACAGCAAATCTGCCTTAAATTGTCACATTTGTTCTCTTCATGACTTTTTTCATTGTGCTTGTTGTAGAAATTTGTTAAAAAAGTTAAAGGTAATAATCATTTTTTACAATAACAATAGTGATTGGATGAATCAGATATGAAAATGCAGTTACTTGAAATAGGCTCAGAAACTGAGCAGCTTAGCGCATGTAAGCTTTCACTATTGTTAGGTGTTTTTACATCAACCAATCAGGTTGAACGTTTTTTAAGGTTTTCACGCAAGATGCTGGGTGCACAGCAGGCTGTGCTAGCTTTTCATAATGAACCTTATATCTGGTATTCATCAAACCATGGTTTCAAGGCGTTCTGCTCACCAGGTGAAACCTGTTTAAGTCCTTATTTTGAGGGGCAGGCTTTTATTGATCATCAGCATGCTCAATATCCCAATCTGGTACAGCATGTGAGTCATTTTGGGGTAGAGGCTAAACGTTATCTGGCTTTTGACCTGCGTATGAGTGATGGTGTTTCGATTGGTCAGGTGCTGTTTTTCGATTTACATCATGAATGTTTTAATCCGGAAGATATTGCTACCGTACAAGATTTCACCAATAGCCTGACCCATATCATTGAGCTGAAAGCAGATCATGCTGAACTCAAAGAAATGTATGAGCAGCAAGCTGCACTCAACTATAGTAAAACCAAATTTTTCCAGATTATTGCGCATGACTTAAGAGCACCCTTTCACGGTTTACTGGGGTTTTCGGAAGTGTTAGCGCAAGAGCGTGAAACACTTGATGAATCCAGTGTGCAAAGTATTTCTGAATATTTGTACGATACGGCACAATCGACCTATAACCTGCTAGAAAGTCTGCTGAATTGGGCAATGGCGGAAGGTGGGCGTTTTATTTATCATCCAATTAACTTTGAATTGAAACAGTCGACCAAGATTGTCTGTGATGTATTAAATAGTCTGGCAGTCAAGAAAAATATTCAGTTAATTGACCAGATTGAAGAAGGTATTAAAGTCTGTGCTGACATCAATATGATCACTTCAGTGATGCAGAATCTGGTCTCTAATGCCTTAAAGTTCACCCCGACAGATGGCACGGGGCGAGTCATTATCAGCGCAAACCAGTCTGAAGCAGGGGTGCATATTTCTGTCCGCGACACGGGCTTGGGTATGAGTCAAGCGCAAATAGATCAGCTGTTTCAGCAGTCAGTGACTGCCAGTATTAAAGGTACTGCAGGAGAGAAAGGTACGGGACTGGGACTGGTCTTGTGCAAACGATTCATTGATCTGAACCATGGTGAAATTTTTGTAGGCTCTAGAGAAGGCGAAGGCACGATTTTTAATGTGACTTTACCGGTGGCTACCAGTACCCATCAGGCTTTAACCCAAGATCAGGTCAAAACTGAAAAACTAAAAGTATAGAAAATAAATTTTTCTTTTCCTCTATTTCCCTTCAGCTGATATAACTAGAAAAAAACTCGGCTGAAGGTTTGAAAATGAATGCGGAACAATTGCACAAAACATTACGTGCGAGCCAATACGCAGAACAAGTATTGGGAAATCATGCAGTATTACTTGAACAAGATTATGCAATTGACCAATTTCTCGTTCCTTTAAGCACTACGCAAATCCAGAACTTTGTTGATAGCGCTTTAGACACTATCACCGATGAAACCACATGGATGCGTGCGCTTCGTGTGCTGCGCGCACGTTTGATGTTTCGCTGGATTTGGCAGGATGCCAATCAACTCACCGATGTTGTTGCTTTAACCCGTGAGCTTTCAGACTTTGCCGATGCATCCATTCGTGCAGCCAAAGATTTCGCACGGGTTCCTCTTGTTGCAAAGCACGGCGAACCGATCAGTTATAACGGTACAGTGCAAGATTTAATTGTAGTCGCCATGGGGAAGCTCGGCGCTCAAGAACTGAATCTTTCAAGTGATATAGATCTTATTTTTGCCTTTGATGAGCAAGGTGAAACCAATGGTCGTAAATGCATTGATGTACAGCAGTTCTGTATTTTGTGGGGACAGAAACTGATTTATCTGCTGGATCATATGACTGCAGATGGTTTCGTCTTCCGTGTAGATATGCGTTTGCGTCCATGGGGGGATGGTTCAGCTCTTGCCATTAGTCATGTTGCGTTGGAAAAATACTTAAGTCAGCACGGACGTGAATGGGAGCGCTATGCCTGGATTAAGGCGCGTATTGTGACCGGTGGAAAAGAAGGGGATGAACTGCTGGACATGACCCGACCATTCGTGTTCCGCAAGTATGTTGATTACACTGCCTTTGAAGCCATGCGTGAAATGAAGGCAATGATTGAACGCGAAGTACTGCGCCGTAATATTGAAGATGATATTAAACTTGGTGCGGGCGGTATCCGTGAAGTCGAATTTATTGTGCAGGTTTTTCAGCTGATTTACGGTGGCTCTAAGCTTGAATTGCAAGATCGTCAATGTTTAGTCAGCCTGCATCATTTGGGTGAGGTGGGGTTGCTTGAAATGCAAGCCGTGGCTGAACTGGAGGATGCTTATTTATTCTTGCGTCGTGTTGAACATGCCATCCAGGCCTTGAATGATCAACAAACCCAGTCCTTACCCAGTGAGCCGGATTTACGTCAGCGTATGATTGAAACTTTAGGTTTTGCTGATTGGGACGTTTTTATAGCATATCTTAATCAGAAACGTGCGAAAGTTATTTTTCAGTTTGAACACCTGATTAAAGAAAAAGAACCCGATCCTTTGATTGAAAGTTTTAGCTTGCTGGAAAAGCGGCTGAATGAGGTGTTGGATGAGAATGCAAAAAATCTCATCCATGAATTTTGGTATGGGCATGCGCTAAAGAAATTGCCAGCAAAGGCAGTACAGCGTTTAAAAACCTTTTGGCCACATTTAATTGAAGCAATTTTGCAATCAGATAAGCCGCAAGTCGCACTCTTGCGTTTAATGCCCTTGGTCGAATCGGTGATGCGCCGTACCGTATATCTGGTGATGCTGATTGAAAGTAAAGGTGCATTGCAGCGTCTGGTTAAAATGTCTACCGTGAGTCCATGGATTTGTGAGGAACTTACCCACTATCCAGTTTTACTCGATGAATTTTTGTCGATGGATTTCGAATTACCCAAACGTCAAGATTTGGAAGATTCCCTCCGCCAGCAACTGCTGCGCATTGAAATTGATCAAATCGAAGATCAGATGCGGGTGCTGCGATTATTTAAAAAATCCAATGTGCTGGCTGTTGCTGCCAGTGATGTTCTGGCTGAAAGCCCGCTAATGAAAGTATCCGATGCACTTACCGATATTGCAGAAGTCTCGGTCAATGCAACCTTATATTTGGCATATCAAATGACTGCGAAAAAACATGGCTATCCGCTGGATGCAGAAGGACAGCGTTGTTCGCTCGATCATATGGCATTTGTGGTTGCCGGTTATGGCAAAGTGGGTGGAATTGAACTGGGTTATGGCTCGGATCTGGATCTGGTGTTTATTCACTATATGAGTGAGCAGGGCGATACCGATGGAACCAAGCAAATTAGCGGTTTTGAATTTGCCATGCGTGTCGCACAAAAATTTATGTCATTGATGACCACGCAAACTCTGGATGGACGGGTCTATGAAATTGATACCCGTTTGCGGCCATCTGGTGAAGCAGGTTTATTGGTGACCAGCTTAAAAGCCTTTGAGCAATATCAATTGAAAAGTGCATGGTTGTGGGAACATCAGGCTTTGGTACGCGCACGTTCCATTGCGGGTGAAAAAAGTTTACGTGAAATATTTGAAGCATTACGTTGCCGTATCCTGACTCAACCGCGAGACGAAACCAAAGTTCGTGAAGAAGTTTTGAAGATGCGTCAGAAAATGAAAGACCATTTGGGCTCATCTAAAGAACAGCAAAAAGATGGAATTTTTCATTTAAAACAGGACTCAGGTGGTATCGTTGATATCGAATTTATGGCACAGTATGCGGTGTTAGCCTGGAGTGGGTCGAATCCCGATCTCGCCCATTACTCCGACAATGTACGAATCCTTGAAGATGCCGCAAAAGCAGGTTGCTTATCCAGCGACGACGCGACAGCATTGATTCAAGCTTATCTCAGTGAACGAGCCGAGAGCCACCGTTTAGCCCTTGCGAATCAATCCATGCAAGTGAATGCTGCGGACTGGCACGATACCCGCGTGATCGTTTGCAAGTTATGGCAAAGATTAATTGATCCAACTGCAAATATTTGCATTGGATAAAGATGACTGTGTATAAAAATTTGGAGAGTGCGCCATGAACTTGGCTGATCGTGATGGTTTTATTTGGCAAGATGGACAAATGGTTGATTGGCGTGAGGCAAAAATCCACGTCTTAACACATACCTTACATTACAGTATGGGTGTGTTTGAAGGTGTCCGTGCTTATGAGACCCCTAACGGAACTGCAATTTTCCGTCTTCAGGATCATACAAAACGTTTGCTCAACTCTGCAAAGATTTATCAAATGAAAGTTCCATTTGATCAAAAAACTTTAGAGCAAGCTCAAATTGATGTCGTACGTGAAAATAAATTAGCGTCTTGCTATTTGCGTCCAATTATCTTTATCGGTTCTGAAAAACTGGGTATCGCTGCAACGGATAATACTATTCATGCCACGGTTGCTGCATGGAGCTGGGGTGCTTACCTGGGTGATGAAGCGATGGCGAAAGGTATTCGGGTGAAGACTTCATCCTTTACCCATCACCATCCTAACGTGACCATGTGTAAGGCAAAAGCATCGGGCAACTATACTTTGTCGATTCTTGCACACCAGGAAGTGGCACATTCGGGTTATGACGAAGCTATGTTGATGGACCCACAAGGCTATGTATGTCAGGGTTCAGGTGAAAACGTATTCCTGGTTAAAGATGGCGTACTTCATACCCCAGATATTGCTGGCGGTGCATTGGACGGTATTACGCGTCAAACCATTATTACTATTGCCAAAGACTTGGGCTATGAAGTGGTTGAACGTCGTATTACCCGTGATGAGTTCTACATTGGTGATGAAGCATTCTTTACCGGTACTGCGGCTGAAGTAACCCCAATTCGTGAATATGATGATCGTGAAATTGGTTGTGGTTCACGTGGTCCAATCACCACACAAATTCAAAAAGCATTCTTTGATGCAGTTCAGGGTAAAGACCCTAAATACGCACATTGGTTGACTTACGTAAAATAAGTCGATCAGGTAAGATCAAAAGGCGAAAACTCGGTTTTCGCCTTTTTTATTGATTAAGATTTGAGTTTATTTTTTAAGGACACTTTTTATGCATATTGTCTATGTCAGTGATGGCAAAGCAGGACATCGCTCACAAGCAGTCGGCTTATATAAAGCCATGCAAAGGCAAAGTGCAGATGAAGTTACCTTTGAAGAAATATTAATAGATCAGTTGCCAATTTTTAGCTTATTTTCAGCAATTTTTAAAAAGAACATTGCAGCGCTAAAGCAACAACCTGATTATGTTTTTGGCGTAGGCAGTCATACGCAATTACGGGTTTTGCTGCTGGGGAAAGTATTTCCTCAAGCGAAAACTGTCATATTGATGAAACCAAATTTTCCAGTGAATTGGTTTGATCATGCCATTATTCCTGAGCATGATGGTGTTGATGCATCGGAGCATGTAATTACCACGCAGGGCGCCCTAAATCCAATTGTGAATGAACAGCGACATCAGCCAAACAGATTTCTAATTGCACTCGGTGGCTCATCCAAACACCATCACTGGAATGAAGCAAAAGTTTTAGCTTCAATTGATGAAATCGTGAAGAACCATCCTGAATCAGACATTATTTTGACCACTTCACGACGTACACCGAAAGCATTTTTAGCTCATTTGAATGAGAGTCCATTGATACCTCATCTACATATATTTCCAGTTGAACAAACACCACAAGGCTGGATTTTTGAAGAAATGCAAAAAGCGGAAGCTGTTTGGGTCACTGAAGATAGTGTTTCGATGATTTTTGAGGCATTAACAGCGGGCTGTAAAGTTGGGGTGGTTGAAATTGACCGATTAAAAGAGGATCGAATTACACGTTCAATTGATCAAATTATTCAGTCCAATTTAGTTTCTGAACATACATCTGTTGAAATGTTAGTTGAACCTCATGCTTTTAAAGAAGCAGAGCGTGTGGCAACATGTCTTTTAGCAAAATAATCAGGTTGTTTTTGTGATTTATATTCTTATTCTTTTATTGGTTTTAGTCATTACCTTTAGTTATAAATATGCATGGTGGAAGCCAGCGTTAGACTGGAAACGACCACGTGTATTAATGTACCATATGGTGCGAGAGCATATTGATGGTGCAAAGTTCAATAAATTACGCGTAGAGCCAAAGGAATTTGAAAAGCAGGTTGCATGGATGAAAGCAGAAGGTTTTCATTTTGTGACAATGCAAGAATTGCAGAACAATTGGGGGAAACACCCTGAAAAAACTGTAGCCATTACTTTTGATGATGGTTATTTAGATAATTTAGAAAATGCCTATCCAGTTTTGGAGAAATACCAAGCCAAAGCCACTATTTATGTGGTGGTCGATCGTCATGATCGTGATTGGTCTACTTATAAAAAAGCGCATCACAATAGTGGTGAATTGGCGCGCGAAGCTAAACTGAATGATGAGCAAGTTCAATTTCTAGCAAATAGTAGTTTGGTTGAAATTGGTTCACATACCATGACTCATGCCAATTTAAATAAATTAGATGATGTCGAGTGCTTGGCAGAATTAACTCAATCGAAACAACAATTAGAAAATTTAACGGCTAAATCGGTGACAAGTTTTGCTTATCCATTTGGGATTTATTCACAGCGTGATGTTACTTTGGCAAAACAAGCGGGCTATAGCAATGCTGTAACTACAGAAGAAGGAATCGATGGTTTGGATCCTGATTTTATGATGTTACAGCGCATTAAAATTAGCGGTAAAGATTCGATGTTTGCCGTTAAATGTAGATTGAAATTGGGGAAAAGAGGTTTTTAGGTCTTCTTTCTATGTACGAATTTTTCGAACATGATCTAGGTTTTCAAAGTACTCGATGAGATGTTGATGATTTTTATCCCATATCTTTACAGGTGAAACTTTGCTTCCAAAATAGATAAGCAAATCAGAAAAACGTTGCTGAGGAGTATTTTTTATACTTTTCCAATAGGTTGAAAATGCTTTTTTGATGAGAATATTTTTATTTTCTTGATCAATGTTTGGATAGTTCTGCAAGAAATCATCAATGGTGAAGAACATATCATAGTGCTGTTGCTCTAGATGGCGAGAAAGACGATTTTCGCCTCGAACCCGTGTGGTTTCCTCTTCATCTAAAATTACAAATACACAATGTAGGGCAGTGGAAATGATTTTTTGAGAATATTTGCCTAGATTTAAGGCTAGTGACTCATCTTGAATAAAAATCTTTTCATTACAACCAGCTGCTTTTAGAAAAAGTTCCTTACTACACATTACACACATTTGCATAATATTATTTTTTAACATGTAATTAAGAGCATTTGTACTGCTTTCCCAAGTCGCAGTGGTATATTTCTGAATTTCATTCAGATCATGAATTTTCACTTTTTTACCATAGCATAGGTCAGCACATTGATTTTTCATCTCTGTCAAAAACAATTGTAAGCGATTGGGTGCTAATACATCATCAGAATCCATAAAGAATAAATAATCACCAGTCGCTGCAAAACCACCTTGGTTGAGGCGAACAGCAGGTCCTTTGTTTTCAGTATTTTGAATGACTTTTATTTTAGGGTAGGTTTGTACAATGTGCGTTGAATTTTGGCTCCATGATGGATCAGTAGAGTGGTCATCCACCACGATAATTTCATGCACAATATCATCCCAAGGTTGTAAGGATTCGATTGTACGATTTAATAATAAGCCTTTATTAAAATGAGTGAGAATAACGGAAATCATGTTCAACCTTCCAGATTATGTTGAATAGCTATTATGAGTGCTTCGCTTAAATTTAACTTGGTTAAATCTCTAGTGCTCGGTAGGATAAAAGTATCATCTAGATTCTGTCGACTTATTAAGCCTTCCTTGAGATATTTTTGATTTAAAGGCTCAAAAACAGAAGTTTTCATATAAATAGATGAGACAAAGCGACCAGATTGAATCGCTTCTGCCAGCATAGATGTGCTGTCTTCCGTTACAAAAACATAGCTAGATAAGTGAATCAGCTCATGGAATTTTTTAGCGCAAGGATTGTTGATAAGGTGTAATTGAAGATTTGGATGATCTTGCAGTCTTTCCCATGTCCGTTCAAGTTCAGGTGTTCTTCTTGAGTTGGTAATATATGCAGTAAGATTTTGTTTTTCGCATAGCTGCATGAATTTATCAATAATATTTTCATAGTCAGCTTTTTGAAAAGGGTGTTCGGTCGTAGGTCCACCTAATACCAGTAAGGCTGAGTTTAAATTTAATACATCATTTTGTAGCTGACTAAAGATTTTTTTTACAGGTGGTGTTGTTAAGATGACTTGCTGAGTCTTAATTTTTTGCGGTAATGCGGTTATGGTGGTTTGAATTAAAGCATCATTAATTTTTCGGGTATCTCCAGCATAATAAATGGGTAAATTGTATTTACGGCTTAAATAAATAGCATAAAGTAAATTAGGCATGCCTGAACAAACAATTAAGTCATAGTTTTGTTGAATTGAGGCATTTTTATAGGCTATTTGAGCTAAAATATCGAAAAATGAGGGATACCAAGACAGTTTTTTTAATAAACTAATGCCCCATTTTTTTAAATAAGGCGTTTTAATTTTAGAAATTTGTGTGTGAAAACTATCTTCAATTTGATCGCAAATACCTAAGCTTGGGTTCAAATGACCAGCTCGATCATCATGGATGAGTAAAATCGACAAATTCTTCATAAATAATATTATTGAAATTGCTTGGAAGGGATTAAATCTATAATACCAAGCTTTTATTGAATGTTATAATTCACTTACTTAAATCATGCTGCTAGATATGGCTAAATTATTAAGAATTATAAGTCGTCCGTTTGAGGGGGCTTATATGTTTGGGATGATAAAGAAAAAGCTTTATTGCGTTCAAATTAAATAAATATATTTAGTAGTTGATTTTATAAAAATTAATTATTTACAGTCTGAATGTGGAATTTGTAATTCAGAATAGGTTGATATTGGATACCCATATGAAAATTTTAGTTACAGGTGGTGCTGGATTTATTGGCTCAGCTGTTGTTCGTCATATTATTCAGAATACCGAACATCAGGTTTTAAATGTTGATAAATTGACTTATGCAGGGAATTTAGAATCCTTGAGTTCAGTATCAAAAAATGAACGTTATCAATTTTCTAAAACAGATATTTGTGACCGTATTGCATTGGATCAATTATTCAAAGAATTCCAGCCGAATGTTGTAATGCATTTAGCAGCAGAGTCACATGTGGATCGTTCAATTTCTGGACCATTCGATTTTATTGAAACTAATATTATTGGCACATACCAATTGTTAGAAGCAAGTCGAGCATATTGGTTGGGGCTAAATGATACAAAGAAAGCAGAATTTCGTTTTCATCATATTTCAACTGATGAGGTTTATGGTGATTTAGAAGGTACAACAGACCTATTTACCGAAACTACACCTTATTCTCCAAGTTCGCCCTATTCTGCAAGTAAAGCAAGCTCGGATCATTTGGTTCGTGCATGGAATCGTACCTATGGTTTACCTGTATTAATTACGAATTGTTCAAATAATTATGGTCCATATCATTTTCCAGAGAAACTGATTCCATTAATGATTCTAAATGCTTTACAAGGTAAAGCCTTGCCTGTGTATGGTAATGGTCAGCAAATTCGTGATTGGCTATTTGTTGAAGATCATGCACGTGCGTTATATAAAGTCGTTACAGAGGGTGTTATAGGCGAAACCTATAATATTGGTGGACATAATGAAAAAGCTAATTTAGAAGTTGTATATGCAATTTGTGATTTGCTTGAAGAACTTGCTCCAATTAAGCCTGAAGGAATTGTTCAATACAAAGACTTAATTACCTATGTTAAGGACCGTCCTGGTCATGATGTGCGTTATGCAATTGATGCGACAAAAATTAAGAATGAATTAAATTGGGTGCCTGAAGAATCTTTTGAGACTGGTTTACGTAAGACGGTAGAATGGTACTTAAAGAATACTGAGTGGGTTGAACACGTACAAAGTGGTGAATACCAATCTTGGTTAATTAAGCAGTATTAATAAATGAAGATATTATTATTAGGGAAGAATGGGCAAGTCGGGTGGGAGCTGCAACGTGCACTTGCACCCTTAGGCGAAGTTATTGCTTTAGATCGTTACGGACTGATAGGTTTATGTGGTGATTTGAGTCAAACAGAAGCTGTTTGTGACACTATTCTGAGTGTAAAGCCTGATGTGGTAGTAAATGCTTCTGCTTATACAGCAGTAGATTTGGCTGAGTCTGAACAAGAACTTGCAGATCAGATTAACCATTTAAGTATTCAAAAAATTGCTCGAACTTGCCAATTAATTGATGCATTATTTGTAAATTATTCAACAGATTATGTATTTAATGGTGCTGGTGATCAGCCCTTTAGTGAAACAGATGATATTGCGCCATTAAATATTTATGGGAAAACTAAAGCATTAGGTGAGCAAGCAATTATAGATAGTGGTTGTGCTTATCTTATTTTTAGAACATCTTGGGTTTATGCTGTAAAAGGTAAAAACTTCTTAAAAACCATGTTGAATCTAGCTCAACAACAGGAAGAACTTTCTATCATTGATGATCAAATTGGTGCACCGACATCAGCTGAACTGATTGCTGATATCTCGGTTCATGCCATTTCTCAAACTTTAGCAGATCAGCGTAAAGTTGGTATTTATCACTTAGTGGCAAGTGGTGAAACATCATGGTTTAATTATGCTAATTTTATTTTTGAGCAAGCGCGTCTTTTAGGGTGTGAGTTAGCTGTCAATAAGTTGAATGCAATTCCAACATCGGCTTATCCTACACCTGCGCAAAGACCGCATAATTCACGATTAAATAATCAAAAGTTACAACAGGTTTTTCAGTTGAATTTACCCGTTTGGGAACAGGGTGTTAAAAGAGCACTCACGGAGATATTAAATAAATGAACTTAAAACGTAAGGGTATTATTTTAGCGGGCGGTTCTGGTACGCGTTTGCACCCTATTACAAAAGGTGTTTCTAAACAATTACTCCCTATTTATGATAAACCGATGATCTATTATCCACTTTCGGTACTCATGTTGGCGGGTATTCGTGAAGTGTTGATTATTTCAACACCTGAAGACTTACCTAATTTTGAAAAGTTACTAGGTGATGGTTCACAATTTGGTATTGAACTTAGTTATAAAGTGCAACCTTCTCCAGATGGTTTAGCTCAAGCATTCTTGATTGGTGAGGAGTTCATTGGTCAAGATCATGTATGCTTAATTTTGGGGGATAATATTTATTATGGCCAACATTTTAGCGATCAATTACAACAAGCATCTGGACGTAAATTTGGTGCAACGGTATTTGGTTACCATGTGACGGATCCAGAACGATTTGGTGTAGTAGAGTTTGATCAATCAGGTAAGGTTCTGAGTATTGAGGAAAAGCCAAGCCAACCTAAATCGGCCTATGCTGTGACGGGATTATATTTTTATGACAACCGCGTTATTGAATTTGCCAAACAAGTAAAACCATCAGCTCGAGGTGAACTTGAAATTACAGATATTAATAATGCCTATCTTAAAGATGGTTCATTGAATGTTGAGCTGTTAGGTCGTGGCTTTGCATGGTTAGATACAGGTACACATGAGTCTTTACTTGAAGCTGGACAATTTGTTTATACCATTGAAAAGCGTCAATCTTTAAAAGTAGCCTGTCTGGAAGAAATTAGTTTTCATCAAGGTTGGATTAATAAAGAGCAATTGGCTGAAAGTGCAGAAGCTTTAAAGAAAACTGAGTATGGTCAATATTTATATAAGTTATTGGATGAAGCCAAATGAAAGTTGAAACAACCAAAATAGAAGGGCTTTTGATTCTTCATCCCAATGTGTTTGGAGATGACCGTGGTTGGTTTATGGAAAGCTTTAATCAACAGCGATTTGAACAAGCATTAAATGAGCTTAATTTGCCTATTCCACACTTTGTTCAAGATAATCACTCTTTGTCACAAAAGGGGGTGTTACGTGGATTACATTATCAAAATGCACCACATGCCCAAGGTAAACTGGTACGAGTGGTGCAGGGGAAGGTTTGGGATGTTGCTGTAGATATTCGCCCAGAATCAAAAACGTATGGTCAATGGGTTGGTCTTGAGCTGAGTGCAGAAAACAAGACTATGTTTTGGATACCAGAAGGTTTTGCACATGGTTTTCTGGCATTAGAGGATAATACACAATTTCTATATAAAACCACTAATTACTATAATAAAGAGAGTGAAG
This sequence comes from Acinetobacter sp. TSRC1-2, assembly GCF_049895885.1. Classification (NCBI taxonomy): domain Bacteria; kingdom Pseudomonadati; phylum Pseudomonadota; class Gammaproteobacteria; order Moraxellales; family Moraxellaceae; genus Acinetobacter; species Acinetobacter sp. TSRC1-2. Next base: position 75,545 of record NZ_JAFCTF010000013.1, read on the forward strand.
GCGCGATTATTTGGAATGATCCAACACTTGCTATTGATTGGCCTTTATCTGAAGTAGGTGAGGTTTTGGTAAGTGATAAAGATAATTCTGCCGACAGTTTAAATAATTAATTTTTTTGATTAAAGCATCTTTGATAATTTAGGCTTATCAAAGATGCTTTTAATTTATTGTAAATTTGATTTCACAACAGTATTTCGAATAGCATTTAAATGTTGATATTGATATTTTGTGTCTGGTTCTAAATAAGCACCTTCAGCCCATTCATTCCAAGCATTAATAAATATATAGGGTGTATAGTTATCTTTTGCTTGTTTATATAGTAATGAAAAATATTGTTCAAATTTTATAGGGGTTGCGCCTATGGAAATGGAACCTTTTGCTTGTTTTCTTGGTGTATTATCCCAAGCAATGAATGCACCTGCATAAACTTTTTCACTAGTTTTCTTATTTAAAATCGATTGCCAAGTGTGATCATAATCGAAATAGTCTAATTTATCTTTAAAACCCTGAAATCTATTAATGATAGTGGAAATTTTTTTAGTAATTTTTTCTGATTTAGATTGCTTATAGTTTAAAAGGTGATGGGATGTTGTGTTCATTGGTTCGAAGTATAGATATGCATTAAATCCGAGTTCTCTTGGATCTTTTTCAAAGGATGTTAAGGATGATATAAAATGAATATCACCTAAACCACATTGTTGAGCGAGTTCTCTCCAACATTCAATCCAATCTTTGCATAGTTTGAAATTAGCTGATCTATATAATACAAATATTGGATAACCATTATGTTTAACATAGCGAGGATCTTTGAAAAAGGGCTTTAAATAATTGAAGTGATTTATCCAATCTTGTTTATCACCATAATCTTGATCTATTAGTATGTTGTTATTTAAGCCATCCCAACTTCTTGTCCATGGCTCATTAGCCCAAGAAAAGAAAAAAGGCATATCTATTTTCTTATTATTTAATAAGTTTTCAGCTGGCTTTTCTAATAATTTTTTATTTTTGAACCAATAATGGTAAAAGCACAAACCATCAATTTTATATTCTTTAAGGAGGTCTGCTTGCCATGCTAGTGTTTCATCATTAGATAAATCATAATAATTTTGATTTAAAGGAACACGAGGTTGATTATGTTTATGATATAAAGGAGCGGCTTTTTTAACATTTGTCCATTCAGTAAAGCCTTCCCCCCACCACGTATCATTCTCAGGAATGGTGTGGTATTGAGGTAAATAAAATGCAAATATTTTCATATTTTAATCCTTGAAAGTTATTTCTAAAATTAAGTAGTATTTAATTAATCTAAATCGCAGATAAGGAATTCTTTTTAAAATCATGAAATAAAAATGATATATCGATCAAATACCATTAATTTTTCTGACCACTCGCATCAAATCATGATCTTTTTGACTCTAAAAACAGTTTTTATGTTTAAGAAAAATAAACAGCCTTCCTTAAATAGGATTTGGATTAATTAATATAATTTAAATTTTATCTTAGTTTATTAATTAATAATTTGTATGGAGTAACCAATAAAACAGAAATTAATAACTGTAAAAGTAATTTAATAATATAAAAAGGTGCGGCATAAATAGGCATGGTTTTAAGCGCCGCTATACTGGTTGGAATAATTTTTTTGTAATAATTCCGTCGAATAGCTAAAGAAGCATTTTTTCTGAATTCGATTGATAGCTTCTGTTGATTTATTGCATAGACTTTATTAGCTTTGGGTTGAACTTTGCGGTAATTATTAAAAAAGAAAGACATATTTTCTCGGAAGAGAATGACTTGTCTTCTTACTTCAAAGTGATCTTTCTTTTTTTTAGCTTGGGCGATAACACTGGTATCATGGTATCTAAAATAATTTAAGCATTCAGGGGTAAAGAAAATATCTCCTTGGGAAACGATTTTAGTCCATATCTCCCAATCACCAATAAATTTAAGACTTGGATTTGCACCACCGACATCTAAATAGCACTTTTTCTTGAAAACAACGCCACTGGCATTTGGGATGGTGTTTTGAAAAGTTAAAAATCTTTCAATATATTCTAAACCCGAGAGTTTAAAGTCGTGGGTGAATAGCTCAGAGTCGATTGAATCAGTACAATCTTTCCATGTGCCTGTTACTTCACCCTGTGCATTCATACGATATGATTGGCTATAAGCTAAGACTAGATCTGGATTTTGATCAAATTTTGGAACAAGCTTTGCTAAAAAATGTGGATCTGCAACATCATCAGACTCAGCAATCCAAATTAATTCACCTTTGGCTAAATCAATTCCTTTATTCCATTGATAAAATGTTGATCCAGAATTTTTTTCATTAATAATACAATGGCTAACTTTTGGATGGTTTTGATATTTTTTTAATATTTCGGCACTATTGTCAGGAGAAAGATCATCTAAAAGTATGACTTCAAAGTTATGAAAATCTTGATTAAGAATGCTTTCAATTCGTTCTTCTAGAAATTGAGCATGGTTGTAGCTAGGGACGATAATACTAACAAACACTTGGGTCGCAACCTACTTATATGAAATGGCTATGAGCATAAAAGCATTTTAACTAATGTCTTTAACCGATTGTTATAGTTATGACATATTTGGACTTTATACATTGCCAATTCAGGATTGATATTGATATTTTGGAGTTTCTGAGACAATTCTACAGGATTTGAAAAAGAAATAATGTCAGTTTCTATATTAAAAGCATATTCAAGATCTTTGACATATTCACTGACTAAAATACAACCACAGGCAGGTGCTTCAAAACAACGCATATTCATACCTTGACGAATATTTTTTTTATTAATTACATTCAGGACATATTTATGTTGTCCATATAGGTCTGCAACTTGATCTAATTTTATATTATAAGGGTGAATCTCACATTCAGGTTTTTTAAGCTTATCCCAACCTTTACCATACACGGACATTGGAACTGGAATTTGTTCAATTAATTCTTGACGATCTAGACTCCAAGCACCTATGAAAATAAGACGATTGGATTTAGATTCATTCTTATCAAAGAAAACAGCTGGGTTATAGGCGAGTGGGAGGTAAATTGTGTTGCTTAATCCCAGTTCGGCTGCATCTTGTATAAAGCTGGAGTCTGTAAAACAATACAGATCAATTATATTTTTTGATTTTAGGAGTCGGCTATCGAAAAAGTCACCAATCCAATGTGCTTTTTTTGCTGGAGATGAAGCTAATACCTGTAACAAGTGGGAATCAAAATAAAATAAATCAGCAATTAAAATTAGATCAGGTTTAAAGTTCTCTAGTTTTTTTTTCAATAAAGCTGCCGTGTATATCTCTTTGTTCGAAAGAAATTTTTTAAGAAAACGTTCTTTAATATTATTGTGATTGAGTGCAAAACCTTCAATTGCATACTCAGCATTTTGTTGTTGGGCTGCAATTAAGTTTTCGTACCATTGTAAAATTCCACCACGTTTTCCAATAATAAGGATCTTAAATTTTCTATTAGACTCCATGAAGATATCCTTGTAACATTTTATCAATTAAACTAAAAAAACTAATTATCTGAAATTTAATCATAATTATAAAAAATAAATATATAGCTATAGATTGATTTACACTGTTAAAGGATGCACATACGTATGCCACCCTTAATAATTCATCACAATATAGGGTAAAATCTAAAATATATTTTACCGACAGTTATTATAAATATTCTCTAGTCCTTCAATTTTACGAAACCGTTTATAAGACCAAATATACTGCTCAGGTGCGACATTAATCATCTGTTCCAAATTTTGATTTAAGCTATCTACTGAAGTTTGCAGATCTTTCGATAAAATATTATCCGATAAAGGTACGCAATGTACATTAAATCCTGATGTTTCATCACGAATACAACTGAGTCCAATGACATTACATTGGGTTTTACTGGCCAGTTTCGAAACCAGAGTAGTGGATAATGTTTTTTGCCCAAAAAACTCTGAATAAATACCTCCTGATTCTTTAGGGAGATGATCAGGTAATATTACGGTTAGGCCCCCTTGTTTTAAATGTTTAAAGATCGCACGTACACCATTTTCATCAGTTGGAACCAAAGTTGCATTCACACGTTGTCTTGCTTCTAAGATAAAGCGATCTATTGCTTTATTTTTATGGGGCTTATACATAATCATGGGGGAGCTATATTGATTAAGCCATGCATTTAAAAGCTCCCAACAGCCAAAATGAGCAATTACCACAATCACACCTTTTTTATTGGCTAAGGCTTCGGTAAAGTACTGTTCACCATAAATATTTTTTAACAAAGCTAAATTGTATTCGGGCGACATACCCCAACATTTAATGGACTCAATGTAGGTCATACATTGGCTTTTTAAACTGCTTTTGGTTAAAGCTTGATGTTGCTGAACCGTTAAATGCGGATAAGCCAATTGCAGGTTAATCTGGGTAATCCGTTTCATGGATGAATTATAGCTATTGAGGAGGACGGCAATCCAAGACGCAATCCATTGCAAGACACAGAGCGGGAGTAAAGAGATAACTTTGAATAAAAAATACATAGAAATGCACAGCTCTTTATGGCCAAGATCATTATAAAAAGAAAATTTTGGAAAGAGTTTTATTGCATCAAAGATGCTGCACCATTTCTAAACCACAGAAAATGAGGTCAAAATTCTTGAGAACAAAATAAATAGGATAAAATTTCTAGAAGAATCTTATCAATTCCGGGGAGATAGAAAAAGTGATTAAGGTTTGTCAACGTTTCCTTTCAACACCATATAAATCAAACTCACAAAAATAACTAAGGCCCCGCCTAAACTACTTACACAAAAATATAGAATACGTTGATTGGTGTCCATATTGAACAAACCATTGGCTAGGATATAACGCATAAACAACCATTGAGCTATGGCAAATATAATTAACACAAGTGCACGACGACGGACAGCAGGACGCATAGCCATAAGGTTGCTTACCACAAAACAGAAATAGACAGCTATTATGCCATTCTCAAGTCTTGATCTCAATGCATTGACATCCTCACCCACCTAAAGAGGGGTGATTCCTCCTTCGAGACGCTCATGTCCGAGCGCAAGAATATTCAGTGCTGAGTTAATATCTCGATCGTGGAATGTACCGCATTCTACGCACTGCCATTCTCTTATTCCAAGACCTGTTCTACCTTTCGGACTGCTGCTGGAGATTTTTTTGCAGCACGAACAGATTTGGGTGGTATAGGCTTCATTAACTTCCTCAAACAATACCCCTGCGTTCTCGCATTTATACTTGAGCATTGTTTTGAGTGCTGAAAATCCGGTATCCAAAACCGATTTTGCCATCTTGGTTTTTACCAGTTTTTTAGCACTTAAGTCCCCTACAATAATGAGTGCATTTGCTTTAACAAGCATGCTGCTTGCTTTGTGCAAATGGTCTTTTCTACAGCTTGCAATTTTCGCGTGTAATGCACGGACACGTTTTTTATTTCTCGCTCTCTGAGCAATTCCCAATTTCTGCTCATACTGGCGAAAGAATTTAGGATTGGAAATCACTGTGCCATCCGAACAGGTGGCGATATCCTTTAAGCCCAAGTCAATCCCGATTGCTTTGATTGCAGTTGATTTTTCAGCTTTAGCGCTATCAACAACTAAACAAACATACCAATGACCACGAGCATCCTCAACGAATGAGCCAGTCTTGATATTGTATTTGGATAGTCCGTAGCTGTCCCATAGTGTGAATTGACACTTACCGTACTGAACGTTTCCATCAGCATATTTAATCGCAACTTTCTTGAAGGGAATCCACCCAAGTGAACGTCTGGCTGATTTCTTGTTACTGACACGCCATTTCAGTTTTGCTTTTTTAAATTGTTTTCTACGTGTAACTAATTCTTCAGTAACAGCCTGAATCGTTTGGCTGTGCAAATTACATTCTTTTGAGGTGCCTTTTGTGTATTTAGCAATATCATAAGCACTTAGAAACTCACCCTTTCTTTTAAGGTGTTTAAAACACAAATCATTCACATAATTCCAGACAAAATTCACCTCTGACGCTAACTGGTTGAGCATCTTACGATGTTTGTCCTTTATGCGAAGTTTAAGTGTTTTCATATACCGATATTAGCATTTCAAACCACCTAGAAATGCGACATACAAGAGTGAAACGACACTTCATGTCGTGTTGCTTTATCCTTGCTGAACGACAAGGTTTTACGCTCCATTGGATAAAAAACCCTGCTTAAGCAGGGTTTTTTATTACTGAATTAAAGCATTAAGCTTCTACTTTAACTTCAGCTTTAGGTTTTTCGCGTAAACGAATACCCAAGTCACGCAATTGATTCGGTTCAACTGGCGCAGGTGCTTGAGTCAATGGACATTCAGCAGTCTTGGTTTTAGGGAATGCAATCACATCACGAATTGAAGTCGCACCAGTCATTAACATCACTAAACGGTCCAGACCGAATGCCAAACCACCATGCGGAGGTGCACCGTAACGTAAGGCATTCAACAAGAAGCTGAATTTTTCTTCGGCTTCTTCTTCAGAAATACCCAATGCCGCAAAAATAGCTTGTTGCATTTCTAAGTTGAAGATACGTAGTGAACCACCACCGACTTCAGTACCATTCAATACCATGTCATAAGCAACTGAAAGTGCCGCACCTGGATTGTTTTTCACTTCTTCAACGCTAGATTTTGGTAGCGTGAATGGGTGATGCACAGAGGTCCATTTGCCATCATCAGTTTCTTCAAACATTGGGAAGTCAACGACCCAAAGTGGCGCCCACTCGCAAGTCGCCATCTTCATGTCATGACCGACTTTGATACGTAAAGCGCCCATGGCATCGTTCACAACTTTGGCTTTATCTGCGCCAAAGAATACGATGTCGCCATTTTCAGCGCCAACACGTTTCAACAAGTCAAGCACGATTGGCTCGATGAATTTAACGATTGGAGATTGAAGACCTTCAATGCCTTTTTCAAGTTCGTTGACTTTGATATAAGCCAAACCTTTCGCGCCGTAAATGCCCACGAATTTAGTATATTCATCAATTTGGCTACGTGGAAGTGAACCTGCACCGGGTACGCGAAGCGCAACAATACGGCCTTTAGGATCTTTAGCAGGACCTGCGAATACTTTGAACTCAACGTCCTGCATCATGTCTGCAACGTCAACCAGTTTCAAAGGAATACGCATATCCGGTTTGTCAGATGCATAGTCACGCATAGCGTCTGCATAAGTCATACGCGGGAATTTGTCGAATTCAACGTTTAGAAGTTCTTTGAACATCTTGATCGTTAAAGTTTCCATCAAATCCATAATGTCATCGTCACTCATGAACGATGTTTCAACGTCGATCTGGGTGAATTCTGGCTGACGGTCGGCACGTAGGTCTTCATCACGGAAACATTTTGCGATTTGGTAGTAACGATCGATACCGCCCACCATCAACAACTGTTTGAACAGCTGTGGTGATTGTGGAAGCGCGTAGAAGCTACCGTTAGAAACACGGCTTGGAACTAAATAGTCACGCGCACCTTCTGGAGTCGCACGTGTCAAGATTGGCGTTTCAACGTCCAAGAAACCATTTTCTTCGAAGTAGTTGCGAATAAGGTTGGTCAATTTAGAACGGAAACGTAAGCGATCTAGCATTTCAGGACGACGGATATCCAAGAAACGGTATTTCAAACGAATTTCTTCAGAAATATTGGTATTTTCGTCATTCAATGGGAATGGCGGAGTTTCAGAGGCTGCAAGAACTTCGATGTCTTTTGCTAGAACTTCGATTTGACCACTCACCATGTTGGCATTTTCTGTGCCTTCATAACGACGACGTACACGACCTGTAATTTTTAATACGAATTCAGAACGTGCCTTGTCAGCAGTTGAGAAAGCTTCGGGAGTATCTGGGTCAATCACGACTTGAACAAGACCGTCACGGTCACGCATGTCAAGGAAGATTACACCACCATGGTCACGGCGACGGTGTACCCAACCGCATAATGTTACGGTTTGGTCAATTTGGGCTTCGGTTAAAGTACCGCAGTAATGAGTTCGCATCATAGCGTAAAAAATCCAACTATATGGGTTAAGGTCAGCGTATACGTAAACAGCGCACCGCTTTTGAATAGTGAATTATGCCTCTTTGAGGATTTTGTCACAAGAACAAGATCAAGAATCATCACAATTTCAATGCTGAGATTGCTTGATCTGGATAATATTCTTTAACTTCTCATCGTTTATTTATCTAGACGGTGGTTTCTGTCTAAAAATAGAAAGAGCACACAGCCTAAGCTAAAAGTAATTAAAAATACGCTTGAAAATTGATTTACCGAGCGACCGATAAATGAATAGAGGTCGGTTGACCAAGGATTTGATCCCAGTGTCTTTAAAAATTGCAGATAATAAAAACCAGCAGCGAGCAATGAGGTCAGCAGAATAAAGAAGCTAGAGATCTTGATTTTAGTTCCAACAAAATCCGCCTGTTTATGTTTTAGATAATAATGCCTGCCCATCCATGCCATAAATGGTAAAGCCAGGATGGAGGTGCCAATCTGCAACACACGATGCATTGGATAGATATGATCAAACAATGAAACCGGTCGATTTAAAAATTGATCAAAAGCAAAGGTCCTAAAGTCTGAATGGGTCAGACCATCCCAAATTAAATGGCTAGAAATTCCAACGAGCAAAGCAAGGATGACACAGAGAATAAATCCCGTCATTTTATCGAAGGAACCATAATTGATTGGCTTGACTAGCCCAATCCATCGAAAAATCACCGGTCGATAAAGACCATACCACAGCAAGCAAAAACTTAAACCAATCAATAGATTTGGAACTATTAAGCCTTGCCATTGGTGTGATATATCGTAAGTTTCTGAAGTAAACAGGCGGTAAAGGTCAGGCGTCATAGTGCCAATGGCAAGTGCCGAGATGGGCAAACGATAGCCTGTGAGTTTGGCAATGGGAGGGGCTAAAACAGCATGTGAGATCGTAAAGGGCATCTAAAAACTTTAAAATTTACTTATCTGTGAGCAAAACTGAAATCCAGTCTATCCGAAGATAGAGAAAGGAAATGTTTTTTATTGCAAAAATAATGAAATGTTATATTATAACAAAATTCAGAAATCTAAGCTTTGAGCCAGTTCCATGTCCTTTCATAAGAATTTAATTACCCTGTCTATTTTTGCTGTTATTACACCCTCTGTCTTTGCAGAAAACCTTAGCCAAAATCAACAACTAGAAACAATCAAATTGCAGGCTCATCCCTTGGTTCAGTCGGCTGCTGATTTTGCAGTGGCAGATCAGGTGATTGATCATAAAAAGCTTGCACAAGGTGGCGTCACCATTGGGGATGCATTGGCGGGTGAGCTTGGCGTATCTTCAAACCAGTATGGTGCGGGTTCAAGTCGTCCAGTGATTCGTGGACAAGATGGGCCACGCGTTAAAGTTTTACAACATGCTTCTGAAACTGCCGATGTCTCAACACTTTCACCAGACCATGCAGTAACGGTTGATCCTATTTTAGCCAAGCAGGTGGAGATCATTCGCGGGCCATCTACTTTATTGTATAGCGCAGGCACAGTGGGTGGATTGGTGAATGTCACCGACAATAAGATTCCCACCCAAATGCCTGAAAAAGGTTATGAAGGACAAGTCGGCTTACGCTACAACTCAGGTAGTGATGAAAAGTTGGCCAGTGCAGGGGCGACCGTTGCTTTAACTGATCAAGTGGCTTTACGTGTTGAAGGCTCAAAACGTGATGCCAACAGTTATATTGCGCCTGATTATGTGCATGAAGGTGAAAAAGAGCGTCGTGTAGACAATACTTTTGCAAAAGGTGAAACGGTGAATGTGGGTTTATCCTGGATTCACGACCGTGGTTTTAGCGGTATTTCATATAGCAATCGTCAAGATCAGTATGGTTTGCCGGGACATAGCCATGAATATGAAGATTGTCATCCGCATGACAATGAACTTTTTTGTGGCGATCATTCAGGTCATGCGTTAAACCATGATGGACATGATCATGATGAAGAACACGCTCATGCCGCTGGGCCATGGGTTGATTTAAAATCAGAACGTTATGATTTCCGTACCGAACTCAATGATCCTTTTTCTGGTTTTCAAAAGCTTCGCGCCCATGTCAGTTATACCGACTATAAACATGATGAAATTGAAGAAAATTCAGTCATGACCAATTTTAAAAGTCAGGGTTATGATGCACGCCTAGAACTGGTCCACAATCCTGTTGCCGATTGGGAAGGAGTGATTGGTGCTCAATATAATCAGCAAAAGCTGAATATTACTGGCGAAGAATCTTTACTTGATCCGACCAAAACCCAAAAGTGGAGCCTGTTTGCCTTAGAGCATAAGCAGTTTAATGATGTTCATGTTGAACTGGGCGCACGTTTAGATCAGCAGAAAATTCAGATTGATTCAAACAAAAAAGATTTTGATGATTATGGTTTCTCTTATTCAGGCGCCGTGAACTGGGAATTTGCACCGAGTTATAAATTATCGCTGGTTGGCTCTCATCAAGAACGTTTGCCTTTGGCGCAAGAACTATATGCCAATGGCAAACATTTCGCGACCAACACTTATGAACGTGGTAATGAAAATTTAAGTGCAGAAAAATCCAATAATCTGGAACTCGGCTTGCATTATGAAAATGGCCCACTGGATTACCATGTACATGTCTATCACAACTGGTTTGACAACTACATTTATGCGTCAACGACAGATCGTTATGAAAACTTCCGCCTGGTAGATTACACCCAAGATAAAGCCAAATTTTATGGTACAGAAGCACAAGCCTCTTATGCCTTAAACGATACTTATAAAGTGGGGGTGTTTGGTGATTATGTGCGTGGCAAAATTGAGGGTGAAAATGCACCCCGTGTCCCAGCCGGTCGTTTAGGGACTAAAGTAGATGCAAGTTTTGATGACCACTGGTCGGGTCTGGCCGAGTATTACCATGTGTTTAATCAGGACAAAATCACAAGTTATGAACAGGAAACTGATGGTTATAACATGCTGAATCTTGGTGTATCTTATGCCGGTCAATATGCTAAAAATAACGATTATCGTGTCTATTTTAAAGCCAACAACTTGCTGGATGAACAGGTGTATTCACATGCTTCATTCCTGTCGAATATTCCGCAAGTCGGACGTAACTTTAGCGTTGGTTTAGAATTTGGTTTCTAGGCAAAAGTTGGATTAGATGGACTCATTCAGGACAGAGTCACAGAAATCCTCTTGAAAAATAAAGCAATAAAACCTAGTCTGATGCCATTGGACTAGGTTTTTTGTTATGCGTATTTTTCAACGAATTCATCAGAAATTGAATTGGTCACGCCGTCGTTATGTGGGCGTGATGATCAGTTTATTGGCTTTGGGATATCTCTCATCTGCAATTTATCACACTTATAAACCGCTGCCAGAGGGTTTAGATTTCACAGGTAAGTTGCGTCATGCCGAGGTGAAGTTTTTAGCAGATCAAACCTATATTGATGCAAGTGGCAACCAACAACAAAATCAGGTCATTTTTAATGAAATATTAAAGATGATTGATGAAGCACAAACGACCATTGTGCTGGATATGTTTTTATTCAATAAAGAAGTGGGGGAATCGACCTTAGCGCATCGTCCATTGGCGCAACAGTTAACCGATGCCTTAATTTCAAAACGCGGCGTTCAGCCCAATATTGACATTAAAGTCATTACTGACCCGATTAATTCAGTCTATGGCGGTGTTGCACCGGAGCATTATCGACAGTTACGTTCAGCCGGTATTGAGGTCATTGAAACCGATTTAAGACCGTTACGCGCATCTAATCCATTATGGTCGGGCTTTTGGTATATCTGTTGTCAGGATGCGGGCAATAATCCTGAAAAAGGCTGGCTCACCAATCCATTTGGTCATGAAAAAATCACCTTGCGTAGTTATTTTAACCTGTTTAATTTCAAGGCCAATCACCGTAAAACTATGGTGGTCGATACGGCTCAGGGCTGGAAAGCTTTAGTCACTTCTGCAAATCCGCATGATGGCAGCTCACGTCATTCCAACGTGGCATTGGTCGTTTTAGGCAATACCGCAATTGATGTGCTAAAGACCGAACAGGCTGTAGGGCGAATGTCCAAAGGTGATATTCCGATGGTGATTGTCGGTGAGTTTGAAGAGGAAAAGTCTTTACCTCAAGTGCAGGTACTGACTGAAAAAGCCATTTTTGATGAAACATTAAAATTAATTGAAACTGCAAAACCGCAAGAGCAGATTGATCTGGTGATGTTTTACTTATCGGAACGTCATATTGTGAAGGCGCTAATTGCCGCGCATGAACGCGGGGTAAAACTTAGGGTGTTGCTCGACCCGAATAAAGATGCTTTTGGTCGCCAGAAGAATGGTATTCCCAATCGCCAAGTGGCCTCTGAATTAAATGATGCAGGAGTGCCAGTGCGCTGGTGCAATACCCAAGGGGAGCAGTGTCATAGCAAGATGATTGTGAAACGTAATGCACAGAACTCGGAATTGATTTTAGGTTCTGCGAATTTTACCGCACGTAATATTAAAAATTATAATTTGGAAACCGATTTGCGTGTCGTGGGTGCATCAAAAGCGCAAGTCTTTACTGATGCCAATCAATATTTTGATACCGCATGGTCAAATTTGAATGGTAAAAATATGAGTGTCGATTACAGTCAATATGCAGATGAATCGAAACTCAAATATGGCATTTACCGCTTTATGGAATGGAGTGGGCTTTCGACGTTTTAGAAGATCGTTCCAAATTCTTAAATCCCTCCTTGCGAAGCAGTGCTTCTCATCTTTTAAGAAAGGGAGGAGTCATCTTATTTAAGGATGAATAAGGACAGATGCAAGTCCCTCTTTTTAAAGATGAGCTGTGATCACAGCGCAAGGGGAGATTAAATCTGTTAAAGATAAAAAAGAGCGCTTATGCACTCTTTTTTATATCAATATTCTATAAAGGATTCGGTGGAATTAATTTATCCAGATCGGCATCTTTCATTTTATCCAGTTCTTTTAAATCGGTTTTAATTGTCCACTGACTTTCATCTTCAACCGGTTGCGGTAAACGCGCTTCTAACCAGTCGCAAACCACATCGGGTGAAAATTCAGGATGATTGCATTGAATCACCCAAGCCAAAAATTCTTTCGCTTCACCATTCATATAGGGTGGTGGTGAAACAGGCAAGAACTGGGTTGGAAGACGTTCATTCTTGGAAATGTAATTCAGTACATGACCCAATTCCTGAACAGTTTGCCATGCAAGCGGGTGTTCGACATTGATTTGAAATTTAAACCACCATGCATGTTGACCATCTGAACCATAAGCATCAATCAATGCTTCTTGTACGCTCGGTACTTTACAAAAAAATTGATGTAGGCGGTCAAAACTTAAATCAGCCACTCTGTTTGATCCAGTAACAAAAAAGAATATCTTAGCATAAACATAACAACTGCCTAGATGCACTAAAGCATCAAATTAGCCGACTATTTAATTTACAAAATATTGCATTAGATGGTTTTTTATTCATTTTTTATCCTAAACTAGGGACTAAAATGGGTTTTATAAACTACATGCGATGAATGTCGTTCGGAGGCTCTGATGAAAATGGTAGTTGTTTGTGCTCTGGGTGGCATGGTGCTTTTAGGAGCTTCTGTGACTACGCAAGCGGAAAATCAGTGGTCCAATTATCGTGGTGTAGATACTAGCAAGTATCAGCATCGACCTAATTATCCACAAAATAATTATCCGCAAAATCACTATCCACAGCAGCGTCTTGGTTATCCACAAACCAGCTATCCATATAGTTACCCAAAAAATCACTATCCGCAAAATCGACCATATTATCAGCAGCGTCCACCGCATCATCAGAATTATTCGACCATTCAAAATGGCATCAGTATCCAATATCAGGCCCCAACGACTATCACCCATAACTCACAAAGTTATAGTTGGGTAAATGGCGATCCAAATACGGCACGAATTGAAAGTTCAAACGCTACTTTAATCACAGATTGGCGCCGTGTAGGATTACCTGCACCACCGAATGGAACGTACTGGATCTTTGAAAATGGGCGCTATGTGTTGGTGCCCAATCGTTGATGTTTAAGATTCAATTTTAATATAGAGAAAGTCCCCCTTTGAAAAAGGGGGATTTAGGGGGATTAAAATTAAGCTAGTTAAAAATCTCCCTTGTCAATCCAGAATATATTCTGAAGATCCGCATTTCCTGGAAGCAGAGGGAACAAAGAACATTAAGCCAATTCATCATCTTGCGGACGTGGCGTTTTACCTTCTGGCAAGGATTTTTCACTATGTTTGTCACGAATCACAGAAGGATAAGTCCAAGAGGCATAACGCACCACCAAGATTGCAAAAGCTAAAATCAAAATCGAACCGGTAATAATCACCAAGTCCATATCCGCTTTATGGTCATGTTGAATGTCGGAAATAAGTAAACGAGTGAGTGCGGTAATCGCAATATAAATCAGAAAGCGCACCGGCATATGATTGGTCTTGAAATAAATGCCGACCATGGCCCCCAGTTCAAGATAGATAAATAACAGCAGAATATCGTCAATGGTGGCGAATTTTTTTACGGTAAGAATATGAAATACTGTATGACCCGCAGACCAGATCACCATACAGCCAATAATAAATAGTGCAATATAATGAAAACTTTCTACGGCAAGATTTCCGAAACGGTCGAGGAAGGTTTCAATTTTTTCAACTTTGGCATCAGGTTTTGGCATATTTTTCCTCCTTATATATTAGATGAGTATTTGTATGAAACTGGTATTAAAAAGTATGCAAGTTTCATGCACATTAAAACTCAAAACAATTGAATGTTATAAATAATTCAATAGGCTGTATTTTTTTTATACGTATTTGAGGTAATGTATGAATGGTTATTTCATGCAACAGGGAAAAGAAAATGTTAGAAACAATTCAAACAAAAATTAATAGTTTACAAAATGGCAAAAAACTCATTTTAGGTTCGGGTGTTAAAGGAGATGAAATGCAGAAGCTAATTGCCTTATGTGAAAATTTACAATCTGAGGGAGTGATTAAAATTGTGAAACTTCATCAAAATGCCCAAAGCAGTAAAAAAATCTCAGATTCTATTATTGTTGAAAAAATCTAATTTATTTTAGATGAAAAAAACGCCTGACAATGCAGGCGTTTTTTAGATTTGATTTAAATTAAGATTGGCTGGTAAAGTAATCTTCACTGAAGTTCATAATCACTTCTGAGCCTGCTTTTACTTTAGTAATGCGTAGTGCAAGTTCAGGCAAAATGCGCTGCACGAAGTATTGAGCAAGTGCCAATTTGTTTTGATAGAACTCGCCATCTTTCGCTTTAGCCGCCTTGGCAATTTTTGCAAACATGTAAGAAAAACTGAGTAAGCCAACAGCGTGTAGGTAATCTACAGCAGCAGAGTTCGAGAACTCAACATTTTCACGTGCAGCTTCAATCACGTATTGAGTTACAGATTCAACTTCAGTGGCTGCATCTAGGGTTGCATCTTTAATGAAGTTAAGATCAGCATCTAAATTGTTGGCAAAGTCACGAATTTCCTGAATATATTCAGCAATGAATTCACCCTTACATTTAATGGTTTTACGACCAATTAAATCTTGAGATTGAACACCGTTGGTGCCTTCATAAATTTGTGCAATACGTAAGTCACGTACGCATTGTTCCATACCCCATTCACGAATGAAGCCATGTCCACCAAACACCATTTGCGCATCAATCACTGCATCAAAAGCAGTATCGGTTAAATATGCTTTTGCAACTGGAGTGAGCAGTGCCACGCGATTATTGGCTGCTTTTACAGCTTCAGGATCGGTAGAGAACTTGGTAATATCCAGTTGTTGACCCACGTAAACGGCAAATGCACGCGAAGCTTCGTTGTTTGCACGGGCATTGAGTAGCATACGACGCACATCACCATGTACAAGGATGCTATCCGCAGCTTTGGCAGGGGATTGAATGCCAGAAGCGCTACGACCTTGAATACGGTCAGTCGCATATTGCGCCGCATTTTGATAAGCAAATTCAGATGCACCCAGGCCTTGGAGACCCATGGATAAACGTTCGTAATTCATCATCACAAACATGGCTGCAAGACCTTCGTTTTCTTTGCCCACAAGATAACCTTTGGCACCGTCGAAGTTCATCACGCAAGTTGCAGAGGCTTTAATCCCCATTTTATGTTCAATTGAACCTGGACCTGCCGCATTGCGTTCACCTACAGAACCATCTTCATTCACCATGAATTTAGGCACAATGAACAATGAAATACCACGTGAACCTGCCGGTGCATCTGGGGTTTTAGCCAAGACTAAATGGATGATATTTTCTGCTAAGTCGTGGTCACCGCCAGTAATAAAGATTTTAGTACCAGTAATGTTGTAGGTGCCATCTTGATTACGTTCAGCTTTGGTTTTAATAATGCCTAAGTCTGTACCTGCATGCGGTTCAGTTAAGCACATGGTGCCTGACCATTCGCCAGAGTAAATTTTAGGTAAATACGTTTCTTTTTGCTCTTGAGATGCGTAACTGTTTAACGCCATACCCGCACCTACAGAAAGCAACGGATAAAGCAGGAATGATGGATTAGTGGCGAATAGCATTTCATCTGCAAGCACCGTCAGCATTTTCGGCATGCCTTGACCGCCCCATTCCTCGTCTGCACCTAAACCAATCCAGCCGCCATCTGCATATTGTTTGAATGCTTCTTTGAAGCCAGCAGGTGTAGTTACCTTGCCATTTTCATACTTTGCGCCTTCTTCATCACCCGTGCGGTTGAGCGGATGCGTAACGTTTTGCGCAAATTTTGCCATTTCTTCAAGAATGGCTTCTGCAGTTGCAGCATCAACGTGGGCAAGATTTTCATTGGCTTGCCAGAATTGCTCGGCATTAAAAACATCATTCAGGATGAATTTCATATCTGCAAGTGGGGCATTATAAATTGGCATGTTCGTTCACCTGTTTATTGTTTGAATCTCTGTAGACTTAGGGCAGCTTAATCAACAACGAAGAATGTTGTCAGATGACCCAAGCGAAATAACGCTCTATTTATAAAGAAAAAGGACTGTCAAAGCTATGACCGTCCTTTCTCTATTTCTGTACTCAGGAGTACAACTTTTCAAATATCAAATTAGATATTCAGCTTAGAATGCAAAGTGCTCTGCATCTAATGCCAGTAACGGTTCTACGCCGCCTGCAATCACGTCTACGTGTGAACGTACGCGTGGAAGGATTTTTTTGAAGTAGAAACGTGCAGTCGTTACTTTGGCGTTGTAGAAATCAACGTCAGTCGTACCAGCAGCCAATGTTTCTTGAGCAAGAAGCGCCATACGAGCCCATAGGTAAGCAAGGGTGACATAACCAGAGAAGTATAGATAGTCAACCGCAGCTGCACCCACTTCATCCGGATTCTGCATTGCACGCATACCAATCTGCATGGTTAAATCACCCCACTCTTTATTTAGAGCAGCAAGCGGTTCAACGAATTCTTTCATTGCAGCATTGTCTTTGTTTGCTTCAACAAATTTGTGGATAATCTTGGTGAAGTCTTTCAACATTGCACCTTGCGTACCCAAAACTTTACGACCTAACAAGTCAAGCGCCTGGATTTCAGTGGTACCCTCGTAAAGACAAGCAATACGCGTATCACGAACAATTTGTTCCATGCCATGTTCAGAAATGAAGCCGTGACCACCGAATACCTGAACACCATGTTTCGCAGATTCAGAACCGGTTTCAGTCAAGAATGCTTTTGCGATAGGGGTAAGAAGAGACAACATGTTGTCCGCAGATTTGCGTTCTTCTTCAGTTGTACCGTGTTCAACCACATCGGCGTATTGAGCCAATAAGTAAACCAGCGCACGACCACTTTCTGCATATGCTTTTTGAGTTAAAAGCATGTTGCGTACAGCAGGGTGAACAATAATCGGATCAGCTTCTTTTTCTGGCGCTTTAACACCTGAAAGTGAACGCATTGCCAAGCGATCTTTGGCATAGGCAAGTGCACCTTGGAAAGACGCTTCAGATGCTGCAAGACCCTGTACAGCAGTACCAATACGTGCAGTGTTCATGAATGTGAACATGCAGTTTAGACCACGGTTTTCAGGGCCAATCAGGAAACCTTGTGCTTTATCAAAGTTGATCACACACGTTGCGTTACCATGGATCCCCATTTTGTGTTCGATTGAACCACAACGTACTGCATTACGTTCGCCGATTGAACCGTCTGCATTTACATTGAATTTAGGGACAATGAATAACGAAATCCCTTTAGTGCCTTTTGGTGCGCCAGGAAGACGAGCAAGAACGATATGGATGATGTTATCCGCCATGTCATGTTCACCAGCAGAGATAAAGATTTTCTCGCCAGAGATCGCATAGCTCCCGTCAGCATTCGGTTCAGCTTTGGTACGGATAATGCCCAAGTCAGAACCTGCATGAGATTCTGTCAAGCACATGGTGCCTGTCCATTCACCTGAGACAAGTTTAGGTAGGTAGATGTCTTTTTGTTCTTGAGAACCATGGTGTTCCAAAGTACGTACCGCACCATGGGAAAGACCCGGATACATGCCCCAAGACCAGTTTGCAGTACCGACCATTTCAGAAATGGTAATACCTAAAGAATTTGGTAAAGCTTGACCGCCATATTGCTCTTCAGCAGAAAGAGACGGGAAGCCAAGTTCGATATATTTTTTGTATGCTTCTTTAAAGCCAGTCGGTGTTGTTACTACACCGTCATTCCAAGTACAGCCTTCACGGTCGCCGGATTGATTTAAAGGAGAAAGTTCATTTTCACAGAAGTCAGCAGCGGCTTCCAAATATTGATCAACCAACTCACGGCTTACGGTTTCTTGAAATGCAGGGAGCTTTGCATAATGTTGTTCAGCATTTAATAATTCATGTAGAACGAATTGCATATCACGTAAGGGCGCTTTGTATTGTGGCATATCGTTTTCCTCAATACTGGTTTAACCAGCTTATAATCCTAATAAACATTGAAACGTGCCTTTTATGACACATATTTCTATGGCTTAATCCTGCAACATCTTCTTGCTGGGTACAAGCGTTTACATGCTTTTTCTTGGTGACTGTAAAGTCAAAGATTTCTGACTTGAAATTGCTAAGTGTCTTGAGTGTAAATACTTTTAGCGTTTATTTGATGTCATAAATAGTCAAATGGGTCATTTGTTATAATCCATAAAAAAGGTGCTCGAAAGCACCTTTTTTGAATTTGGAACAGGGTTTTATGCGGCAGATTTTACCGGTGATGGAGTCACAGTAACAGGGGCTTGAGGTAGGAAGCGGACTTTACATTTACCCTCAATGCTTTGAGCACCAACTTTAACTTGAACCGCCTTACCATTAGGCTGACCCTGACAGGCTTTTAACATGGCTTGCTGCTTGGCTTGATGTTCAGCCAGGCGTTGATCGAATTGTCTGGTCAATTCTGCACGTTTTGCATCCGTCAGCGGTCCACCCTGTTGCATACGCATGCCTTTCATTTCACCACGCATTGGGCGATGTTCACCTTTCATTTGATGGTGTTCAGCACGCATTTTTTTCATTGCTTGATGGTCAGCTTTAAAAGTCATCACGCAAGTACCCGCAATGGTTTTATCGCCTGCCTTGATTTGCACTGCGCTACCTACAGCTTTGCCATCACATGCCTGTTTGATGTGTTCAATCATTTGTTTGCGTTCTGCACGCGCTTGCTGGAACTGTTCACGTTGTTCTGGTGTCATTTTACGCTCATGCTTTTGATGATGACTGTGCATCATGCGCGCGTGATCGCCCTCTTTATCTTTTACTGTATTGGTCGATTGGCAAGCGGTTAAAGCACCGAAACTCAGAACACTTGCACCCACTAAAGCGATTTTTGTCATGGAATTCATTGTTTTTATCTCCAATGAAAAATAATATAAATTCGATGGTTTAAGAATAAATAATAATGATGAAGAAACAATGGAGAGTTTTTTGACACGCTGTTGGTTACAATAATAAATTGAGAAGAAATTTTGAGACTTTGCTTTTGAATATTCGCCGCGTTCCGATCGCCTTACGCCTATTTTTGACCGTATTACTCACGACTTTAGTGATTACGACTGTCAGCCTGGGTGTTTTGCACTGGACCATGCAAAAGAATTTTGCCAGATATGTGGCGGATGTTGAAATGCAAAAACTGGATCATGTCATCAGCAATTTGGCAGGGGTATATACGGTTTATCATGACTGGGGCAACGCTATTCAGGCGCAGATTTTGCAGATTGAGGGCAAGGCCGATCCCGATGATTATGACAAGTTGTCACGCTGGTGGTTACGTCGTCAATATGACATTGCTTTACAGCAGCGTTATTTTCAGGAAAATACCTTAATCAATGTTTCACCTGGTTTAGAAAAACCGGGACAAAGCAAACCGATTATAGATGAAGAAGAACTGCGCATGATGGAGCAAAATTTACCTTCTGAATATCAGCCTTTTGAAGGTCTTAAATTTCCCTTAAGTTCCAATCAGAATATCTTCCGTACGGATAAAAAAGCGGATGGTGCGCAAGCAGATTCAAGCCAAAATCAAACCAAGAAAAAGCAGTTTATTTCAATGCCTGACCGTTTGGGCTTAAGTTCCCGATTATCCTTATATGATGCCAACAAACAGTTTGTGGTCGGTGAACCCTCTGATATTCCTGTTTCATATCGCCCGATTATGGTAAATGATAAAGTTGTCGGCTATTTGGGTTTGAAGCCGGTGCTGGATCAGGATGATGCTTTAAGTATCAATTTCTTTAGTAATCAAAAACGCTATTTATTACTGGTGTATGGCTTAACTTTCCTGAGCAGTTTAATTGCCGCTTTATTGTTGGCAACCTATTTTAAAAAGCCGATTCAACGCTTGCTTAATGCAACCCGTGAATTGACCAAAGGGCATTACCAGCATCAGGTGAAAATCAACCGCAATGACGAGTTGGGTGATTTATCGAATGAGATTAACCAACTGGCGGTGATTCTAGATCAGCACGAACAGTCGCGCCGTCAGTGGGTGGCAGATACTTCACATGAATTAAAAACACCTTTGGCGGTACTGCAAGCACAAATTGAGGCGATGCAGGACGGGATTCGTAAACCGACGCCGGAACATTTTGAATCCATGCTTCGCCAGGTTAACAGCTTGAAAAAACTGACTCAGGATCTGGCCGATTTGGCTCAAGCTGAAGCACAGCAGCTAACCTGCTATATGGCTGAGGTGAACCCTTGGCATGTAGTACTGCAAGAAGTTGAAAACTTCAAACCTAAATTTGCCCAAGCTGATCTGTCTGTTTCGGTACACGGTGAAGGGGTGAATTTACAATTAGATATAGATCGTTTTAAACAAATTATAGTCAACTTACTCGGTAACAGTATTCGCTATACTGAAGCGGGTGGTGAAGTTCGTGTGCATACCGAACAATCGGCTACACATTGGAGCGTGATTGTCGATGATAGCCCACTTGGATTAAGTGACGAACAATTGGCACGTTTAGGCGAACGGTTCTATCGTGTTGATGATTCGCGTACCCGTAGTACCGGCGGTACAGGTTTAGGTTTGGCCTTATCTGGTAAAATTGCACAGGCATTGGGTGGGAAGTTGAGTTTTGAACATTCTCCATTAGGTGGTTTGCGTTGCAAACTGACTTTTCCAAAACAGTTAAATAAATAAAAGGATGAGATTCATGAAACATGTCATGCTGGTTGAAGATGAAGTTGAACTTGCACAGCTGGTGCGAGACTATCTGGAAGCGGCTGGTTTTGAAGTCAGTATGTTTCATGATGGGCAAGAAGCGTATGACAGCTTTACTCAGCGTAAACCAAGTTTGATGATTTTGGACTTGATGGTTCCACGCATGGATGGTTTGACCATTTGCCGTAAAGTACGCGAACAGTCTGATTTGCCGATTATTATGGTGACTGCACGAACCGAAGAAATTGACCGTGTCTTGGGTTTAAACATGGGTGCAGATGATTATATTTGTAAACCTTTTAGCCCGAAAGAACTTGTGGCGCGTGTACAAGCGGTGTTACGCCGTTTAGACCGTCATGCAGAACCTGAACAGAACAGCTTATTCCGTATGGATAAAGCCCAACAACGAATCTGGTATCAACAAAAAACCTTGAACCTGACACCCACTGAATTCCGGTTATTAGAGTTGTTTTTGGAGCATGTAGGACAGGTTTACTCACGTGCACAATTACTGGATCATATTAACCCTGACAGTTTTGATGTAGCAGATCGCGTGATTGACAGTCATATTAAAAATCTGCGCCGTAAGATTTCCGATGCTGCTGAAACCGGCAATCGTCACGAGTGGATTCAGGCTGTTTATGGGGTGGGCTATCGTTTTGAATATCCTGAAGACTGATTGAGTTTTAAATGATAAAGCGAGCTGAAATGGCTCGCTTTTTTATGGGATATATATTTTCCCAACCAAGAGCTAAAATTATTGATAAAATTTACAGCATGTTGTTGCGATTCAATGTTTTAAAAATGCTTAAAAATAGTTCAAGGAAATAGGTGATGACTTTTGCTTTTGTGTGCCCGTTAGCCGCAGATTGAGTTAACCAGTGCAATGCTAAATGTGAATCACGTTTCAAACCATTTTTCCCATTAAGTGACACATGTCAAGATAAAATTGGGATTGAGCACCTCCGAGATTTGCAGCTTTTAGATACCATGTGTTTGCTTGAGCTAAATTTATGTCCCGACCTAAGCCTTTTTTATACATATAAGCCAGTGAATATGCTGCAGCAGCATCTTGTGTCGCAGCAACCTTAAAAAGTTGAAATGCCTGTTCATAATTTTGCGGTATCCCTTCACCATTTAGGTGCATGATGCCTAAGTTGTAATGGGCATCTACATCACCTTGGGCAGCTGCTGTGCTATACCATTCCGCTGCTTTTTTATAATCTTGTGAAACGCCTTCACCCTGTTGGAACATATAGCCGAGATTGTACTGAGCTATTGGATCACCTGCATGCGCCAATTCAATGTTTTGTTCGTAGATGGTTTTACTTGTAACACTTGAATTGATGAAAAGCATCAAAATAAAACTAAGAGTAATTGTATTTATAGTCTTCATTATCTATTTTCTATGGGTATTTTTTATATATTAATGTTTTTAAATCCATTTTCTATTACTAAAACCAAGTATCGATGTAATCCTTTATTGGCTTTTATATAGAAGTAGGAAGTTCTTTCAAAAGTTCAATCCTCTCTTTTTGGCCTTTATTTAGCCTAGATACCACTAACTCATAAGAATTCAGCACCAAATCCTGTACCAAAGCTTCATCCAAATTTTCATCTTCAGACACCGAAATCCAGTGCTGTTTGTTCATATGCCATCCCGCACGAATATAAGGATAAATATCCCGTAACATTGCACCATCATCCGGGATAACTTTTAAGTTAATAGCTGCTTTGCCTTCTAAATGAAAACTTAACATAAAGACTTTATCTATGACTTCAAATACATCACAGCCATCACCAAAAGGCTGGGTACAGGTCACTTCAGGAAGTTGAAGTGCAGTTTGGCTGGCAAGACGATGTAAGGACATAGTCGATCTCTTGATTTGATATTTTTATTGTCAAATAGGCTCTGTGGATAATGCTGAAATTATCCACAGTTCGCAAGTCATCTGTTGATCAATCTTAAGATGAACAACTTACCATCACTTCCGGCACATCACTTGGTAATGGTGCTAAATCTTCAGGTTTTTCTATGTCTGTTTGCTTGATATAAGGCTGACTGAGTAATTTAAATAGTCGTTCTACTTCCGAAAAATCATCTTGTTCAGCCAGTTCAATCGCTGTCTGTGCCATGTGGTTGCGTAAAATATATTGCGGATTGGCTTTTTGCATTTCAGCATCCAGTTCCTCGTTTACCTGATTTTCTCGAATGCTTTCATATTGAGCCAAAAAGCTTTCAAACTGGTGTCGATCCAGACAGTCATCTTTAATTAACTCAAACTGTTTGTTCTGAAGTCGAATAAAGCTTTGGGTATAGTCCAGTTGTTCGCTTTGCAGAATTCGTAAGAAAGCCATACCACAATCAAAACTGTCTTTATGGAAACTTGGCAAGCCCATTTTCTGGTTTAAACCATGTTTATAGTACTCTAAGAATGTTGGTTCATAGTGCTCTAAACATGAAGATAAATCCTGTTTCCATTGTTCTTTATCATAGTCTGTAGGGCAGAGCGGAACCAGGTTGTTTAACCATTGCCATAAATTCCAGTGTCCAATACTTGGCTGCTGCTGATAGGTATAACGACCTTGATAATCCGAGTGGTTATTGATCCAGTTCGGGCGGAAACGTTCCATAAAACCATAGGGACCAAAGTCGAGTGTGGACCCAGTGATATTCAGATTATCCGTATTCATCACACCATGGGCAAATCCGACCAGTTGCCATTTTGCAATCATTACCGCAGTGCGTTGGATGACTTGGGTAGCAAAAGCCAAAACAGGCTGTTCAGCCTCGAGGCATTCTGGATAATGCCATTCAATACTTTTTTGTACAAACTCAGGCAGTAGTTCAGGCTGATATTGATTAATCCATTCAAAATGACCAAAACGGATATGGCAGTCTGAAGTACGCAGCATCATGGCACCAGGTTCCATTGTTTCGCGCTGTATGCCTTGCGTTGAAGAAGTGAACCCAACGGCATTACTTGAAGCAATACCCAAAGCATTGAGTGCATGACCTGCTAGATATTCACGAATCACGGAGCGTAAAACTGCGCGACCATCACCCATGCGGGAGTAAGGTGTTGAACCTGCACCCTTTAAATGCAGGTCAATGGTTCGGTTTGTTTTATCTAAAATTTGTGCAATCAGTAAACCGCGCCCATCGCCCAATTGTCCTGCCCATTGTCCAAACTGATGTCCTGCATAAACCATCGCCAGAGGTTCAAATTCAGCAAAAGTTTTTTGCCCACTACAGATTTCAACCCATTGAGCTTTATCTTCATCTGACCACTGTAATTCATTGGCGAGTGCTTCGTTAAAATGACCGGCTTTTGCTCCTTTTAATGGAACAGGCATTTGATGGTGAAAAAGCTTGGGATTGAGCGAGGGGTAACGCGGATTAAATTGCATAGGACAATCTAAATAATGGGGAGAGATGATATCACTATAGCAAATTTAAACGGTCAAAATAAATAAAGCCCCAAGAATGGGGCTTTATATCGAGTCAGGTTTTATTCGGAAATAGTATTCTTTTTAATATTACGCATCAGAATTTTTAAGGTGTTGCGATGGTGAGCAAGACGCTGTTCAACTAATTGGAAATCCACTTTAAGTTTGTTATCCATTTGGTGGATTTTTTCAGCCACAGAGGCTTTCTTTGTTTGAATCTCTTGTTCTTTCAGCTTTGCCCAATCATTTAAGGTTTGGGTAAACGCTTCATATTCTTGTGCAATACGGAGTTTTGCAGTCGCCATATCTTCATTGACATTGTGACCATAAACTGCCAAATCCTGTTCAGCATATTTAAAGCGCATTGCCAATTCTGCTTTTTTAATATTGAAGCTTGGAATACGACGTAAGTTCTTGGCTAAACCAAGTTTTGAACATGACCAGATCAGCCATTTCGTTGGATCATACTGCCACCATTTCACCCCATTTCGGTAGTCATACTGGAAGATGTGGTGATAGTTATGATAACCCTCACCCCAAGTTGCAATCGCTAAAACGAAATTGTCACGTGCAGTGTTTTCGTCAGTATATGGACGTTTGCCCCACATGTGGCAGAGTGAGTTAATGAAGAAAGTGACGTGATGGCTCAAGATCAGGCGCAGTAAACCACCCAATAATAATACGCCCCACATATCGCCAACTGCCCAACCTACAGTAGTAAGAATCACGGCATGTACAGCAACAACAAGGGGGATGTAATATTTGTCCTGGAACATTACCACTTTGTCATTTAACAAATCGGGTGCATTTTTATAGTTTGCTTCTGCTGCTGGATAGTTGCGAAGCATCCATCCAATATGCGCATACCAAAAGCCATTATTAATTGAATATGGGTCTTGTTCAATATCATCAACATGACGGTGATGGGTACGGTGACCTGAAGCCCAGAACAAAATGCTATTTTGAACGGCAAAAGTACCCATAAGCATTAAAATAATTTTTAATGGCAAGGTTGCTTCATAAGCACGATGTGCCCATAAGCGGTGATAACCCGCAGTAATCCCTAAACTACTCACACCGAGTAGTACAAATAAGCTGATCCATGCGCCTAAGCTAAAATCATGATGATAAGCATATAAAGGGATAGCGATTACAGCCACAATGGGTAAAAGTACCAGTGCGAACACTGCAATCCAGTTAATTGGGGCTTTGGGTAGGGGAGCATTCATCTCCAACAGCACTCCTAGAACCTTCTAAAAGGTAAAGGTAAGGTATAAATGAATCCTTAATTCAATACAGTTTATAAGGATTAAGACTTTATCAATATTAGCATGAGCGAACAAATCTTCACTAGCATTATTCTACATGTGTATTGTACTAAACAGTAACAGAATACTGGCCAGTCTTGATTGATTTTATCGAAGGCTTAGACCTCTTATTTATATATGGACGATAGAGATTAAAAAACATATTTTTAACAATAGAATAAGGGTTTGTTCTGACTAAAATTATTAAATTTATTCATTCTTTTTATCCTCTTAAACGATGCTATGTCTCCATCTTTTTATATTATCCGGATAAGTGTTCTAACATCATTTTAGGGAAATCAGTAATCAATCCGTCAATGCCTAAACTTTGCAGATGCTTGGCTCGTTCAATATCATTCACTGTCCAGACACTGATTTTTAAATGGGCGTGTTGTGTCGCACGAATAATTTCATCCGTTACCAGTGGGTTCATCCAGCCAATTTGACAGCAACCCAGTTCTAAAGCCTGTTCAATGGCTTTATGTTTGATGTCATCTTCAACCAGTAAACCGCGTTTAAAAATCGAGTACTGCTGTTTTAAAGCCTGATGGATTTTTAAATCGAAACTGGTGATCACAGCAGTTTGTTCAAAACCATGTAATTGTTTTTGTAATTCTAAAACCAGTTTTTCAGCTTCAGCCATGGTTGCAACCGCTTTAACTTCAACCTCAAGATGCTCAAAGTCCTGCATAATTTTAAGAGATTGTTGAAGAGTAGGGGTTACTTCAAAGTTTTTCCAGTCTAGCCAAATGGAGGCCTGGTTATATGGCTGTAATTCAGAACTCGAACATTGGTAAATATTTTTGTCCTGACCCGTGGTACGAAGGAAATTGTCATCGTGCATGATGATCAGTTCATTATCTTTGAGTTGGCGTACATCAAACTCTACTGCCCGAATGCCCAAGTCATGAATATATTGAAACCCGCCTAAAGTGTTTTCAGGGGCTTCACCACGAGCACCACGATGTCCGATGATTCTCATCTTTTATCCTTTTATGGAAATTTTATATTTTCACAACGGTGTCTTACCGGTTATTCATCCAATGTGAGGAGCTAATTGTGTCACTTTTTTAAAAAATGAGCGACAACGTAGCGCAAGAAAAACTTCACCATTCACAAAACCTGTTTAACAATAGCAATCTATTCACTGTTTCGCAGAAACTTTATGTATCAAATTTCAGTCAGGTTGTGAATGGTACTTATCGTGGAGTAAAGACCACGATTTTAATTAAAAACTGAATAAATCATTTGCACTGAGCTTAGATCGTCTCATTAATATTCTTTTGCCAAAGCACCTCAGATCCACCCTCAGCATGTTGTAAAGTACGCGATGCAACAAATAACCAGTCTGAAAGTCGGTTTAAGAGTTGTAGAGAAGTGGCCTGAATATTTTGGTCGCGTGTATGTACCGTCATTAGGCTGCGCTCAGCACGGCGGCATACCGAACGTGCTTGATGTGCATAACTGCAAGCTAAAGTTCCGGCAGGTAAAATGAAGTCTTTCAGCATCGGCAGTGCTTCATTCATACGGTCAATTTCATTTTCCAGAAATTCAACTGAAACAGGTAAGACCATGTTGTAGTTCGGAATGCAGACTTCACCGCCTAAGTCGAATAACCAATGCTGAATCAAGCTAAGCGATTTATCCCAATGAGCTTTTTCTTCTATTGAGCTAACTGCAATTTGTGAACGTAAAATACCGATACAAGAGTTCAGTTCATCAACATCGCCTAATGCAATAATACGTAAATCATCTTTGGCTACACGTGAACCGTCGCCTAAACCGGTGGTGCCAGAATCGCCTGTGCGGGTATAAATTTTACTTAAACGGTGGCCCATAGGAAGTTCCTTAAAATCATTGAAATAAGTTTTGTTGTTTAAAAGAAGAATGCCATAGATATGACATTATTCTCAAAAAAACCATGTGTTGTGCTGAGACTTAGTATTTAAAAGTCACGCCAGCAGAGGCTAAACGCCCGCCGTTGATGTAATACGTATCATTTCCGTTATACGAGGTTTTGTATTTCACATCGCCTAGGTTTTGAACGTTGGTAAAGAGCTTAAGCTTTGGATTGACATTCCAGTAGGCATTTAAATCAAGAGTGACATAGCCTGGAATATTACTTGGGTTAAAATTTGTCGCCGAATCGGTGAAATCTGTGGAATCGGACTTGGCTGAAATGGCGGTACTGACACCAAATTCCCCATCTTGCCAGCCGGTTGTTAAGGTAGCACTGTGACGTGGGCGACGGGTTAAATCGGTATTGTCTTCGGCATTTTTGGCTTGCACATAGGCATAACCGAGATTGAGAAAAAGCTCATTTTGCTGCCAGTTGAGGCTAACTTCACCACCGGTAAACTTGGCTTTATCTACATTGTTGAGTTGGTTTGTATAAACGATCAGATCATCTACTTCATTACGATACAGGGAAAATCCCAGACTCAGCTGGTCATTAATATGTTGATCAACACCAAGCTCATAAGAAATACTTTTCTCAGGATTTAAGTTCGGATTGGCTCCCCATGCGACGGCATATAAGTCGTTATTGGTTGGAGCACGAAATGCCGTTCCAATGTTGCTATAAATGCTGGTATTAGGAAAAAGTTGATAGCGCGCAGCAACTTGTCCTACGGTGTGTGTACCAAAGTTTTCATGATCCTCAACGCGAACACCAACTTGAGTATTGAGCTTATCTGTCTGATATTGATGCTGAGCATAGTAACCGGTTGAGTGGATTTCTTGATTGTAAAGGACATCTTCCCCTGGGTAATAAATACCTTGCCACTCATAGCCTTCACCTAGGGCATAAATGTCACTTTTTATATTTTTATGCGATATACCCATAAGAATATTTTGTGCAGGATCAAATTGCCATTTGCTAAAAAGTTCTGCTTCTTGTGTTGTGTTATACACATAATCAGGTTTGTCATTTTGAATAAGATCATCTTTAAATTGTGACAGACGAGCATTGACTGAGAATGTATCTGTAAAATTGACACGACCTTTTAGATTTAAGATTTCATTTTCAAAATTTTGTGAAAGTAAGTTGCCATAATTGTCGTAAGTACTAAAACCTTGGTTAGTACTGTAATCAATAGAAGTCGCATAGGATTCGCGTTCCATACCAATTTTGGCACTAAAACCCTTCTGGTCATATGCAGCTTTTTCTGTATTTTTCTGGTTGGTGACTTCTGTACCATCTGTTTCTAGACGTTGCCCACGAATTTGGGTGTAAATTCCGTTTTCCGCAAAGTCTGCGCCTAAAATAGTTTTATAGGTATTATTTTCAGCAATTTCACCGGTGATAAACGCCGCGTTCTTTTCTGGCGTTTTTGAAATCAGTTGAATAACGCCGCCAATCGCGTCAGTTCCATAGAGTACCGATGCAGGGCCTTTTAAGACTTCAATTTGTTTAATGTCGGTGGTATCTAAAAAAGAGAGTGAGGCCATCCCAGATGAAGGAGCATTTAAACGAATACCATCCCGTAGAATTAAAGTATGGGTTGAGTTCGTACCTCGGGTGAAAATTGATGCCTGTTGTCCAAATCCACCGGTTTGCACCATATTAATGGCAGCATCACTTATCAATAAATGTGGTAATTCTGAAATAGGGGATTGTTCTAAAATTTGCGGTTCAATAATGGAAATACGAGCAGGCACATTTTTAATTTTTTCTTCAGAACGTGTCGCTGTAATGACCAGAGGATTTAACGTGGCCTTAATAGTGGGTTGAGAATCATTGTTGGGTTGTGCATGAGTATGCGAAATACCCATAGCAAAGGCAATTGCACCGACTAAAGAGGTACGGTGAAAGCATTGAAACATTGCTTGAACTCCAGGCATTCACCCCACCGTGAATGTTTGAGAGAAAGAACGTAACAGCGAGGTTCCGGACTGTTATACACCTCTGGTTAAAAGAATGTATAAACACCGTTGCGGGGGCAGCGTGTTTTTCAACTTCCCTAACTGTCACAACTAAGAAGCAGTATAAAGACAGCTACAGCACTAAACAATAAACAACGCGGATATTAAAGATGAATGCATTGAACAATAGCTTATAAATATAACCTTCTAGATAGATTTACCGATAACAGATACTTCGATTTGTAGATTTGACTGTTAAAGCCAGATTTCAGCTTGACTTAAAGATGTTCAGAAACTACTCTGCGTGCGCTTCAGGTGCTTCCATAGAGAAGTGAAACTGGGAAGTTAGTTAAATTTTTGAATTTAAAGCTAACACTGCCCCCGCAACGGTGAATAGTTATCGCGTTTTATAACTTAAGTCCGGAGACCGGCCTGCTGCAAACCTAATTTAATGCGGTGGGCGTTATAACTGGGATTGCCTGCTTTCTTTTAGTAAAGTTGTGCTTACCCCACATTCGCCTGCGCGTTATTCATATTTTAATTCGCACGGGCGGTGCGGTGGGGAAAAGATTCATGCATCTCATCCATAAAACCATTTTTGGTTCTCTCTTTATTTTATCTCCTCTTTCAATTGCTATGGCTGCTGAAAAGGAAGTTTCATTACCAACCATCAATACTGTTGCCAACCTGACTGCGCAAGAAAACAATAAAACGCTTGCAGCGGTGACAGTAATTGATCGTGAAGAAATCGAGCGTAAGCAATTTAATTCTTTAGAAGACTTATTGCGCACGATTCCAAGTATTGCTTACACCAATGCGGGTGGTGCAGGTCAAACTACAGGTATTTCAATCCGTGGTACTGCATCTAATGCTGTTTTAGTTTTGGTCGATGGGCAAAAGCTTGGTTCGGCAACTTTAGGTACAACCGCGTTTGAACATTTACCGATTGATCAGATTGAACGAGTAGAAGTGGTACGTGGTCCACGTTCGAGTCTTTATGGTTCTGAAGCTGTAGGTGGTGTGATTCAGATTTATACCCGTAAAGGGAGTCAAAATGGTGTAAAACCATTTGCATCATTTAAATATGGTTCACATGAAACCTATAATGCCAATGTTGGTGTGGATATTCGACAAGATAACAGTTGGGCCAATGTCAGTATTGCCGGTCTGAAAACTCAAGGTATGGACGTTACAACATCGACCACTGAAACAGATAAGGATAGTTATGAAAACTATTCAGTTTCATTAAAAGCGGGTCATCAAATCAATGATCAGGTTACCGTAGATGCCAATGTATTACATGTGAATGGCGAAACTGAATACGATGGCGGTGTAAATCCATATAATCAAATCCAGCAAAATGTTTATGGTGTGGGTCTAACTTATAGTCCAGTTGAAGCATGGACAGCTAAATTTAAAATTGGTCGTGCAGAAGATCAATACGAAACTTTTAGTGGGGATCAGTCCACGGGTGATTTTAATACCACTAAAGATACCTTTACATGGTTGAACACGATTCAAATTCATCCAGATCATACCTTGTTGGTTGGCCTCGATTACTTAAATGACAAAGTAACAGGCTCTACCAATTACGATGAAAAAGAGCGTGATAACTTAGGTTACTACACACAATATTTGGGTGAGTTTGGTCAATTCTATGTACAAGCTGCGCTACGTTTGGACGAAAACGAGCAGTTTGGTGATCATACCACCGGTAATGCTGCGTTGGGTTATCGCTTCAATGAGCATTACAATGCTTATGTGTCTTATGGCACAGCATTCCGTTCCCCGACTTTTAACGACTTATATTACCCAGGTTGGGCCAATCCAAACCTTGTTCCTGAAGAATCTGAAAATATTGAACTGGGTTTTAAAGGGTCACAAGGGCTAGATTGGGGAATTGCAGGTTTTATCAATGATATTGATAACATGATTGCCAATAATAACAATGGTCAGGCGAAGATTAAGGGTGTCGAAGTTTCACTAGGCAAAACGTATGATGCCTTAAGTTGGAATATGAACTATACCTATCAAGATCCTGAAAACCGCAATACGGGCTTAAAAGGCAAGCAAATTGCATATCGTGCACAGCAATTGTTTAATGCGACTGTAGATTACAGAATGGATAAATGGACAGTGGGTAGTTCAGTGCATGCGGAAGATCAACGCTATACTGATGCAGCGAATACTAAGGCTTTAGGTGGTTTCGCTATTGCTGATGTACGTGTGGCTTATCAAGCAACACCTGAATTTTCTATTCAAGCAAAATTAGCAAATATGTTTGATAAAGAATATTACACCAACAGTAATTGGGATGGTTCGTTGTATCGTCAAGATGGTCGTACTGCTTGGGTAACGCTTCGTTATGCCATGAAGTAATATCGATTTGATCAAAAAAGCCCTTATTTAAATAAGGGCTTTTTGTTTTATAAGGTTTATATGGAAAGCCTGTTGAATTTGCACGCAACTTAGCAAAATTGCATTACAATGATTTGCCCCAATATTCATAGACTAACTATGTATGGGCAAAGTTTAGATTAAATAATTAGAGCGAATTGTATGCGAACCCGTGCCAAAATTTGCGGAATCACACGAATAGAAGATATTCATTCTGCTGTGAATGCAGGGGCTGATGCGATCGGATTTGTATTCTATGCGCCCAGCCCAAGAAGTGTAACCATTCCACAAGCTCAAGAATTGGCAAAGCATATCCCTGCTTATGTGCAAATTGTGGGTTTATTCGTAAATGCGACAGCCGACGAGATTGCTCAGGTTATTCAGGCTGTCCCTTTGGATATGTTGCAGTTTCATGGTGATGAAACTGCAGAGCAATGCCAGCAAATTGCACAGAAAACTAAACGCCGTTGGTATAAAGCCATTCAGGTTAAACCTGAGCTAGATGTCATAAATACTATAAAAAGCTACCAAAAAGCAGGTGCAAGCGCAGTATTATTGGATGCTTGGCATCCTGAGCTTAAAGGTGGAACAGGGCACCAGTTTGACTGGTCGCAGTTCCCGAAACTCGATATTCCTTTAATTTTGGCAGGTGGTTTAAAACCTGAAAATATTGAAGAGGCTATAAAGACGACTGGTGCTTATGCAGTAGATGTCAGCGGAGGCGTAGAGTCCGCTAAAGGTATAAAAGACCAACAACTCATTGAACACTTTATGCAAGGAGTCCAACGTGGATCAGCAAACTGTTAATCAGAAAGATCAGGTGACTGACTATACCCAATTCCCCGATGAGCGTGGGCATTTCGGTATCCATGGCGGACGTTTTGTGTCAGAAACGCTAATGGCAGCATTAGAGGATTTAGAAAAGCTCTATTTCCGCATGAAAAATGATGCACAGTTTTTGGCAGAATTCGACCGTGATTTAGCCTACTACGTAGGTCGTCCTAGTCCACTTTATCATGCTGAACGATGGTCAAAAGAGTTAGGTGGTGCGCAAATTTACCTAAAACGTGAAGACCTGAATCATACCGGTTCGCACAAAATTAATAACACTATTGGTCAAGCACTACTTGCCAAACTTTCAGGTAAAAAACGTATTATTGCGGAAACTGGCGCAGGTCAGCATGGTGTGGCAACAGCTACTATTGCTGCGCGTTTAGGACTTGAATGTGTGGTGTTCATGGGAGCAGACGACGTTAAACGTCAAGCCATGAATGTATACCGTATGCGTTTATTGGGTGCAACGGTTGTACCGGTGCAAAGCGGTTCAAAAACATTGAAAGATGCCATGAATGAGGCGATGCGTGACTGGGTCACCAATGTCGATTCCACTTATTACGTGATTGGTACGGTTGCGGGTCCACATCCTTATCCGCAATTGGTTCGTGATTTCCAGTCGATTATTGGTCGTGAAGCACGTCGTCAAATTCAGGAACAGGCCGGCCGTTTACCAGATGCATTGGTTGCATGTGTCGGTGGTGGGTCAAATGCGATGGGCTTGTTCTATCCGTTCTTGAACGATCAAGACGTGAAAATGTACGGTGTTGAAGCTGCAGGTTACGGTATTGAAACCGGTAAACATTCTGCACCCCTCAATGCCGGTCATGTGGGTGTATTGCATGGTAACCGTACTTACTTGATGTCGGATGATCAAGGTCAGATCATTGAAACGCATTCGATCTCTGCCGGTCTGGATTATCCGGGTGTGGGGCCTGAACACAGTTTCTTGAAAGATATGCACCGTGTGAATTATGTGCCTATCAATGACCAAGAAGCCTTACAAGGTTTCCGTGATTTAACCCAGATTGAAGGGATTATTCCTGCGCTTGAAAGTGCACATGCAATGGCTTATGTCACTAAACTTGCGCCAATGATGTCTAAAGATCAAATTATTATTGCAACTGTTTCGGGTCGTGGTGATAAGGACTTGATGACCGTTGCACGTATTGATGGCGTAGAAATGGTTGAGATGTAACTTCCGTGAAACCCTCTCCTTGTAGGAGAGGGTTTGGGAGAGGTTATTTGAAGAATCGTGTTGGGTGAAAGCTCAGCACGATTTTTTTTATTGAAATAGAAGTTTATCTAAAACACGAATAAGGGTGAGGCGACATGGATGTCGCCGTAAGGCTGAGGTATAGGGATATACCTTCAGCCTTACAAAAGATTTTTGTTACTTTTGATCTTTCAAAAGTAAAGAACCACTTATGAATGAAAAGTGATGTAAAAAGAAAAAATGAGTGCATGTGTGATTTTGATATATAGATAAAGAACTTTAATGATCGACAACTGATAAACACTAAGTTTAGGCTTCAAGATGTGGAACTTATATTTACTTTTGTTTCGGCAAAAGTAACAAAACCATTTTGTTGAGCAGACATTACATCCATGTAATGCTGCTCAACGGACGACATCCCTGTCGCCAACGCGTATCATATTGTGATTACAAGTTTTAAGTTATTAAAAGCTTTTCATTTTCCCGAGTTCTAAGGAGCAAAACCATGCCCAGTCTTTTTATTGTCATGCTCGGTGGTCGTCATGCACGCGCCAATACAGAGGTTCATGATGTCGTACTGGCAATCGGTGATTCTCTTGAAGAAGTTTACCCACAACTGAAAAATGCATGGTTTGGGGAACAAAAAGGCTTACATATCGATGCTTGGGCGCAAATTAATGGCGTGGAATCTGAAGGGATCCAATATCAAATTCACTTTAGCAATGCAGGGCCAAATTCATCTGAACAAAAGCTGTTTTTAATTAATCTGGGTGGCTATGATGCACGTGAATTTGGTGAATTACATCGCTATATTTTAGTGGTGGCACAAAATGCCATGCTGGCAAAACAACGTGGTAAAGCTTACTTTGCACAACATTGGCAAAAACAGCATACCGACCGTGTGTTAGAGGTAGATGATTGTATTGCGATCGATCAAGTACATGGTCGTTATGTGCAATTGGTGGAAGGTGAATTTAGCGAAAATAACTGGGAAAATACTTATTTGCTGCTATCTGGAAACTGATTTATATCTCTTTGATTAATAAATTATATTTATTAAATATCAAACATCCTGGAATAATATACTTTTTTGTATATTTTCGATGAAAAGATGCTTTTTGATACTTTTAAGTTAGATTTATATGGGCATAATAAGATTAAGGATTTGTGATCTCTTAGCTAGATGGAATTTGATAAATGGATTTGATTCAATCAAATGGACAACCGCATTATGGACGTTTTAGTACTCTCCCCAAGACCATCGATTTAAATAAATACCAGTATAAAACGCCTTATGGAAAGGTTTTAACAGGTTGGCGCAAGCGATTAAAATATAAAAAATTTAAATTTTGCTGCATTCAACATGAACATTACACCATTGGTCTGGCAATCGCAGATATTGCATGGGCAGGGCATGGTTTTTTCTATATTTATGATCATCAGCGTGCTGAAGTTTTAGAATGGAACGCAATTAATTTTTTGTCACGCCATACCACTGTTGATGAGCAACCACTTTATAACCAGAGTTTTTTCTCAAAATCACCTTTTCAAATTGATATTCAGCATGCCAACGGCGTGCGTTATATCCATGTAACTAAACATGGTGAAATTAAGCTGAGTGCGCGAATTTTCTGTGCCGGTACAGATCCACTCAGTATGTGTAGCCCGACGGGAATTAATGGTTGGACCTATACCCAGAAGCTCACGACTTTGGGTTGTGAAGGTTTCTTTATTAATAAACAGGGTCAAACCATACAGTTTCATGAAAAAACCTTTGCTTCACTTGACGATACCTGTGGTTTTTTACGTCCAGAAACAGCTTGGTTCTGGTTATCCTGTAATTTTTGGGATTCGCATAATAATCGGATAGGTTTGAATTTGGCTTCAGGCGTGAATGAAAGTTTTGGCAACGAAAACTGCTTGTGGATTAATGGGGTTTTATATCCATTAAGCGATATTTTATTTCAGCATCAAGGTGATGATCATTGGACCATTCGCTCATTGGATGAAAAACTTCATTTGGATGTAAAAACGGGCTGGCGACGTTATGAAAATCTGAATTTAAGATTGGTCGGCAGTCAGTTCAGTCAATGGCAAGCCAAAATTAGCGGAACCATTCAGCAAGATGATCGGGAAATTGTTTTGTTAAACGAATATGGTTTGTTAGAACAGCATTATGCCAAGTGGTAATACATACCGAGCAGAAATAATAAAACCAAGTTCAGATGGATCTGGACTTGGTCAGTCTGAATATCACTATGATGTCTAGTCTTTAGCTGCCTGCCAAAAAGCCTCTCCAGCTTGGATTGGATCACCTGTTTCTTCTAAAGTTTTTACCCACACATCATATTGGGCAATTACAGGGTGTTGGCTAGGGTGAAAGTCTTTGTTAAACCAGTCACGATATTGCTTGCTCATTTTGGTGAGCTTACCGTTTTTACCAAAAAACCAAGGTAGGCCGCGAATGTTCATTTGCAGACGTTGCAAAGGCGTAAAACCATCATATTTTAACATCACATTCGCGCGGTAAATGGTAAAGCCGAACATTAATGCGGTTGTCCATGCCAATGTAAATTTGCGCGTAGACTCTGACACATTACCCACCTGTTTCATGACATCAAATGCCACATCTCGATGTTCCATTTCCTCAATCGCATGCCATGCCAGCAGGGCACGAACATAAGGATGGGCATCTCGCAGGGTGTCTTTATAACCATAGAAAGTTTCTGCCATCAGCGCAGTTAAATGCTCAGCTGCCGCCGTCATGGCAATATTGTATTGAGGTGAGCGTTTTTCCAGTTCGAATTTAAAAATTTTATTTAAACGCTGAATAAATTGATCGACCGGCATGCCTTGCTCTTTCATGACCTGGTTCATTTTGTCATGCGCGATGCCATGCTGCGCCTCTTGACGAATGAAATCAGCGACACGAAGCTTTAAATCCGGATCGGTAATTTGATCACGGAATAGGCGCACCGACTGAATAAAGTAACGCTCACCATCGGGAAAGGTCAGGCTTAGGGCATCAAACATCCGGGTGATAAACGGATCACCCCCAAACCAAAAATGCGGCACTTCATTCAGTTTAAAATCAAGATTACTGCGAACGACAGGTTCGACTTGATATTGGGCAATGGCATTCATATTGTTTTACTTCAATCGCCTTGGATCATTGCAGTATGTCGGGCTTTTGCAATTTTGTTTTGACAGTTCTTGCCAGTTTTTATACATTTTACGACAGAATGAGAATTTAAAATGTCAAAAAAATAAGGATAGATTGTGCAAGAACTGCAGATTCCTAATGGTTATTTTCAGCTGCTGAATATGTACTTGCTGCAACAAGGGAGGGATATTTTTGCCTTGCCATTTCTTGAACCGCATCAGGCGCAATTGCGTTATGTCTTGTCCTTGCCAATAGATTCTCAATCGACCTATTCATTTTTTTTCGATGTGGTGGAACTCACCCGTCAACAGGTACATTGCCCGCAATTGGTTCTGGAAATGGCACGATTGATTCGTCCTGAACATTTTGGTGTGTTGGGTTATATGGCCTCACGTAGTAATAGCGTGGCCGAAGCTTTGCAAAATATTATTCGCTTTAGTCGCTTGGTGATTGATGGCGCAGAAGTCATTCCTATACAAATGCTGCATCAGGATAAAGAGATTTATCTCTCTTGGCCGCTACATGATGCACGATATGCAATGATCAATGAGCTGACTTCAGCATGTATGGCACATTTGGCCAAGCAAATTTTCCCCGCATCGTTGCAATTGCTGAGTATGCAGTTTGCGCATGCACCGCAAATGGCACGCTATCATTATGAAAAGTTTTTTGGCTGTGAAGTTAGCTTTGGTCATGCCCAATATTCTTTTGTGATTAGTTCCGAGAGTTTGGATTTGAAATCTGAACTGGCTGATCCTTCTTTAATGCAACTTTTACTGCGCCAGGCAGAAGAAGCAATTGCTTCCAAGCCCAGTTATGAAAGTTTAAATCAGCACATCCATATGAGGGTGGCTGAATATTTACGCGTGCAAAATAGTGTGCCCAAAATTGAGCAGATTGCGAATGAATTGCATGTATCTGCACGGACACTGCAGCGGCAACTGAATGACCTGAATTCATCTTTTAAAAAGATTGTTGAAATTGAGCGAATGAAACGCTGTGAACAATTGTTACAGCAGGACATACAATTGACCAATATTGCTCTGCAATTGGGCTATTCGGATCAGTCTGCCTTGGCACGGGCCTATAAAGCCTATAGCGGCCAAACCTTGTTACACAGAAAGCAACAGTTGAAAGCATCAGCTGAGTCATAAAAAAGCGACCCACTTAGGCCGCTTTTGAAATGTAAATGGGTTTGAATAAAATGGATTTAAGCAGGTTTGAATCGAGGGAAACGAAATGCAATTGCCAATATCGCCACGATTGCCAATACCCAGCAATAGTAAATATTCCCAATCAACTCGATAGGTGACATTTTCGCAATAGAGCAGGCCAGTAGTAATTGCGCACCGTAGGGAATCACGCCCTGAATCACGCAGGAAAAAATATCCAGTAATGCGGCGGCGCGTTTTGGTTCTACGCCGTATTTTTTAGCCACTTCACGTGCCATGTCGCCAGACAAAATAATCGCAACGGTATTGTTGGCAACGAACAGATTGGCGAATACCACCAGAAAACTCACCCCCAGTTCACCGGCACGCTGGCGTCCAACTTTAAATAAACGGGTAATGCTGTAAATACGTTGGATAAGCCATTGCAGTCCCCCTTCTTTTTGCATAATGGCAGACAGACCGCCTAGGAACATCGAAAGAAGCGCAACCTCAAACATGCCAATAAAACCATCGTAGATCGCAGTATTTAACTTTAATACGCCAAAATCAGGGCTGACCATAATGCCAGTCAAGCCTGAAAGCAGAATACCAATAGTCAGAACTGCCAGTACATGTAAACGTGAGAATGCCAAAAAGAATACCGCCACATAAGGCAAAATCAGCCACAGGTCATAAGTTTTGTATGCAATGGTTCGTGAATCATGGCTAACAAATGCATAAATCAGAATAGCCAGCACAGCGGCAGGAACCGCAATCCAGACATTGACTTTGAATTTATCGCGTAGCTGAACTTTTTGACTGCTGGTTGCGGCAATGGTGGTGTCTGAAATCATGGATAAGTTGTCGCCAAACATGGCACCCCCCACCACTGCACCGATGGCATAGACTGCTTCAATATTGGTAACTTGGGAAAAACCAAAAGCAATCGGGGCACAGGCAGCAATGGTACCCATGGAAGTCCCCATCGCTGTTGCAATAAATGCCGAAATAATAAACAGCATCGGAAGTACAAAGGACGGTGGGATAATCGAAAGCCCCAGTTGCACCGTCGCATCAACACTGCCAATCGCACTTGTGGTACTGGCGAATGCTCCAGCCAGCATAAACACCATAAACATCAGAATTAAATTGGGATGACTGGCACCTTTTAAAAATTCATCAATGGCGGTATTTAATTTTCCACGGTAAATCAGCACGGCAAGAATAATGGCCGGCAGAGCCGCCACCGGTGCTTTAACCTGATAAAAAGCAAACTCGGTACCAATGATGGAATGATAGAGACCACTGCCTAAAAAAATGGCTAAAAATATAATAAGAGGGAGCAGTGCCAGCGCGCGAGCGTGCACCTCACCTTGGGAGTCGGGAGTCATATAAAATAGGAAAAAGAAAAATCGTGCGTAGTATAGAGCAGGTTTTGCTATTAGATAAAACATTAAACGTAAAAGCTAACTCAATTATTTTTATCAATTTTTTACTAATAAAAATAAGTTTATCTTAACGTTGGATATTTTTTTAAATAGCAAAATTAGGCATCTTTGATCATTGAGAAAAAATCGTAAATATCAGTAAATGGTGTTCTCGGATTGTTCTGAAAAAATGAGATTGTCAGTCTAATGTATCGCGAAATGTTTGGACTCTGTTCAATGGGTAAAAAATAGCGTTACAATGCGTTGTCTTGTATTTCTACAAAGCCAACTCCTCAGTTTTTTAATAATTCAAGGAAAGCATAGCCTTATGTCACGTTTAGCCACTCGTTTTGGACAGCTTAAATCTCAGCAGCGTAAAGCGCTGGTTTCTTATGTAATGGCTGGTGACCCTCATCCAGAAGTAACTGTTCCATTGTTACATCAAATGGTTGAGGCAGGGGTAGATGTGATTGAACTTGGTCTTCCATTTTCAGACCCTATGGCAGATGGTCCGGTGATTGCCCTTGCAGCAGAACGTGCCTTGGCAGGCGGGACCAATACCCTAGACGCTTTGAACATGGTCAAAGAGTTCCGTCAGAAAGATACAGAAACACCAGTGGTTTTGATGGGGTATTTAAACCCGGTCGAAGTGATTGGTTATGAAAAGTTTGTTTCAGTTGCGAATGAATGTGGTGTAGATGGTGTACTGCTGGTGGATTTGCCACCAGAAGAAGCAAAAGATTTAGATGATGTGTTGAAAAAATTCGACATGGATCAAATTTTCTTGCTTGCGCCTACCTCTACTGATCAACGTATTCAGCATGTGGCGAAACAAGCCAGTGGCTTTATCTACTATGTGTCCTTGAAAGGGGTAACCGGTGCAGCAACTTTAGATGTATCTGAAGCTGCAGCCCGTATCCAGAAAATTAAAGCTGTGACTGACGTTCCTGTAGGTGTCGGTTTTGGTATTAGTGATGCTGCCTCTGCGAAAGCCATGGGTGTAGCGGCTGATGCAGTAATTGTCGGCAGTGCTTTTGTTAAACAATTTGCCAACTTAGCGCCAGAACAAGCTGTTTTTGAAACGGTTAATAAAGTCAAGGAGCTTCGAGCCGCGCTCGATGAGTTAGTATGAATCAAGAAGTGAAAATAGGCAAAATTCTAAGCCCAGCGACGCCGTGGACGGAACGTCATGTTCCGGGTATTCACACCCCCGATGAGCAAACAGCACTCAAGGCAACTTTTACAGAGCCAACCATTGAGTGCCCTGAATGTCACGCACTGGTTACTCGTACCGCCATGTCATTTAACGCTTATGTTTGTCCACAATGCGACGAACATTTGCGTATGAAAGCACGCGATCGCTTAAACTGGTTCTTCGATCAGGTTCAAAATGAACTGGGTCAGGAATTTGTGGCCAAAGACCCACTTAAATTTGTCGACAGCAAGGCATATCCAGACCGTATGTCTGAAGCGCAAAAGAAAACCGGTGAAACTGAAGCCTTAGTGGTTATGCAAGGTTTACTGAAAGGCATCCCTTTAATCGCATGTGCATTTGAATTCGACTTTATGGGCGGTTCAATGGGTACTGTGGTTGGTGACCGTTTTGTGCAAGCGGCTGAACGTGCAATTAAAGAGAAACAACCTTTAATCTGCTTCGCTGCATCTGGTGGTGCGCGTATGCAAGAAGGCATGTTGTCGCTTATGCAAATGGCACGTACTTCAGCAGCCATTCAACGCATGAAAGATGCAGGTTTACCGTATTTAGTGGTATTAACTCATCCAGTTTATGGTGGTGTAACCGCTTCACTTGCAATGTTGGGTGATGTGCATATCGCTGAACCTAAAGCCATGATTGGTTTTGCGGGTAAACGTGTAATTGAGCAAACTGTACGTGAAAAACTGGAAGAACCGTTCCAACGTGCAGAATATTTGCTTGATCATGGTGTAATCGATCAAATTGTTCATCGTCACGCATTACGTGATACAGTCTATCGTATTGTCGCGAAACTGATGAATTTGCCTTGAACACAGCACCACTTGCAACAGACTCTTTAAACACATGGCTCGATTATTGGAGCCATGTTCACGTTACGGGGATTGATTTAGGTCTGGAACGCGTCATTCCAGTGGCTGAAAAGTTGGGTGTGACACGGCCGCAGGCAAAAGTTATAACCGTAGCGGGAACCAATGGTAAAGGTTCAACCACCACCACTTTAGCTGCCATTTTAAATGCGCAAGGTGATCAAGTGGGATTATATCAATCACCGCATATTTACCGTTTTAACGAGCGGGTAAAATTGTCGGGCATTGAAGTGGATGACCAGACTTTGGTAGATGCGTTTGTGCAAGTGGATAAAGCCCGTCGTGATTGTGATTTAACCCTTTCTTTCTTTGAAGCAACTACGCTTGCAGCCTTTGTTATTTTTAAAACCAAGCAATGTGATGTCTGGGTACTTGAAGTTGGACTTGGTGGCCGCTTAGATGTGGTCAATGTGATTGAGCCAGATGTCGCAGTGATTACCAATATTGGCTTAGATCATACCGATTGGCTGGGCGACACGATTGAAAAAATTGCTTTTGAAAAAGCCGGAATTATTCGCCCGAATATTCCTGTAATTTTTGCTGGCGCGCCACCACTTCCACACGCTATCCAAAATAAAGTTGCTGAATGTGGGGCACAATTATTCGCAGTCAATCGTGATTATTTCTACCAATATATGGATGATAGTCAAGCCTGGATGTTTGCTTCTTCAGGTACGACTTTAAAATTACCGACAGGTTCTTTGGCGTTAGAAAATATTTCCACAGCAGTTGCAGCGATTTTGATCAGTGGCCTAAAAGTGACTCAAGATGCCATTGCACAAGGCATTCAAAATGCAAAATTGCCAGGTCGCTTTGAAATTCGCCAGATTCAGGGCAAAACGGTAATTTTTGATGCCGGCCATAATCCGCATGGCGTAGATTTTTTGTTAAATCAGTTGCGAAAATTCCTGGAATACAATAAACAGTACACAGAAGTGATCAGTGTTTTTTCCATGTTGGCAGATAAAGACATCAATTCTGTCGCAGAGTTGTTGAAAGATACTGTTTTAACATGGAAAATTGCCCCATTAGCGGTTCCGCGAGCAGCAGCAATCGAACAGCTCGATGAAGCGCTACAGGGTGAAACAGTACAGCATTTCGAAAGTGTTCAATTGGCTTTTAAATCAGCGCTGAATGAAACTAAAAATAATCAGCTGATCTTGGTATGTGGTTCATTTCATACCTTAGAAGCGGTATGGGAGTATTTGGAAGAATGTCAATGAATAGCAAACAACGCTGGATGGGTGGCGTTGTTTTATTAGGTGGTGGTGTTTTATTGGCAGCATTGCTCCTGAAAGGCAAAGAAGAAATATATCAAAACGAACTGAAAACCCCTGAGCTTGCAGCTCAAGTCACGCAGCAAAAGCCTGCTACAGAAGGTGAAATGGTTCAGCTACAGGCTTTAACAGTCGATGTTGAAACAGAAAAGCGTTTGCTTGAAGAGCAACGTCGTGCGCGTGAAAAAGCGGTTGCAGAACAAGAAGCACGTGCCGCTGAATTTTTAGTGATGCAGCAACAGGCTGAAGCAGATGCTGCACGTAAAGCAGCAGAAGAATATGCGGCTTTAAATGCCCACCGTACTGGTGCACAGCAGAGTTCAGACAATATTCCTCCTGAACTGGTTGAGGATGAAAAGGTTAAACAAAAGCGTTTAGCTGAAGAAAAGGTAGTTGCGCAAAAAAAGTTAGATCAGCAGAAAGCTCAACAACAGAGAACTGATGCTGATAAAAAAGCACTTGAAGATCACCGTAAAGTCGAAGCGGATAAAAAATTAGCAGATATCAAAGCGGCTGAAAAGAAAGCGGCAGAGAAAAAAGCAGCTGATGAGAAAGCCAAACAGGATGCTGAAGTAAAACGTAAGGCAGCTGAAAAGCAGGAAGCAGAGAAGAAAGCCGGGGCTGAACAGAAAGCGCTAGCAGAAAAGAAAAAAGCAGAAGAAAAACGTGAGGCGGATGCCAAGAAAAAGGCAGAGGCTGAAAAAGCACGTGATCTGTTGGAAAATGGCGATAAACAATGGATGGTACAAGTGGCATTGGCTGCAAATGAAGCCAATGCAGATGCCGTTGCATCTAAGTTACGAGCCAAGGGCTACAAAGTCACCAAAAGTCCAACCTCGAAAGGTGTTCGCATTATGGTTGGAC
Organism: Acinetobacter sp. TSRC1-2; assembly: GCF_049895885.1. NCBI lineage: Bacteria > Pseudomonadati > Pseudomonadota > Gammaproteobacteria > Moraxellales > Moraxellaceae > Acinetobacter > Acinetobacter sp. TSRC1-2. Next base: position 120,336 of record NZ_JAFCTF010000013.1, read on the forward strand.
CCTCTAAAGACCGAGATGCTGCAGATGCTGCACGCAAGAAAATCAACAATGATGCAAGCTTGGGAATGAAGTCTGCATGGGTGATTGAATGGGTGCCTTTAGACAGGCGCTAAATCGAGCCTAAGCTAAAAATTAAGATGGATTCGACAGTTGCTGTTGAATCCATTTTACATTTTCAGGGCTGAATATTTTTTCGATATGCATCCAAACAGGATGAAAGCCATAGCCACCATACTTCATTTCACTCAGTGCATCCTCAATTTTCCAGTTTTCAAAAATGATTCGGTACATGGCAATGCTCGCACCGGTACGGTCTGAACCGTGATAACAATGAATCATTACCTTTTGATTGAGTGCTTTGGCTTGCTGAATCTGTCGCATGACTTGCAATAAATCTTCACGTGAAATGGCCCAGGTATGAATGGGTAAATGAACCAGTTTAAAATCGGAAGATGCCAATACATCCAGATCAGCATTTCTGGATCTTAAATTAATCACCACATTAATGTGATGTGCTTTTAATTGCGGAATCAGGTCAGCCGTGGGTTGTTCACTACGAAACACATGCTCGCTAATTTGATAAAAATTATCTGTTGGATTAAGTACTGTTCCCCAGTGTTGAGGACGCTGTTCCGGTGAAAGTGTGGGCGAAGTCATACATCCCGCCAAACTTGAGCTACTCAGTAAAATCGCAACCACTGTTCTTCTCATCATGCAAGATAACGCGCCAATTCAATAGGATCATGAGCACAAATGATTTCAATATTTTTTGTCGTGTGTGCGAGTTGTTGAATTTTATGTAAATTGCCTAAACGTATTTGATTATTTTCGGCAAATACACGTTCCAATTTATCCAAAGTCCGAAGTTTATTTTTAGGGTCAAGCTGTAGATGTGAGTAGTAAGCATCGCCACAGAAGAACAGCCAACCCTCTTTTTGCTTAATGGCAATCCCGCAATGCCCCTTGCTATGACCCAAGAGCGGAATCAATAAAATTTCATCTTGAAATAAATGGAAGCCTTGCACTTGATACAAATTAAACCAAGCCTCACCTTGTTCGTGTTCGATGAAGTTCCAGTAACGATGCTGTTTGAATTGTTGAGTTTTATAGCGTGCCTTATTTTTCAGTGAGAATAAGTTTTGCGTTGCATTATATTCACTGGAGAGCACATGTACAGTGGCATGTGGGAAGTCTGAAATCCCCCCGGCATGGTCAAAATCCAGATGTGAAACTAATATATGTCGAACATCTTGAGGGCTAAAACCTAAGCGCTGGATTTGTGCAATCGCAGTCAGCTCTAAATTGTTTTCGATGCGACCCAGTCGTGAAACCAAGTTACCCAAGCGGGCTTTGGTATGCAGATAATCTTGTACGCCTAAACCGGTATCGATCAGTACCAAACCTTGATCGGTTTCAAGCAGTAGACAATGACAAACCACTTCGGCATGTAGGCCTTTTTGCCCAAACAGAGGGCCGCAAACAGGACACATCGTGCCGCAGTGCAAATGATGAATATTATAAATCACAATATTTATTCTTAAGATGATTAGGCGTATTTATAAACCGCCTATGAAATAAATACCAACTTGATTTTGTAATTCAACTCTTTAGCGGAATAAAAAAGCCTGTCATAAGACAGGCATTTGCAGGGTCAGGATCTGGCTCGTTATTCTAGTCCTGATGAGCAGCATTGTGGTTCATCTGAGGGTTGAAGCAAGTATCGCTTGATTATTTCCTCGCACTCGAAGCATAGCTTCTGATCTTTTTGCAGAATATATTCCTCAGGGTGGAACCGTGCTCCAATTTTGAAACTACGCTTTTCGCTTGTCTTGCGACAAAATTAAAGTAGCATTTTATTCTTTTACTCACAGCATCGCTGTTCGTCTTGCGCTCGGGCAGAGCAGTGCTCCGCTGATCCTCACTCAGGATGGGGTGTTAAACGCAAATAAGGTTTAACCGCTGTATAGCCTTTAGGGAAACGTTGTTTGATTTCGTCTGCATCTTGAAGAGAAGGCACAATCACCACATCTTCACCTTGTTGCCAGTTGGCAGGCGTAGCAACTTTATGCTTGTCCGTCAGTTGTAATGAGTCTACGACACGTAAAATTTCATTGAAGTTACGCCCAGTAGATGCAGGATAAGTAATAATTAAGCGTACCTTTTTGTTTGGATCAATAATGACCAAAGAACGAACTGTTAAGGTTTCACTGGCATTGGGGTGAATGAAATCATAAAGAGTGGAAACTTTACGATCTTTATCGGCAATGATCGGGAAATTGACCGTAGTATTTTGAGTGTCATTAATGTCGTTAATCCAACCTTTATGTGATTCGACATCATCAACTGATAGGGCGATGGCTTTTACACCACGTTTATCAAATTCATCTTTCAGTTTTGCGGTATAGCCAAGTTCAGTGGTGCATACCGGGGTATAGTCCGCAGGATGGGAAAATAAAATCCCCCAACTATCTCCCAGATAATCATAGAAATTAATTGTGCCTTCACTTGAATCCTGCTGAAAATTCGGTGCAGTATCGCCTAAACGTAATGTCATTTTTATAGCCTCATATTCTTTGTTATAAACTTTGATGAGATCTAATATGGCGCAATTTTTTTTCCAAGGAAAATAGCCTTTTTGTATTTCTTTATGAGTAAATGGAATATACGTGAGTGGTTTGATTGGTAAAATCTGGATAAATGACGGATTTTATGACTATATTGGCTGTTTAAAATTTGTTACATTAATTTTCCTTAGCGGTCATGTGCTAGAACGAATGATCAGAATTTTTTTATCGGTTTTGTGCAAAACCCTTGTACTTCAAATTTCTAGCACCATAATAACGACTGAGAAAAAATTTATTCATTCGACAAGCAAGATTTAGAGAGTCTATTCATGTTGGCAAGTCTGATCGGAGGCATCTTCGGTACCAAAAATGAGCGCGAACTCAAACGCATGCGTAAAATCGTAGATAAGATTAATGCGCTCGAGCCGACGATATCTGCACTAAGCGATGCAGACTTATCTGCAAAAACTGAAGAATTCAAACAACGATATAACAAAGGCGATGGCCTTGATAAATTATTGCCTGAAGCATTTGCGGTTTGTCGTGAGGCGGCAAAACGAATCATGGGGATGCGCCATTACGATGTACAGTTGATTGGTGGTATTACGCTTCACGAAGGTAAAATTGCAGAAATGCGTACCGGTGAAGGTAAAACCCTGATGGGTACCTTGGCATGTTATCTCAATGCCATTAGTGGCCAGGGTGTGCATGTCATTACCGTGAACGATTATTTGGCACAACGTGATGCCGAATTAAACCGTCCCTTATTCGAATTCTTGGGTTTAAGCATTGGTATTATTTACTCAATGCAAAATCCGACCGAAAAAGCAGAAGCCTATCGTGCCGATATTACTTACGGTACCAACAACGAATTCGGTTTTGACTATCTTCGTGACAACATGGTGTTCTCACTGGCTGAGAAAAAACAGCGTGGCTTAACTTATGCCATTATCGATGAGGTCGATTCGATCCTGATTGATGAAGCACGTACACCATTGATCATTTCTGGTCAAAGCGATGACTCTTCACAATTGTATGCTGCAATCAATAGCATTCCACCAAAACTGACCCCGCAAAAAGAAGAAAAAGTAGCCGATGGTGGGCACTTCTGGATTGATGAAAAACAACGCTCTGTCGAAATGACAGAAATCGGTTATGAAACAGTAGAAGATGAACTGATTCGTATGGGCTTGCTTGCAGAAGGCGAGAGCTTGTATTCATCGGCTAACTTGAACTTGGTTCATCATGTTTCAGCTGCCATTCGTGCGCATTATCTTTATCAACGTAACGTTCAGTACATCATCAATGATGGTGAAGTGATTATTGTGGATGAAAACACCGGTCGTACCATGCCGGGTCGTCGCTGGTCAGAAGGTTTGCACCAGGCAGTTGAAGCAAAAGAAGGTCTGGAAATTCAACCGGAAAACCAAACCCTTGCAACCACGACTTTCCAGAACTATTTCCGTTTATACAAAAAGCTTTCAGGTATGACAGGTACTGCTGATACTGAAGCGGCGGAAATGAAAGAAATTTATGGTCTAGATGTGGTGCTGATTCCAACGCACCGTCCAATGATTCGTAATGACCAAAATGATTTAATTTATTTAAACCGTAATGGTAAATACAACGCGATTATTCAAGAAATTCAAAATATTCATGAAGCAGGCGTTGCACCGATCCTGATTGGTACAGCAACCATTGAAGCTTCAGAAATTCTCTCTGATAAATTGAAAGAAGCCGGTATTACCCATGAAGTGTTGAATGCCAAGCAACATGAACGCGAAGCGGACATTATTGCGCAAGCCGGTTCACCAAATGCGGTGACTATTGCCACCAATATGGCCGGTCGTGGTACCGATATTTTGCTCGGTGGTAACTGGAAAGCCAAACTTGCGAAAATTGAAAACCATACCGCTGAAGATGAAGCACGCTTAAAAGCCGAATGGGAACAAAACCATGAAATGGTATTAAGTTCTGGCGGCTTGCATATTATTGGTTCAGAACGTCACGAATCGCGTCGTATCGACAACCAGTTACGTGGCCGTGCCGGTCGTCAAGGTGACCCGGGTGTTTCACGTTTCTACTTGTCGCTTGAAGATGATTTGATGCGGATTTTTGCGGGTGACCGTGTTGTCGGCATGATGCGTGCGATGGGCTTACAAGAAGATGAAGCGATTGAACACAAGATGGTGTCACGTTCGATCGAAAATGCACAACGTAAAGTAGAAGCTCGTAACTTCGACATTCGTAAGAACTTGTTGAAATATGATGACGTCAATAACGAACAACGTAAGATCATTTATTCTCAGCGTGATGAAGTTCTGACTGAAAGTACCTTACAAGAATACATCGAAGAAATGCATCACGAAGTGATTAAAGGTGTGATTGCGAATTATATTCCACCTGAATCCATTCATGATCAATGGGATATTGATGGTTTAGAACGTGCATTAAGTGATGATCTGGGAATTGATTTACCGGTTAATCAATGGTTGGAAGAAGATCGCCGTTTAGATGAAGAAGCCTTGGTGGAACGTATTTCTGATGAAATCGTGACTCGCTATCGTGATCGCCGTGAACAAATGGGTGATGAATCTGCAGCAATGCTAGAACGTCACTTTATGCTCAGTGCTTTGGACCGTCATTGGAAAGAGCATTTGGCGGCGATGGATTACTTGCGTCAAGGCATTCACTTGCGTGGTTATGCGCAAAAGAACCCAGAGCAAGAATACAAGAAAGAAGCATTTAACCTATTCGTAAATATGCTGGCGGTGATTAAGTCGGATGTAATTACTGATCTTTCACGCGTTCATGTACCTACAGCTGAAGAACTGGCTGAAATGGAAGCACAGCAACAAGCTCAAGCTGAAGCGATGCAGTTGAATCTTTCTCATGCGGAAGTGGATGGTCTAACGGGTGATCTGACTGAGGATAGCGATGCACAATATACTCCAGTCGACGAACAAATCATTATTCCACCTGCAAACCGTAATGCACCATGTCCATGTGGTTCTGGTCTAAAATACAAACAATGTCACGGTAAAATTTAATTTTACCCAGACTGCTAAGCCACTTTAAATATTCCTCTTGTTTGTTGAGAGGTGCTTTTTAAAGTGGCTTTTTTAATTCCTTTTAAATAGAGTATTTAGTTTTTCAAGATGTGAATACGTTTGCAGAGAACTAAATTAAGTGTTATTTAGTTGCATATCGAACACTGAAAAGCGGAAAAGACAATGAAAAAAGTATTACAACCATTGATGATTGCAGCTTTAGCTATTCCTGCTTTGACTTTTGCAAATAATGCAGCTCAAACCACAACTGTAGACAAAGTTCAAGCTGCTCGTGGCGCAACCACAGCTCCAGCAGTTGCTCAAGACGGTAACATTACAGTTGCAAGCCCACGCACTGGTATTCGTTATACTTTTGCTAATCCGAATCAACGCCCGGTAGTATTGAAAACTGCAGCAGTGACTGCAGCCAATGCAGCTAATGCGAATCGTATTGTGGCGTCTAATCCTGCTTTATCTACAGCAAGTCAAGAAAAAGCCAAACAAGCATTATTGTCAGAAGCTAGCCAGTTGGCTTCTAATTAAACCGATGTCGTGATTTAAACCAGTCTGCGGACTGGTTTTTTTATGCCTGGAAATATCAACTAAATAAAAAATAAATCAAACAAAGTGTTCTGCTCGATTTTTTAGTCAATTTCTACTAAGCTGTCTTTTTATCACGAACTTATCTGGAAGTTTAAAAATGGCGGTCGGCGATGTAACAATGCCACAGATGCATGTGGTTAAAGGTGTAAAAATTGGTTCAGCTGAAGCGTATGTGCGCTATCCGAACCGACGCGACCTGGTCATTTTTGAATTTGCTGAAGGTTCCAATGTAGCCGGTGTATTTACCCAAAATGCATTTTGTGCTGCGCCCGTGCATGTATGTAAAGCGCATCTTCAAGTGGGTAATCCACGTTATTTAGTCATTAATACCGGTAACGCCAATGCAGGTACCGGCAAAATTGGGATGGCGAATGCTGAAGCAACTTGTGTGAAATTAGCTGAACTTGCTGGTGTATCTGCGAGTGAAATTTTACCTTTTTCAACTGGTGTGATTGGTGAGCAGCTTCCACTTGAACGTTTAATTTCAGGTTTGAAACCGGCACTGGACTCGTTACGCGATGATGCCTGGTTAGATGCAGCGACCGGCATTATGACCACAGACACTTTGCCTAAAGGTGCATCTGAACAATTCGAGCTAGATGGTGTCATATATACCATGACCGGTATTTCTAAAGGTGCAGGCATGATTCGTCCAAATATGGCGACCATGTTGAGTTATGTCGCAACAGATGCACCGATCAGCCGTGAATTGGTACAGCAACTATTAAAAACAACAGTGAATGTTTCTTTCAATCGTATTACGGTCGATGGCGATACCTCAACCAATGATTCCTGTATTTTTGTGGCCACAGGTCAAGCAGGCGGTGCAAAAATCACCTCAACTGATGATCCACGTTATGCTGCGGTTCTTGATGTTTTAACACGAGTGATGAAACGTCTGGCACAACTGATTGTTCGCGATGGCGAGGGGGCAACCAAATTTATTACAGTTGCAGTAGAAGGCGGTGCTGATACCCAAGAATGTTGCGATATTGCTTATAGCATTGCCCATTCACCCTTGGTGAAAACTGCAATTTTTGCATCCGATCCAAACTGGGGACGTATCCTTGCAGCCATCGGTTATGCAGGGGTAAAAAATTTAGATGTTGAAAAAATCCAGGTTTGGTTAGATGATGTACAAATCTGCAAAGATGGTGGTGCGGCAGCAGACTATACGGAGGAAGCTGGCGCACGCGTGATGTCTCAAGCTGAAATGACCATTCGTGTTGATTTGGGACGAGGTCAGGCAAAAGACACGGTCTATACTTGCGATCTGTCTTATGACTATGTCAAGATTAATGCAGATTACCGTTCTTAAGTTAAGTTGAATGAAAAGCCTCCGTAGTGAGGCTTTTTTATAATGGAAAGTTTTTAATGACTGGTCAAAAAAGCATGATGCCATTCTGATCAGTGAATTGAGTGTGCGGCTTGTAGTCTACAAGCACTAAGGATAGAGAAGACGTTTATGAATAATGCGACCAATTTAATTGCCAATGAGGCTAAATCAATTGTACAGGCGCATTTAGATCGTTTAGGTGAGCCTAAAGATATTCATTTGAGTGATGAAGTCAAACAGGAAAAGTTTGCGCAAATTCTAGCAGAACTCAAAAAACGCGATGCTGTCCTTGTCGCTCATTATTATTGCGATCCCGAAGTTCAAGAGCTCGCTGAACTATCGGGCGGTTGTGTTTCAGATTCATTAGAAATGGCCCGTTTTGGTCGTGACCATGCAGCGTCAACCTTGGTGGTGGCGGGTGTGAAATTCATGGGAGAAACCGCAAAAATCCTTTCCCCTGAAAAAACTGTGCTTATGCCAACTTTGGAAGCCACCTGTTCTTTGGACCTCGGTTGTCCGGTAGATGAGTTCACTGCGTTCTGTGATGCTCATCCTGATCATACCGTTGTGGTGTATGCCAATACTTCTGCGGCAGTCAAAGCCCGCGCTGATTGGGTGGTGACATCAAGTTGTGCAGTTGAAATTATTGAACATCTAGATAGTTTGGGTGAAAAGATTATTTGGGCACCAGATCAGCATCTCGGTCGTTACATCCAGAAGAAAACGGGTGCAGAGATGTTGCTTTGGGATGGTGCTTGCATTGTGCATGAAGAATTTCGTGCACGTGGTATTGCCAACATGAAAGCATTGTATCCAGATGCAGCGGTATTAGTGCATCCAGAGTCACCAGAATCTGTGGTTGATATCGCGGATGCCGTAGGAAGTACCTCGCAACTGATTAAAGCTGCACAAACCCTGCCCAATGAGCGTTTAATTGTGGCAACCGACCGTGGCATTTTCTATAAAATGCAACAAGCCGTACCAGACAAGATTCTGATTGAAGCGCCAACAGCAGGTGAGGGCGCAACGTGCCGTTCTTGTGCACATTGTCCATGGATGGCAATGAATGAATTGGATGGAATTTTAGCGGTTTTACAAAAGGGTGATCAAGAAATACACGTTGATCCAGCCCTTGCGGAACGAGCTAAATTACCTCTCGATCGCATGTTGAATTTCAGTGCCAATTTAAAACGCTGATATTTGTATATAAAATGTCTAAAGTGCTTGATAAATATACATTCGAAGCGTTTTTTTGATTTTTTTTGACTCTAGGTGTTGACGTTGCTAAGCGTCACGCCTAGAATGCACACCGTACCGCATGAAGTGCAGTATGAAGCTAAGATGAATCGGAGCATGGCGCAGCTTGGTAGCGCACCTGGTTTGGGACCAGGGGGTCGTAGGTTCGAATCCTACTGCTCCGACCAATTCTTCAAGGCGAAGGTTTCATGGTATTTGATATCATAGGTCATGCGCCTGTAGCTCAGTAGGATAGAGCATCCGCCTTCTAAGCGGATGGTCACAGGTTCGAATCCTGTCAGGCGCACCATTTATGGTTGCTTGATATTTTAGAATCTGAAAATGTTGTAACGGTGGATGTAGCTCAGTTGGTAGAGCCCCGGATTGTGATTCCGGTTGTCGTGGGTTCGAGCCCCATCATTCACCCCAATTCGGAGCATGGCGCAGCTTGGTAGCGCACCTGGTTTGGGACCAGGGGGTCGTAGGTTCGAATCCTACTGCTCCGACCATCTTTTTAAAAGATGATATAAATAATCCGCTTAAATGCGGTTTTTTTATGCCTGAAATTTAATAATAACATTCAACATTCAACATTCAACATTCAACATTCAACATTCAACATTCAACATTCAACATTCAACATTCAACATTCAACATTCAACATTCAACATTCAACATTCAACATTCAACATTCAACATGGTTTGAGTAATCTCTTTAATAAGCGCAGTTCAATATTAGAAGCAATTTAATTGCTACCAATAAAGCAATACAAACCTGTTGAAGGTGGATGGCTGAGCTAGTTGAAGAGATTAATGAGTTGTTTTAATAAAATAGAAACGATAAATGAAAAATAATCTCTTATGTTGATTTAGTTGAAAGTGATTTCGTTTTAAATCTAGTGAATCTTCTTTGTTTGTATATTCCACTTGTTGGTATTTAGATAGGAAAGCTATTTAAGGGCTTGACGAGAACATAGGATATAAAAAAGGAGAATGGAAGTGATCAAAATGGTCTGGATAGGTATTGTATTTGACTTGTTTATAGGTTTTAAACTGAAAAACTTTGTAAATTGAAGCGTAAAAATAAAAAACCTTCTTATTTTGCGGAATAAATAAACAGTCGAAGTGTTATTTCTAAAATAATGCGGAAAAGGGG